>DASPMW010000151.1:0-10414 GCA_035626855.1 Patescibacteria group bacterium
AGACTGGTTCGAAAAGACCAACGCGCAAGAAGCCTTTGCGCAGAATGCCACCACGCGCACTGTCCTGCACGGCCAGGCGGCGAAGGGTAACGCGATCGCGACGCGCAGCTTCATCATCGCCGTATCCGGGCTGCGGCACGAGGACGGCCTTGATTTCCTCGCAACGAAAGCCAGCGACGACGCCTGGGACGATATCTCGGACGCCTTTGAAAATCTTTACCGCACGGAGGTCGCCCCTCAAAACCACCAGTGGCTGTCGAATTTTTCCAAAGCTGCCGATATGGGCACCAATGACACCAATTCGCAGGTTCAGCAGGTGCATATCCACGTGTTGTCGCACGGCTTTTCGCCGGACAAGCAGTTCATCGGGGAGCAGCGCAGTTTTTATCCGCACCCCAAACCCGCGATCGTGAAGCTGTTCGCTGATAACAAGCTTGATATTCTCGGCACCGATATCGGCCAGGGCATGAAATCCCTGCCGCTGCCGGCCGAGGCGCGCGAAGCGAAGGAGCACTATGCGATCGTCAATCCGAACTACAAATCTTTCCCCGATTTCATCCTGAACGCATCGCGCGCGGAAAAACGCGATTTCTGGAAGGCGGTCGCGAAGATCGCGCTGCCGCTCGTCGAAAACGGCAAGGGCGCGCGCGTCGGCTATTACAATATGCAGGGCGCGCAGGACCAGCGCCACGGCATGATGACGGTCGAGATTGCAGGCGGCGAAAATCTCGGGCAGAATGGCCTCAAGAAGCGGTGGTTCGACAACCCCGCCCCCTAAAATAAAGATCACATCATGACAGATAAAATCTCCTTCCAGGGGCGCGCCGGCGCCTATTCCCACATGGCATGCCTCGCCGCCTTCCCGAAGCTGGAGCCGCTGCCCTGTCCCACTTTCGCGGAAGCCTTTAAAGCCGCCGAAACCGGGCGCGCGAAATACGCGATGATCCCGATCGACAACTCGATCGCCGGCCGTGTGGCCGACATCCATCATTTGCTGCCAAAATCGCCGCTATCGATTGTGGCCGAATACTTCATCCCCGTGCACCATTGCCTGCTCGGCGTCGAGGGCGCGAAGGTGTCGGACATTAAAACCGTCTATTCCCACATCCATGCGCTGCCCCAGTGCCGCAAGATCATTGCGGAGCTCGGCCTGAAGCCCGTCGTATTCGAAGATACCGCCGGCTCCGCCCTGAAAGTCGCGGAAATGAAGGACAAAGCCCATGGTGCGATTGCGTCGGCGCTTGCGGCGGAATTGTATGGCCTGAAAATCCTGCAAAAGAATATCGAGGACGAGGAAGGCAACACGACACGGTTTATCGCGCTCGGCAAGGGATCGAAGCTCCCCGTCCGCGCGAAGGGCAAAAAATACATTACGTCGATCCTGTTCAAGGTTCACAACATCCCGGCCGCGCTCTATAAGGCGCTCGGCGGTTTTGCGACGAACGGCATCAACATCCTGAAGCTGGAAAGCTACCTGGAAGGCAACAAATTCCATTCGGCGACCTTCTACTGCGAGTTCGAGGGCCATCCGGAGGATGTTTCGTTCCAGTACGCGATCGACGAGCTGCGTTTTTACGCGGCCGATATCCGCATGCTCGGCACCTACCTCGCGCATCCATTCCGCCGCAAATAATTCACATAACGGGCGCAAATTTCCCGTGCGGTCGCGGTGAAGCCATGCTAGTTTTTTGAAGCTTTGTTTATTCTTTTCAGGGAAATGCCCAGATGGCCACTTACGCCCAGCTCGCTGCCAAGCTGCTCCGCGACGCCGCCACCTTCTTCCGCAACGTCGGCGCGCAGAACGAGCCCCTGAAAGAGCAGATGAACGATAATGCCTCGGTCTACGATCAAGTCGCTGATCTGGTTGAAAAAGACCCGAATGGCGTGCTGGATCTCGGCGAAGAGAAGAAAAAATAAGCTGCTGCCGCCGAAATAAATGAGCGGCGCATATAGCGCGGCGAGTCGCCGCTCTGCTACAATCAAATCGGGTTTTTAGGGTTTAGCTGTCTCATCCGCCTTTGGGGGCTTCATGGGTATATTTTCGCGCGCGCCACAGCGCAAAGTTTCCGTCAGATCGCGTGGCGGGAAAACGCCGCTGCTGCCGGCAAGCCTGCAAAGCTTCCTTGCGCACCGCCTGACGGATCTGGGCGGGCTTGCGCTTGCCGCTGCCGGCCTCTCTGTATTCGGCGCACTGTTGACCTATGACGCGAAAGACCCTTCTCTGAACACGGCGGGCACCAATCCCGTCGTCTCGAACCTGCTGGGTAAACCGGGGGCTTATGCGGCCGACCTGCTGCTGCAGACGCTGGGCGCAGCGGCGTTGCTGCTCGGCGTCGCTTTCCTTGTCTGGGGCTGGCGCGTCGTTTCCCGCAAGAAAATGCCGCCCGCCTCCTTGCGCGTGCCGATGCTCTTCGCCTCGGTGCTGCTGGGTGCGATTGCCTTTGCGCGCCTTCCTTCCTTTGATATGTTCGGCACCGGCGCGTATCTCGGCGGTTCCGCCGGGGCGCTGATATACAACGCCGTCGGGAACAACCTGCAGGGCTGGCTCGGCACCATGGCGTTCCTGTTCGTCGCATTGTCGGCGGCGATGCTGGGCGCCGTCACCTACATCATCGCGCTCGGCATCGGGCTTGGCGAATGGATGAACGGGCTCGGCACCACGCGCGAAGTGACCGCGTACGCCGCGGAACGCACGGGCGCGGCGTTCACCGCCTTTCGCAAATGGCATACCACCTACACCAACGACGCTCCGCCGAAGCAGCGCCGCATCCGCATCAAGGAAGACGCAAGCCCCGAGCAAGATGATGTGCGGGAGACTGACGACACGTTGGTTGCCAAGCGCAAGCCTATCGTCGCCATCCGCAGCGAGAAGCCGCAAAAACCCGTGAAGGAGGACAAGCAGAAAAAACTGAACCTGCGCACCTCCGAAGAAGAATGGCAGCTGCCCGCGCTTGACCTGCTGCAAGACCGCGCGCAATCCGTCACCAAACTCGATGAAAATGCGCTACAGAAAAACGCCGAAATGCTGCAATCCACGCTCGCCGATTTCGGCGTGCAGGGCGATATCCTGAAAGTGAGCCCCGGCCCGATCGTGACGCTCTATGAGATGGAGCCGGCACCCGGCACCAAGACGAGCCGCGTGATCGGCCTTTCCGACGATATCGCGCGCTCGATGAGCTCGATCGCCGTGCGCGTCGCGGTCGTGCCCGGCAAGAACGCAATCGGCATCGAGCTGCCGAACGCTAAGCGTGAAATGGTGTTCCTGAAAGAACTGCTGGCGACCCGCGAGTCTGAAAAGCATACCGCCAAGCTGCCGCTTATCCTTGGCAAGAACATCGCGGGCGAGCCGGTGATCGCCGATCTCGCGCGCATGCCTCACTTGCTCGTTGCAGGAACCACCGGCTCGGGTAAATCCGTCGCCGTGAACACGATGATCCTCTCGCTGCTTTACCGCCTGTCGCCGGAACAGTGCCGTTTCATCATGATCGATCCCAAGATGCTGGAACTGTCGGTCTATGACGAAATCCCGCACCTGCTCACCCCGGTCGTGACGGAGGCGCATAAGGCCGTCACCGCGTTGAAATGGGCCGTGCGCGAGATGGAGGACCGTTACCGCGCCATGTCGAAGCTTGGCGTGCGCAATATCGACGGCTTCAACGAGCGCATCCGCGCGGCGCGCGCCTCGGGCGAAGTGCTCATGCACAAGATCCAGACCGGCTTTGATTCCGACACCGGCAAGCCGGTTTACGAAGAACAGCCGATCCCGCTTAACGACCTGCCGTATATCGTCATCATCGTCGACGAATTCGCCGACCTGATGCTCGTCGCCGGCAAGGAAGTCGAAAACGCGATCCAGCGCTTGGCGCAAATGGCGCGCGCCGCCGGCATCCACCTGATCATGGCGACGCAGCGTCCTTCGGTCGACGTCATCACGGGCGTGATTAAGGCAAACTTCCCGACGCGCATCAGCTTCCAGGTGACGTCCAAGATCGACAGCCGCACGATATTAGGGGAAGGCGGCGCGGAACAGCTGCTCGGCCAGGGCGACATGCTCTATATGGCGGCCGGCGGCCGTATTACCAGAGTCCACGGACCCTTCGTCGGCGACGACGAGGTGGAGAAAATCGTGTCCTTCTTGCGCAGCCAAGGCGTTCCGAATTACATTGATGGGGTAACGGACGGCGAGGAGGAAGAAGGCGGCTTCGGCGAAGCCGGGAGCGGCGGCGGCAGCGGGGACGATCTTTACGACCAGGCAGTCGCGATTGTCATCCGGGAACGCAAGGTTTCCACGAGCTTCATCCAGCGCCACCTGCAGATCGGCTACAACCGTGCCGCCCGCATCGTCGAGCGCATGGAAAAAGAGGGCCTCATCACGGCCGCAAACCATGTCGGCAAGCGGGAGATCCTGGGCGGCGACCATTACGGGACGTAAAGAAAGAAAGTTTCGATGAAAAAATTATTCTCCCCCAAGAACACGGTATTTGCCCTGCTGCTGGCAGGCTCGGTCCTCGCGGGTTACAACGCGCAGGCGCGCGAGCGCAGCCCGATCTGGGAGATGCGCCGCACGGTCGTGATGCCCTTCGGCCAGCACCGCATCACGCTGGAGGCGCCGCTCGGTATGTGCTTCCTCGATGAATCGCAGTATCTCGAAGGCGCGATGATCAAGCACCTTCGCAAAATGAACAAGTCTGGCGACGGCGGGATGCTGATGGCGGTCTTCGCTGATTGCCTTGAGCTCGAAAAGTTCACCCAGGGCCCCAAGCTCGCCGCAGACATGCTGCCGGGCATGCCGATGCCTGACACCTCGATCAACAACCAGGGTACGATCAGCTGGCTTGCACCGAAGCTCGGCCGCGCGCCGCTCGGCCTGCCCGAATACCTCGATATGCGCGAACCGACTTTCCGCGACGACATGAAAAAGAGCGTCTCCAACAAGTTCAAGGTCATGGGCAACAGCGACAGCGAGAAAATCAGCGACAATTATGCCGCGAAGCTGCTGATGGGCGCGCCCGACCAGTATATCTTCGACGACAAGGCGAACCGCACCGACACCGGCGTATCGATCGGATATTCGACCGAGTTTGAATCCGAATACCAGAAACACCGCCAGAACGGCGCGGTGGGTACGACGATGCTGCGCCAGTTCCCGGTGCAGGTAACGCTGTCATCGAGCGGCGACAAGCCGCGTGACCTTGAAAAGGTCCATGCGACGCTTGATAAATTCCTGATGCAGATCGCAGGGTATAACCCCTGATCCGCGTCTAAAAACCGGACGAGACATAAAGGGATAAAATTATGCGTATTTTGGCCGCAATTCTGCTCGCCTTGGTTCTGGCTGTGCCCGCGAAGGCGGCGATGACCGACCCCGCCAATCCCATGGGCGATGTCGCGGCGGTTGAAGCCTATTTAAGCGGCATCAAGACGCTGAAGGCAAAGTTTGTGCAGACCGATAACGAGGGCAAGCGCATCGGCGGCACGTTCCTTCTCAAGCGGCCGGGCCGGATGAGCTTTACCTATGATCCACCCGTGAAGGATTTCATCGTCGCCGACGGCACTTTCATCAACTATTATGACGCCGAGATGAAACAGGGCTCCCGCACACTCATCTCCAAATCCCTCGCGGATTTCTTCCTGCGCGAAAAACTGACGCTGTCGGGCGATCTGCAGGTTTCCACGGTAAAGCGTGAGGGCGGCATGCTGCTGCTCACGCTCGTCGAGAAGAAGGAGCCGAATGCAGGTTCGATGGTTCTCGCCTTTACCGAAGTGCCCAGCCTGGAGCTGCGCAAGTGGCGAATCGTGGATCCGGGCGGCTCCGTGACCGAGGTTGAGCTGTTCAATACGCAGACCGGGGTTAAGCTCGACAACGACCTTTTCCACTACTACGACCCCGAGCGCTCCAAAGGGAAACTGAACAAATAGATTCGGCGTTATTACGTTGATAACGCTGGCCAATCTGCGTTTTCTTGCGTCATTACGAAAACTTGGCTATAATAATTGAATACAATTGTTAATGACGGGTTAACGTTTTCTTCAAGAACCAAAGAGGGTATTCGCCATGGCTCAAGACGGTCAGGAAATCAAACCGCCTTCCGCAGACGATAAAAACAATCTCGCCAATGCCGGCACAGTAACCGCCGTCGAAACCGTTCCCAGCAAGTTCCAGAAGGCGCCGAAGGTCGAAGACGGCGGCCAGATGCTGATCGATTTCGAAGCCGGCCAGCCCGACCCGCAAATGACCCTGTTCAACCTCGAGGAAGAAGGCGTCGGCATCTCTCCCGCCACCCCTGCCCCCACCGTGAGCGCCGAAGGCCCGAAGGTGGAAACGGCTACCCCTGCCGCACTTGATTCCGCAGGCGCAGCGACTGCGGAAGGCTCCAAGGAAAAGGCTGAAGCCAAGCCTAAGACCGCGAGCGACATCGCCCCGGTCGGCGAAGAAAACGCGGAAGCAGCCGCAGAAACCACCACCACGCAGCCCGACATCGCGCCGATCGGCGACCAGAGCGCAATCGCACCCAAGACGAATTCCAAGCCCGCGGATACCGCGA
This sequence comes from Patescibacteria group bacterium, assembly GCA_035626855.1. Taxonomy (GTDB): domain Bacteria; phylum Pseudomonadota; class Alphaproteobacteria; order Micavibrionales; family UBA2020; genus JAPWJZ01. The sequence continues at coordinate 6,546 of DASPMW010000151.1, forward strand.
CCTCGACTGCGCCTGTCGCGCAAGACGACAGCCTCGATGACGAGGATGGCCCGAAAGACACGCGCTACCGCGAGCATTTCGCGAAAACCAGCATGAAGGACCTCAATGCCGTCTGGGGCATGGGCGACGTCGATGACGAGCTGAAAGAAACGCTCGGCCTTTCGGGTAAAGTCCGCAAAAACGACAAATACGGCCTCGATTTCCACCTGCCGAACGGCCACACGATCGAATGGCACGCCAACCTCGGCGGCACCGAGTTCATCGGCATGCGCAAGCGCTCCGCCAAGTTTGACGAGGAAGATGCACATGCCGTCGCCGTCACCGCACTCGCGCGCGGCTGGAAGGCGATCAACGTTCATGGCTCCGTGAAGCAGAAGGAAATGATCTGGCTGCAGGCGAAGCTTGCGGGCCTTGAAGTCGCGAATTTCGAGCCTGTTTACAGCGATGATCCCAACAACGTGCGCAATCGTCTCGCCCGCGAATTGGAAGCGCGCGCAGACAAGCTGGTAATCGGCGCAAGCGCTGCCGAGCAGGGCGTGATGAACATCAAGACCCTTCCGGATGCGCCGCAGACGAGCCGAGATGCGCCGCCGGTTGCCGAAGCCGATGCGCCGGAAACGCCGGAATCGGCAACCACGCCCTCGAAAGCGCCTGAAGCAAAAGAACCCGAGGCAAAAGCCCCTGAAGCTACCAGTACCCCTCCCGCGACGGACAAGCCGGTGGAAAACCCTGTGCTGGCCGCGGCAAAGGAACAGGATCCGGTTGCCGACGCCAAAGCGCTGATCGACAAAGGGGCGACCGTTGACACCCCGGAAAAGCCCGTCGAAACCAGCTTCGGGAAGCTGACCCCGCCCGTGAAGGGCGAGGAAACGCCGGCGAAAGGCGTGACGATACACGACATCATCGCGCAGGAACGCGAGGCCGCTGCAGGTGACCCGGACAAGATTAAAAAGCTTGATCAGATGGATGCCCTGCTGAAAGGCGACAAGCTGACCAGGGACGCGGTCGTGCCTGAAGTCGCGGATGCCGCCAGCAAGGCTGGAGTCGTCATCCCGACCAAGGAAGCGGCGGCCCCGGCAGCTGCCGATACAGCGGCGCCGAAAAAGAAAAACGGCGGCGGCTCGACCCCCAAGCCCTAAGCCGGCCACAACCTATTGACTTTCAAGGGCTCATCCCTAGTTTTGCGGGTGAGCCCTAAGTCTTTCCGGGTACCCGAGGAATGATATCAGTGAACGCCCAACCTGCCGCACAGCTGCTTGCTTCTCCGCGCCGATATGACGCGCGGGTCGTCTCTGTCGAAGAGATCGGGGGAGATACGCGGCTCATCCGCGTGGATATCGGCACCGCTTCCGCGCACCGTGCGGGCCAATATGCGCACCTGCTTGCTCCCGGTTTCGACCCCCGGCCGTTCTCGATCGCCAATGCACCCGATGGCGGCACGCTGGAGTTCCACATTAAAGGCACGGGCCGCGGCCTCACGCAGCACATCTTCGATGATTGGCAGGCGGGCCGCGCGATTACCGTCGAGCTGCCGTTTGGCGACCATTTCTGGCGCCCCTCCGAGCGGCCCCTGCTGGCGCTGGCGGGCGGCGTCGGCGTCGCGCCGATGAAGGCGATCCTGGAGGCCCATTTCGCCCATGCCGCGCACAGTCCCGCGCATCTGTACTGGGGCGTGCGGGATGTTGCGCACCTTTACCTCGATCCCAAATTCGCGGCTCTTCGTGACGCCCGCCCTGAATTCCGCTATGTGCCGCTTTTAGGTGAAAACCCGTTGGGCGCACCTTACCGCACCGGCTACCTCGCGCCCGCGCTTCAGGCGGATTTCAAGACGCTCGCAGGGTTTAACATTTATATCGCCGGGCCACGCGCGATGATCGAGGCCACCCTGCCCGCGCTCAATGCGCTCGGCGCGGAGAAAGACTGCCTGTTCAGCGATTCCTTCGGGGGTTAACATATGGCGAAACGGGCTTAAATGACTGTAAAGGGCACCTCCTTTAGGGCATAATCACCGCATGATCGGCACCGAAATCGAGCACCTGATAAAGCTTATCGCCCGCCTGCCCGGCCTCGGGCCGCGCTCGGCGCGCCGCGTCGCGCTGCATTTCCTGAAAAACCGCGAAACGCTGATGCTGCCGCTGTCCCAGGCGCTCAGCAAGGCGGCCGAGGTGATCGAGGAATGCCCCGACTGCCACAATCTCGACACCCAGCGCCCCTGCGCGATCTGCGCGAGCAGCCTGCGCGACCGCAGCGTCATTTGCGTGATCGAGGATATCGCCGACCTTTGGGCGATCGAGAAGACGGGTTCATTCAAGGGCTATTACCATGTGCTCGGCGGTACCCTGTCGGCGCTTGACGGCATCGGGCCTGAAGACCTGTCCATTCCCCACCTGCTGGAGCGCGCGCGGGACGACCGGGTCAAGGAAGTGATCGTCGCGCTGAACGCGACCATCGACGGCCAGACGACCGCGCATTACATCGCCGACTGCCTGCACAACTGCAACGTCTCGGTCACGCAGCTGGCGCATGGCGTGCCCATTGGCGGCCAGATCGACTATCTCGACGATGGCACGCTGGCGACCGCCCTGCGCTCACGAAAGGCCGTGTGATCCTCCGCCATGAGAAAACAGCCACCTGAATCGCTTTCCCATGTGGATAGCTGGGTCTTCGACCTCGACAACACCCTCTATGACGCCGAAAGCCATATCTTCGTCGAGGTCGGCCGCCGCATGACCGATTTCGTCGCCGGGCATCTGGGCATTCCGCATCGCGATGCAGACCTTAAGCGTAAACATTTCTACCAGACCTACGGCACCACGTTGCGCGGGCTGATGACGGAACACGGTGTCGCGCCGGAATATTTCCTGAAGCACGTTCACGACGTCGATCTCGGCCCCGTCGCGCCCTGCAAGATCACGCAGGAATACCTCGCGCATCTCCCCGGCAGGCGTTACGTCTTCACCAATGCGCCGCGCCATTTCGCGGAAGCGATGGTTGCGCATCTCGGGATCGCGCATCATTTCGACGGCCTCTTCGCGATCGAGGATGCCGATTACTGGCCGAAGCCGAAACATGACAGCTATCACGCTTTCATGAAAAAGCATGGCGTGAATGCTTCGAGCGCCTGCATGTTCGAGGATATGGAGGTGAACCTGCGCACCGCCCACGACCTTGGCATGAGGACGGTCTGGTTTCACGGCAAGAACGCGCCGCCCGACGGCTTCGAGCAACCCCATATCCATCATAAAGCGGAAAAACTTTCAGACTGGCTGGTGAACAATGTTACGCAACGCGGATAATAAGCCCCAAATCGATATCGCAGAGCTCGAGACCAACATCAACTCGGTCTGGGAGCAGCGCGAAAGCCTGACCGAGAAGACGAAAATCCTCGGCAAGGCGACCGTCGATGAAGTGATGGCGCATCTGGGCGAAGGCCGCCTTCGCGTCTGCGAAAAAGGCGCTGACGGCTGGACCGTGCATCAATGGCTCAAGAAGGCGATCCTGCTGTCCTTCCGCTTCAACGACAATGCGCCCGTGAAGGGCGCGCCCAACGGCGCAACCTGGTACGACAAGATGGGCTCGCGCTTTGAAGATATGTCAGCAGAACAGTTCAAGGCGGCCGGTTTCCGCGCCGTGCCGGGCGCGATTGTGCGTCCCTCTGCCTATATTGCGCCGAAGGCGGTGCTGATGCCCTCCTTCGTCAATGTCGGCGCCTATGTCGGCGAAGGCACGATGGTCGATACCTGGGCGACGATCGGATCCTGCGCGCAGGTGGGCGCGAACTGCCATATCTCGGGCGGCGTCGGCATCGGCGGCGTGCTGGAGCCGCTGCAGGCAAACCCCGTCATTATCGAGGACAACTGTTTTATCGG
>DASPMW010000152.1:0-40230 GCA_035626855.1 Patescibacteria group bacterium
CGCCTGCTTCACCCTTATCTGTCTCCTCACCGGATCGCTGTGGGGTAAGCCGATGTGGGGGGCGTGGTGGGTCTGGGATGCGCGGCTGACTTCCGTGCTTGTTCTTTTCTTCCTTTATATCGGCTATATGGCGCTCGTCGATGCTTTCGATGACGAACAGCGCGGGATCAATGCGGGGGCGGGGCTGCTGCTGATCGGCGCGATCAATATTCCGGTCATCAAGTTTTCGGTCGATTGGTGGAACACGCTGCATCAGCCGGCCAGCATCATGCGCTTGGGCGGTGCGACCGTCGATAAATCCATGCTTTTGCCATTGGCGCTGATGGCGGCTGGATTTCATTTCCTGTTCTTCGCGCTTGCGCTGTTACGGCTGCGCACGGAAATTTTCCGCCGGAAGCTCAGCCTGCGGGGGCAGTCATGAACCACGCAGTATATATCGGCGCGGCCTACGGCATCACAGCGCTCGCCCTTGTGCTGCTGGTTGCGCAGAGCCTGATCGGCTGGGCGCGCATCCGCAAAAAAGGCGGCAGCGATGGGTAGGCGCGCACGGTTCCGGTTTATCCTGCTCGTGCTGCTCTGCCTTGCGGGGGCTGCGGCCCTGGCCCTCTATGCAATGCGCGACAATATCTCGTACTTTTTTACGCCCCAGCAGGTCGCTGACATGAAGGCAAAGAATGACCGCCGCGTGCGCGAGGGTGCGACGTTCCGCCTCGGAGGCCTCGTGAAGCCGGGCAGCCTTGTTCGCCGCACCGATAACCTCGTGATCGAATTTATCGTGACCGACGAATTGCGCGACCAGAAGGTTTCGTATGAAGGCATCCCGCCTGACCTGTTCCGCGAGGGTCAGGGCGTTGTCGCGACCGGCAGCCTGCGGGGAGACGTCTTCCATGCAAAGCAGCTGCTCGCAAAGCATGACGAGAACTATACGCCGCCCGAGCTCGCCCGCGAAATGAAGCGGGTGCATGACGAAAAGACCGGCGGCGCGCGATGATCGTCGAACTTGCCCATTTCGCGCTGGCGCTCGCCCTCGTCCTCTCGCTCATGTTGGCCACCGTACCTATGGCGGGCGCCGCGAAAGGGCGGGTGGCATGGATGGCTCTCGCAAGGCCGATGGCGATATCGCTTTGCGGGCTTGTCACGATCGCGCTGCTCGGCCTTGTGCATGCTTACGCGCTGTCGGATTTTTCCGTCCTGAACGTGCAGCAGAACAGCCACACGCTGAAGCCCTGGATCTATAAAATCACCGGTGTCTGGGGCAATCACGAAGGCTCGATTCTGCTCTGGGCCTGGATGCTGACCTCCTGGATGTTTTTCCTCGCGGCCCGCGATCTCGCGCTCCCAGCGGGTCTGCGCGCCCGTGTCCTGTCGCTGATGGGGCTGGTGGTTGCAGGTTTCCTTTCCTATATCCTCGTCGCCTCCAACCCGTTCCTCCGCCTCTCGCCCGCGCCGCGCGAAGGCCTCGATCTCAACCCCGTGCTGCAGGACCCGCTGCTCGCGATCCACCCGCCCGTTCTCTACGCAGGGTATGTTGGTTTTTCCGTTGCCTTTTGTTTCGCCCTTGCCGCGCTGATCGAGAAAAAAGTCGACCCCGAATGGGCGGAACAGCTGCGGCCCTGGGTGATGGCAGCCTGGGTGTTCATGACCCTCGGCATCATGCTCGGCGCAACCTGGGCTTACTACGAGCTCGGCTGGGGCGGCTTCTGGTTCTGGGATCCGGTCGAAAACGCATCATTGATGCCGTGGCTCGCGGGAACGGCGCTTCTGCATTCGGTTGCTGCCCTGCAAAAGCGCGGCGCGCTGAAGATATGGACCGTGCTGCTTTGCATTCTCACCTTCACCCTTTCCCTGCTGGGCACTTTCCTCGTGCGCTCGGGCATCCTGACTTCCGTTCATTCCTTCGCCTCGGATCCGACGCGCGGGATTTTTATTCTTGTGCTGCTTGGTCTGACCGCCGGCGGGGCGTTCCTGATGTACGGCCTGCGCGCGCCGCAAATCCGCATCGGCGCCAGCTTCCGCCCTGTCAGCCGCGAAGGAGCGATACTGCTGAACAACGTGTTCCTGTTCACGTTCTGCGCGACGGTGTTCATGGGGACGCTCTACCCGATTTTCCTCTCGGCGCTCGAGCTCGGCAGCATCTCCGTCGGCGCGCCGTATTTCACCGCGACGCTCACGCCGCTGCTTATTCCCTTTGCCATCCTCATGGGACTGGGGCCGATGCTGGCCTGGCGCGAGACGCTTCCCGGCACGCTTTCGCGCAGGGTCCTCGTGCCCGGCGCGCTGACGGCGCTTCTTGCGCTCGCGGTCGCGCTGATGCCGCTGCCGGGTCGTCCATTCACGGTCGTGATGTTTCTTGCCGCCGGCTGGATTTTGTTTGCGACGCTGGCCGATTTTTACCGGAAGACGCACCGTCTCACCGCGCTCCGCAGCCTGCCGCCGGCCTATTACGGCATGGTGGTTGCCCATGCCGGCTTTGCGGTCCTGCTGATCGGCGTCACGGCAGCGACATCCTGGAATGCTGAGAAAATTTCCTGGATGACCGTCGGCGAGCGTCTTTCTTTCACGGGGCGCGAGGTGTCCTTCCTGGGCGTGCGCCCCGATATCGGGCGCAACTATACGCTCGAGCGTGCGATTTTCCGCGTAACCGAGGGCGCGGATGACCCCGGATATTACCTGCAGCCTGAAAAACGCTGGTATCCGACGCAGGAACGCGAACTCAGTGAAACGGCCCTTCACCTCGACGGTTTCGATATTACCTATGCCGTGCTCGGCGACCAGGACAAGGAAAACCCGCAGCGGCGGGTCGTGCGGCTCTATCATCATCCGCTCATTGCGCTGGTGCTGGCTGGCGCGCTCATGATCGCGGCCGGCGGGCTCATGTCGCTTGCGAAGCCCCGGCGGGAGAAGTCCGCATGAAGGCGGGCGCCTACATGCCGCTGATCCTGCTTGCAATTATCGTCGCGCTGTTCGCGGTGCCGCTGGTGCAGGGCAGGGACCCGGCCATTATTCCCTCCGCGATGATCGGCAAGCCGCTGCCCGATTTCGTGCTGCCGCCGGCGCTTCCGGGCGGCGCGCCGCTGGAATCCGCGAAGCTTCGGCAGGCGGACAGGCCGTACCTCGTGAATTTCTTCGCCTCCTGGTGCCTGACCTGCCGCGCCGAACAGGCGGTGCTTGCCGCCTATGCCAGGGAAAGCGGCGTGCTGGTCTACGGCATCGACTACAAGGATACCAGGAAAGACGTCTCCCGCTGGCTCGACGCCTACGGTAATCCTTTTGCGGCGGTGGGATTTGACGACACAGGCCGCGTAGCGATTGACTGGGGCGTCTATGGCGTGCCGGAAACCTTCGTTGTCGATTCAAGGGGCATTATTCGCTACAAGCATGTCGGCCCGTTGCGCGAGGAAGACATCACGCGCCTGGTCCGCCCCGTGCTGGAGAAGCTGAAATGAAATTCATTCTTCTCGCATTTCTGTTCCTGTCCTCTCCGGCTTTCGCGGTGCAGCCGGATGAAATGCTCGCCGACCCGGGGCTGGAGGCGCGCGCCCGCGGGCTATCCAGACAGCTGCGCTGCCTCGTCTGTCAGGGCGAGGACATTGATGAATCGAATGCCGGCCTTGCCGGCGATATCCGCAAACTGGTGCGGGAGCGCATCGCCGTCGGCGACACCGATGGCGAGGTGCTTGACTTCGTCCAGCAGCGCTACGGCGATTATGTCCTGATGCGGCCGCCCCTGCGCACCGCGACGCTGCTGCTCTGGGGCGCGCCGCTGCTCGTGCTGGGCGCGGGTGTCGCGATCGGGGTCATCTATCTGCGCCGCTTGCGGCGGGAGGAATCCTGATGTGGTCGTTTTACCTTGTTGCTGCGGCGCTGACGGCCGGTGTTGTGTTCAAGCTCATGCTCTCGCTCGCCGGGCGGGGAAACTTTCCGCATGGCGCAGCGCCTGACAAACGCGACGAAAAGCTATCCTTTTGGCTCGGCGTGTTGCTGCCTTTCGGGGCGCTGCTCGTCTACCTCCCGCAGGGCCGTCCAGACCTGCCGGGCTCGCCTGCGATCTTCGCGAATTTCGAGGAGACCATGCTCCGCCAGCAATCGCTGCTGAGCGAGCGTCCGTTCCAGATACTGGTCGAGAAAAACCCGAACGACCTGGGCGCTCTCCTGCAGCTGGCGCTGATCAATTACCGCATCGGCGACTTCGTGGAATCTGCCAAGTTCTACAAGCGAGCGGTCGTGGAGGCGCAGAAGATAGAGCACCCGCTGCTCCGGGTTTACGCCGTGTCGCTCGGCGAAACGCAAGTGCTTGCCTCCAAGGGAATCGTCGGAGAGGACGCAGTCGGCACCTTTGAATATGTCAGGACTCTTTATCCGAACAGCCCGATCGCGCGCTATTATCTTGCGCTCGCCCAGGCGCAGCATGGAAGGCATGCCGAAGCGATCCAGGAATGGGAAGACCTGCTCGCGGACGGTGCGCCGCGCGCCTACTGGAAGGCGCAAGTGCGCGATGCCCTCGCCAAAAGCCGTGCGGCCCTGAAGGCCCAGAGCCCTGCTGCGGATTAACGGCGGAATAGCGGCTCGCCTGGGCAGGCGCGGCTGAAACGCCGGTATTCGGCAGCGGTGTCGATTTCGGCCTGGCGTTTCTTGATCCGCGCCATCACTTTTTCAAGCTCGTCGCCGACGGCGCGCGATACGTTTTTCAACAGCAGCTCGCGAATTCGCAGCGCCCCCGCATCATCGGTGGGCCCGCGCGGCACAGCCTGCAGCATGGCTGCTGCTGCCCGCCCGCGAAGGCGCGGCAGCGCCCTTTGCAGTTCCTGGCGATCGACGGCGACGTGGCGCAGTTCATGCGCGCGTGTTTCTGCGTCGCCGCAACCGCCCTTGCCGAACTCCCGGGCAACGAATATTTCCGCGCTGTAACGGATGCTGACTTTGACCTTCGTCGGCCAGACGCATTGCAGGCCGGATTCGCGGTTCCGTTTCATCATGACTTCGACGTTATAGCGGTCGACGATCTCCGATTTTGTGACGCCGCCTGCGATTGGAAAGCCGGGTACAGCGGGTGTTTCTCCGCGCAACTGGCGTGACGTCCGCGCGTGGTTCCAAAGCGGGTCCTCCGCGGCGAAGCTGAAATCGAGCTCCGGCGCGCTCTCCGGCGCGCAGGTGCCAAGCGCGACGAGCAGGTACGCAGCCTGCACTGCGGGAGCGATGAGCGAAGATATGATCATGGATTATTTTTCAAGGGACACTGGCGGCTTTCCAGCATGTATTGCTGGCGCGTGTCGATGAGTTGCTGCCGCAGCATTCGCGTCTTCTGAAATTCCTTGACCTCGTGCACGAGTGCGGCCTTGATACGATCCATCAGTAAGTCCTTCGCCTTCTCGATGCTGCTTTGCTGCATCGGGCCGATGGGCGGGATCTCTGCGAGCGAAGACTCAAGCGCGGCGCGCATTCGCGGCAGGAACTCGTTGAAGGTCACGATATCCGTGTTGATGTGGCGAATCTCGTGGTCCAGGACGAGCTTATACCGGCAACTGCCAGGCGCATGCTCGCTTGCGATCATCACGCGCGGCTCGTAGCGTACTGTCAGCTGAACGCGCATTGGCGCAAGGCATACCACGTTCTTGCCGGCATCCGATAGATCGAAGGTAACAAGATATTGGGGGGCGAAATCGGCCACGCGTAGCCCCCCCACCGTGAAGATCTCGTTCTCGCTGTGCGAAAAGGTCGTGCTGATAGTATATGCCCCAAGCTCGCGGGTCGTCTTGTCATTGCTGATGACGGGCGGGGCGTTTGTGAACTCCAGCGACACGCCTTCCAGCGGTTTCTGGTTCGGGCACAGCTGCGTTGCGGCAAGGATATATCCTGCCTGCGCGGCGTATTTCAGCGCGGTTATCATTTTTTACGGCGCAAGGCCGCGCGGGCTTTCAGGACTTCTCCCTTGGCCTTGATTTTGCCGATCGCGCCGCCGACCTTCATGACATCGTCGATGCGGCGGGCAAGGAACTCCCAGGTCTTTTCACTCCCGGCCGACTTATCGTTCAGCCAGTACAGCGTGGTCGAGCTCAGCACGCCAGAGAGGAGCAGGCGTTTAGTGTAATGATTATAATCGGCCGAGGTGTCTCCGCATATGCGCCAGATGGCGTCGGCTGTCGCCCAAACCATTTTCGGCAGGGCGAGATTGCGCGGCGGCACTGCAAGGTAGGCGAGCGCGGAGGACAATGCCTGGCGGTGCGGCGCCAGTAACTCGAGCCGCGTGCGCACGCAGAGCGCGACCCGGTCGCGGATGCGCAGGCTGGCCAGCTTCTCGGGCTTCGGCAGTTTCTCCAGCATCCGGGTATCTGCCCAAAGCGAAAAATACTGCGCAAGATCCGTCGCGCCACGCGGAAAGGCGGTTGAAACATCATCCGCGTCCAGCCGCGCGCGCGTCGCTGCCTGCGCCAGCACAGCATCTGTCCAGCCGTCAAAGGCGACGTCCGGCAGCGCGGCCTCGAACAGGCGGCGGCGGGAATCGTCTTTCGTCTTGTGTGATTTTCTGGCCATGCTTTCCCTCGACTCCCTGTCTTGCGGCGGATAGGTGACTGTAACGCCGATTGGTGAAAAAACAAAGCCGCGCTTGATTCTGACAACGATTACTGGACAGCGGTTGGAAATTTAAGGAAACGCTGTTATTTTGACGGTTGGATAAAAACGGGAAACACCAGCCATCATGTTCTTCAGCGGAAACAAAGGCAAAATCGGCCAGCTTTGCGCGGAGATCGTCGCGCAATCCGACGATGCCGTGGTGATCGTCGATAGCGGCCACCGCATCGTGCTGTTCAACAAGGGCGCCGAGGAAATGTTCGGCTACTCGCAGAAGGAAACCCGGGGCGAGCGCCTTGACCTGCTGATGCCCGAGCGGTTCCAATTGCAGAACGAGGCAATGCTGGATGAAATCGGCGCCGAGGCCAGCGGCAAGATTTCGCAGCAGCGCCGCAACCGCCAGCTGCATGGCCGCCGCAAGGACGGCAATGAATTCGTCGCGAACGCCCAGATCCTGCGGCTGTCCCAGGCTGGCGCCGTTTACTACGCCGCTATCTTCCACGACATCAGCCAGAGCAAGAAGACCGAGGAAGAGCTGCTGCGGCTGGCCGCGACCGACCCACTGACGGGCGCCTATAACCGCCGCGAATTCTCGGCCATGGCGGAGCGCGAGGCGCTACGGTCGCACCGATATCACCACCCGCTTTCCCTCATCATGTTCGACCTCGACCTGTTCAAGAAGCTGAATGACAGTTTCGGGCATACGGCAGGCGACAAGGCGCTGCAGCGCTTCACGGCGCTCTGCACGAACACTTTACGGAATGTCGATATTTTCGCCCGCTGGGGCGGCGAAGAGTTCGTCGCGCTGCTGCCGGAAACGGATATCGAGGGCGCGTCCATTATCGCCGAACGGTTACGTAAAATCGTGAGTGAAAGCGTGCTGACCTATAACGATCACAAGATCACCTTCACGGTTTCGATCGGTATCGCGCAGTTCAAGGATGGCGAAACGACGATCGAAGGGCCGCTCAGCCGTGCCGACAGCGCGGTGTATGACGCCAAGAAGGCCGGCCGTAACCGCATTTCTGCCTTCCGGAACTAGGCGCGATTACTGCTGCGCCGCAGTATTTCCTCCTGAAATCAGCGTTTTGCGGAACCTTGCGCCCCATGCTAGCATTTATCCGCTGACCAAAAATGGCGGAGAGTGTGTAAGGGGCGACAAGCCCTAGTTTCGCAGTTTTTTTGGATGACGGATGGAAAAGGCGACACCGCCACATCAGGACAAGCCGCCGCGCTGGGATCTGCGCGACCTGTTCCCGTCGCAGGATTCAGCCGGGCTTGCGGCCGCTTTCCACGATATCGAGACGGAGAGCGCGGGCTTTGCCAGGCAGTTCACTGGCCGGGTATCGAAACTGTCGGGCGCAGCGCTAGGTCAGGCGATCTCGCAATACGAAAAAATTTCGGAATCGATCGCGCGCATCGAGGCCTATATCGACCTCACGCGCGCGGCGGATATCGAACAATCCGCCTGGGCGCAGGACGCCGCTGATCGCCTGCGCAAGTCGTCGGAGGCCCTGCTGTTCTTCCCCCTTGAAATCAACAAAATCCGCGAAACCGACCTGCTGCAGAAAATCGCTGCGCCGGGACTCGCTGCGTACGCGCCATGGATCGGCAAAGTGCGGGCTGGACGCGAACACCAACTGTCCGACGCCGCCGAAAAATTCCAGCACAAGATGCAACCCGTCACGGAAGATGCATGGCGCAGGCTATACGACCAATTGATGCTCGACCTGCGCGTTTCCATTCGCGGCAAGGAGATGACGGAAGGCGAAACGGTCAGCCTGATCGATACCTCGCCCGACGCGAAGCTCCGCCGCGACGCCTATGCCGCCTTTGGCAAGACGCTCGATGACAACAAGAAAGGGTTTTCGCTGATCACCAATACCCTAGCCGATCTTAAATCCGTTGATGACCGCTGGCGCAATTTCGAGCGGGCGGAGGACGCGCGCCATCTCGACAACCAGATCGAGCGCGAAACGGTGGAAACGCTCGTCAAAACCGTGCGGGAGCAATACCCAAAGAACGCGCATCGTTATTATGCGTGGAAGGCCAAAAAATCGGGCGTTGCGCGCCTGCATCCCGCCGACCGCAATGCGCCGCTGCCCGGCGAGGGCGGCAGGAAATACACTTGGGACGAGGCCAAGGAAATCGTGCTCGCCGGTTTTGCGAAAATTTCGCCGGAGATGGAAAAAACCGGCCGCGAATTCTTCGATAAAAACTGGATCGATGCCGAGCCGCGCGCCGACAAGGATTCGGGCGGTTTCTCGCACCCGACCGTGCCGTCCGCGCATCCCTATATCCTCATGAATTTCTATGGCACCGCGGCCGATGTCATGGTGCTCGCGCATGAGCTGGGTCACGGCATACACCAAGTCATGGCCGCGAAGCAGGGGTTCCTGAGATCGGACACCCCGCTAACCCTCGCTGAAACCGCGAGCGTCTTCGGCGAGATGATCGTTTTCCGCGAACTGCTGTCGCGGGAGGATGATCTCGTCGCCCGGCGGAATATGGTCGCGCAAAAAGTGGAAGACATGCTGAACACGGTCAACCGCCAGACCGCGTTTTTCGTGTTCGAACAGCGACTGCATGCCGAGCGGCGAGACAAGGGCGAGCTGTCGCCCGAGCGCATCGGCGAGCTCTGGCTCGATACGCAAAAAGAAAGCTTGGGCCCTTCCGTCAACCTCGACGTGCCGGGCGCGCAGCATTTCTGGATGGATGTGCCGCATTTCATCCATACGCCGTTTTACACCTATGCCTATGCCTTCGGCGACTGCCTCGTGAACGCCCTCTATGACGAATACAGCAAGGCCGTCGACAAGCCCGCTTTCGTTGCGAAATACGAAGACCTGCTGAAAGCAGGAGGCACCAAAACCCATGAAGCCGCGTTGGCCGAATTCGGGTTCGATCCGTCGGATGCGGGCTTCTGGAAGAAAGGGCTTTCGGTCATCGAGCGCTATATCGACGAAGTCGAGCAGCTCGACAAGCGCATCGACGCCATCCACAAAATGCATCAGGATTTCAAGAACGCCGTGGGCGAAGTGAGCGATCTCAAGCGCGCCGTGAACGACGACAAGCCGCACGCCGTCGACCCGCCGCATGCGCGCCATTCGCGCAAGGGACCAAAAATGGGGGGCGCATGAAAAGGCATCTCCGCGATGATTTCTCGCGCGCCCGCAAACCGCAGGACATTTCCACGCGCTTTAACGCGGCCGCCGATGGCCTGTCGCCCGCGACCAATGACAACCTGCCTCGCTGGGACTTGTCGGCCCTTTACCCGGGGCTGCAGTCGGCGGAATTGAAGGAAGACCTGGCGACGCTCGAAGACCGCGCCGTGCAATTTTATAACGATTATAACGAAGGCGTCGCGCAACTGACGGGCCCCGAACTGGGCGCCGCAATCGCGGAATACGAAGTCATCGAGAATATCCGCACCAAGATCACCTGCTATATCGGCTTGCTCGAGGCGGATAACCTCAATAATTTCTCGAAAACCGAAAGCCTGAAAAAGGAAATCGAGGAGATCTCCGAAAATACCGGCTTCTTCGAGGAAGAACTGCTCGGCATGACGGAGCGCGAGCTGATGACCAAGCTCGCCGCACCCGGTCTTGCGCATTATGCGCCCTGGCTTGCGCGCGTACGGGCGGGGCGCATTGACGCGATCGACGGCGATGTTGCTTCGCTCTCGTCTGAATATGCATCGGCGAACAGCGAAGCCTGGCGGCGGCTTTACCATGAAACGCTGCAGGGACTGCGCGTCGAGGTCGGCGGCAAGAAAATCTCTCTCGATGACGCCTACGATCTTTTCGGCGAGCCAGGCGTGAAGACGATTGAGGAGCGCGCGGCCTTGCGCGAGAAAATGGGCGAGGCGCTCGAGCAGAACGGCAAGCGCATGGCGCTGATCTATAACACCATGATGCGCGATACGCTGATATGGGGCGAAACCCGCAAATACAGCCGCCCGGACCACGATGAAAACGCCGGCAACCAGCTGACGGATGAAACCGTCGATACCATGGCTGCGACAGTGAAGGCCCATTATTCGAAACTGTCGCATCGTTTCTATGCCTGGAAGGCGAAGCAGCATGATGTCGAGGTAATGCCGCGCGCGCAACTGGGCATGCCGATCCCGGGCGCGCCAAAAAAAGCAGCTGAATACAGCTTCGACGAGGCACGGCGCACCATCCTGCGTGCTTTCAAAAAGTTCTCGCCGAAATTCGCGCGGATCGCGCAAAAATTTTTCGACAACAAGCGCATCGACGCGCAGCCGCGACCGGAAAAGGAAACCGGCGCCTTCGCCATGCCCACCGGACCGGAAAATTTCCCTTATGTGTTTATGAGCTATACCGGCGACCGCGATTCGCTGGTGACGCTCGGGCACGAGCTAGGCCATGGCGTGCATCAGGTGCTGGCCGAAAAGACGCGGGGGCTGTTTCTCTCCGAAATGTCGACCGCCGTATCTGAAACAGCCAGCATCTTTGCCGAAATGCTGGTCTTCGAAGAAATGCTTGCCAAAGAGAAAGACCCCGCGCAGCGCAAAATCCTGCTGAAGGACAAGGTCGAGGGCATGATCCTCAATTCGATGCAGCAGCTCTCCTACTATGACTTCGAGCGCAAGGCGCATGAGGCGCGCAAGAAGGGCGAGCTGTCGGTCGAGGATATCTCCGATATCTGGATCCAGACACAAAAGGAATATTTCGGGCCAGCCGTAGAGACGGATAAATACGACCGCTACTACTGGATGGCCGTGCCGCATTTCTTCGACACGCCCTTTTACGTCTACTCCTATTCCTTTGCGCAGAACATGGTCAGCGGCCTCTACCAGGTCTACAAGGCGGCGGAGAAGGAGGGGCCGGAGGCGAAGCAGGAATTCGTCGATAACTATATCGCGCTTCTCGAAACCGGCATCACCCGCGACTTGCACGAATCCGTGCGGCCCTTCGACCTCGACCCCGAAACGCCGGAATTCTGGCAGAAGGGGCTGTCGCTGATCGACAAATATCTGAACGAGCTTGAAAAACTCGACGCTGTGCAAGCGGCGCCGGCCCGCAAGCCGAAGGGCCCGAAGGCGGCTTAGGAAAAACTCGCTCGACTTTTTCCCTGCGTGCTATCATCTTCTCTACCATGACCGAGAAGAAAACCGGAAAATCCGGCCGCGAAAAGGGCCATATCGGGCGGCGTATCCAGAGATACGCAAAGGTCTCGACGACTATGACCGGCCTTGCTGCGCGGCTCGCGGGGCAAAAGTACCTCGGTTTCGATATTGATAAGCCCGTCCATGCGAAACAACTCATGGAATCCTTGGGCGAGCTGAAGGGGCCACTGCTGAAGGTCGCGCAATTACTGGCGACCATCCCGAACGTCTTGCCGAACGAATATGCCGGCGAGCTGCAGAAATTGCAGAGCCAGGCCCCGCCGATGGGGTGGCTGTTCGTCCGCCGCCGGATGATCGCCGAGCTTGGCCCCGACTGGGAAAAGAAATTCAAATCCTTCGAGCGCGAAGCCGCCGCCGCCGCATCACTGGGGCAGGTGCACAAAGCCGTCACCCATCAGGGCGAGCACGTCGCCTGCAAGCTGCAATATCCCGACATGGTCTCCGCAGTTGAGGCGGACCTGAAGCAGCTGAAGATGATCATGGGCGTGTTCGAGAAATACGATTCGTCGATCGTCACCACGGAAATCCAGAAAGAAGTTGCCGACCGCCTGTATGAGGAACTTGATTACAAGCTCGAGGCCAAGCATGAAAACCTCTACGGCTTCATGCTGCAGGACGAGGAAAAAGTCCATGTCCCGCGTGTAATCCCCGAGCTTTGCACCGCGCGCCTGTTGACGACCACCTGGCTCGAGGGGGCGCATATCCTCGATTTCATCAAGGATAAGCCCGCACGCCGTAACGACATAGCGTATAATCTGTTCCGCGCCTGGTATGTGCCGCTCTATTATTACGGCGTCGTGCATGGCGACCCGCATCTCGGCAACTACGCGGTGCAGAAGGACAACTCGATCAACCTGCTCGATTTCGGCTGCGTGCGCGTCTTCCCGCCGCGCTTCGTCGAGGGTGTCATCACCCTTTACCGCGCCCTGCAGGCGGAAGACCGCGAGATGGCGGTCGAGGCCTACGAAAGCTGGGGCTTCAAGGGCCTGAAAAAGGAAACGATCGATGTGCTGAACGTCTGGGCCGGTTTCCTTTACGGCCCCGTGCTCGATGATAAAGTGCGCCCGATCGGCGTCGTCGAAAAGGGCGGCGTTTATGGCCGCGAGGTCGCTTCGCAGGTTCATGCCGAACTGAAAAAAATCGGCGGCATCAAGGTGCCGCGGGAATTCGTCTTTATGGACCGCGCCGCGCTCGGGCTCGGCTCCGTTTTCCTGCACCTGAAGGCGGAAGTAAACTGGCACGATGTGTTCAACGAACTTATCGAAGGCTTCGACGTCAAGCAGCTCGCCAGCCGGCAAAAGGCTGCGCTACGTAAATTCGATATTACCGCGCAACACTAACATCAGTCTTCCCAAGAACCCCATAACAGTCCATTATCTGAATGGCTTAGTCGTTGGGGGAACAATATGAAAATCGCTATCGGCAGGGAAACGGCGCAGGCGGAAAAGCGCGTCTCTGCATCGCCGGATTCAGTCCGCAAACTCGCCGGCCTCGGTGCGGAGGTCATTGTGGAGACCGGCGCAGGGAATGCGGCGTCCTATCCCGACAGCCAGTACGAAGCGGCAGGCGCGAAGATCGCGGGCGCGGACAGCGTCTACAGCGACGCCGATGTGGTGTTGCGCGTGCGCCAGCCCACGACCGACGAAGTCGGGCGCATGAAGCGCGGCGCGGTGCTGATCGGCATGCTTGCCCCTTATAACGACAAAGAATTTTTGAAGACTTACGCCGCGCAAGGCGTGAATGCGTTTTCGATGGAGCTGGTGCCGCGCATCACGCGCGCGCAAACAATGGATGTGCTGTCGTCACAGGCCAACCTCGCCGGTTATCGCGCAGTATTGGAGGCGGCGCATGAATTCGGCCGTGGCTTTCCGATGATGATGACGGCGGCGGGCACTGTGCCGGCTGCGAAAGTCTTCATCATGGGCGCAGGCGTTGCGGGATTGCAGGCGATTGCGACCGCACGCCGCCTCGGCGCTGTCGTCTCCGCGACCGATGTGCGTGCCGTTGCCAAGGAACAGGTGCAGAGCCTTGGCGCGAGCTTCGTCATGATCGAGAACGAAGAGACGAAAGCGGCAGAAACAGCGGGCGGCTACGCGAAAGAAATGAGCGAAGATTACAAGCGCCAGCAAGCGGCGCTTATCGCCGATACCATCAAGAAACAGGATATCGTCATCACCACGGCGCTGATCCCGGGCCGCAAGGCGCCGGTGCTGGTCAATGACGAGATGGTGAAATCGATGAAGCCGGGCTCGGTTATCGTTGATCTGGCGGTGGAGCAGGGCGGCAACGTCTCGCTCGCCAGATCGGGCGAGGTGGTCGATATCGGCGGGGTGAAAATCGTCGGCTATCCGAACCTGCCGAGCCGCATCGCGGTCGATGCATCCGCGCTCTACGCCCGTAACCTCGTCAACTTCCTGACCCCGCTTGTGGACAAGGAGTCCAAAAATCTCAAGATCAACTGGGAGGATGAAATCGTGAAGGCAACCGCCCTGACGAAGGACGGCGAAATCATCCACCCCAACTTCAAGGCATAAGGACCAGGCATATGTCGAACATCACCGAACAGGCGCAGCAGGTCCAGGGCACCACGCATGTGCTGAATGCGCAGATCGCCGAGCTGCTCGACCAGGTCGCGCAGAACAATGCGGCGGCGGCTGCGCTGCAGCACAGCGCGGGCACGCCATTCTTTGTCGTCGGGCTCACCGTATTCGTTCTTGCGTGCTTCGTTGGTTATTACGTCGTCTGGCGCGTCACGCCGGCGCTGCACTCGCCGCTGATGGCCGTCACCAACGCGATTTCCTCTGTCATCATCGTCGGCGCGCTGATCGCGGTCGGTCTCTCGGATAACTTCTTCTCCCAGGCGGCCGGTTTTCTCGGCGTGGTGCTGGCCTCCGTCAATATCTTCGGCGGCTTCATCGTGACGCAGCGCATGCTCGCTATGTTCTCTAAAAAGAAAAAGAAATAAGGAACGCAAACCATGTCTTTGACAGTTTCCCTGCTTGCCTACCTTGTTTCTTCCGTCTGCTGCATCATGGCGCTGCGCGGCCTGTCCGGTCCCGAAACGGCCAAGGGTGGCATGAGGTTCGGTATCGCCGGCATGGCGCTCGCGATTGTCACCACCTTGTTTATGCCGCAGATGCACAGCTTTGGCCTGATTGTCGCGGGCATTGCCATCGGCGGCGCGATAGGCGCGGTCATTGCCAAGAAGATCGAAATGACCGATCTGCCGCAGCTGGTTGCGGCATTCCACTCCCTCGTCGGCCTCGCGGCGGTCATGATCGCAGCAGCCGCTTTCGGCTCCCCCGCCGCCTATGGCATCGGCGAGCCCGGCAATATCCATGTCGGCTCGCTCATTGAAATGAGCCTCGGCGTCGCCATCGGCGCCATCACCTTTACCGGTTCCATCATTGCCTGCGGCAAGCTGCAGGGCTTCATCACGGGCAAACCGATTGTGTTCAAGGGCCAGCACCCGCTGAATGCCTTGCTGGGCCTCGGCCTCATCGGCCTGATCGTCCTGCTGTGCATGACGCAATCCGCGGCCCTGTTCTGGGCGATCGTCGCAGTCGCGCTGCTGCTCGGCGTCCTCATGATCATCCCGATCGGCGGCGCGGATATGCCGGTTATCGTCTCGATGCTCAACAGCTATTCGGGCTGGGCGGCGGCGGGGATCGGTTTTACCCTGCAAAACAATCTGCTCATTATCGTCGGCGCGCTCGTCGGCGCGTCGGGCGCGATCCTCTCCTACATCATGTGCAAGGGCATGAACCGCTCCTTCTTCAACGTGATCTTGGGCGGTTTCGGCGGCGAGGCAACGGGGGGCGTAGCCGCGGCGGCGAAATCCGACAAGCCGGTCAAGATCGGTTCGGCCGACGACGCGGCCTTCATTCTCAAAAACGCCGCAAGCGTCGTCATCGTCCCCGGCTACGGCATGGCCGTCGCGCAGGCGCAGCACGCGCTCCGCGAAATGGCGGACCTGCTGAAAAAACACGGGGCGAAAGTGCGCTATGCGATCCATCCGGTCGCAGGCCGCATGCCCGGCCACATGAACGTGCTGCTCGCTGAAGCCAACGTGCCCTATGACGACGTGCTGGAGCTGGAAGACATCAACCGCGATTTCTCCCAGACCGACGTCGCCTTCGTCATCGGCGCGAACGACATCACCAACCCTGCCGCAAAAAAAGACCCGGCTTCGCCCATCTACGGCATGCCGATCCTCGATGTGGAATCGGCTGGCACAGTCTTGTTCATCAAGCGCTCGCTCGGCTCCGGCTATGCCGGAATCGATAACGAGCTGTTCTTTTATGACAACACGATGATGCTGCTCGGCGACGCAAAACAGATGTGCGAAGGCATCATCAAGGCGCTCGAGCATTAGATTCTGCCGCCAGTTCAGGGCCGCTGCTTGCTGCGATGCGACATTTTAATCTCGCGAAAGTTTCGTCAAGTTCCGGCGTAACGCAACTTTTTAGAACAAGTTAGCGTCTGGAAATAAGTTTGTTTCCACGTATAATCTTCAAAGCATCCGACCACAGCCTTGAAAGTCCCGCATGACGCGTTTGAACCGGTTTTTTGAACCGGATGGATGGCAGGAGGATAAATTTACCAGCACAACTGGTAAGAAGATCCGCTATGGCCATGTCGAACCCGCGGGCGAGAAAAAGGGCACCGTTATCATTACAACGGGTTATGCCGATTTCCGCGAAGCCTATCATGAAACCATCCACGAATATCTCGACCGCGGCTATGCCGTCTGGATGATGGACTGGGCCGGTCATGGCGGGTCGGAGAAAAACGCCAGCCCACCGAAAAAAGGCCAGACCTTGGATGACCATGTCGAGGACCTGCGCAAATTCCGCCAGGAGATCGTGCAGTTTGATAAAGCGCAGCCGGTGTTCCTGAGCACCCATAGTATGGGCGGGCAGGTCGCGCTGCGCTACCTCGAGCAACACAAGACCGATTTCAATTTCGCGATCCTGGCGACTCCGCTTGTCGAGATGCGCCCGTTGGGTCCCGGCGCGGGGCTGATGAAGCAGGCCTTCGCGGCCGCCGTCGAGGGTGGACTGGCCGACCAGAAGATCAAGGACGGACGCCGCTCGCTCACCCGACAGCTCACGGCCGAGCGCAAGGATATGCGCGAGAAAAACCCCGTGCGCATGGGGCTGCACAAGGCCTTCATGCTGCTGAACGATAAGCTGAAGGCCGAAGATCCGACGATCGGCTATGTCGACAGCCTGTTCAAATCCACTGACAAAACCGGCGATGAGAAATTCCTGCGCTCCATATCAACGCCCGTGCTGTTCGGCATCGGTGGCGCGGATGACGTCATCGACAATGAATCTGTACGCCGTGCCGGGCGTCTGGTGCCCAATGCAAAAACCGTCGAGATCGAAGGCGGGTTGCACGCGCTCTGGATCGACCGCGACACGCAGCGCAAGGCCTGGTGGCGCGAGATCGACGGCTTCATTGCAGAACAGCTCGCGCTGAAACCGGTGCCGCCAAAACTGCCGCCGCCGCAACATAAGGGGCCTTAAGGGAATGTTGCCAGCCAGTTTCAACCAGCCGCCGAATTTTACCGAAGGGCACTTCACTAACGCCAATGGCGCCGATATCCGTTACGGCCACTCGAAGGCTGACGGTGCGGCGAAAGGCACCATCGTCATCGGCGGCGGATTCCGCGAGAACGTCGAGAAATATTTCGAGGTAATGCGCGACCTGAACAGTCGCGGCTTCGACGTTTATATGATGGACTGGCGCGGACAGGGCGGTTCGGCGCGTTACATCAATGGCAGCGCAAAAGCCCATCATGAAGGCTATGACGAACAGATCGCGATGCTGCACCAGTTCGTGACGTCGATCGTCGAACCCACGGCAAAAAAGCCGCTCGTTTATATGGGGCACTCGATGGGCGCCCATATCGGCCTTCGCTACCTGAACGAACATGACGGCGTTTTCGATTCCGCCATCCTCACCTCGCCGATGATCGATATTGTGACCCATGGCATGCCAAAGAAACTCGCGCGTCAGATGGCGAAATTTGCCAAGGCGGGCGGCTATCTCGAAAAATACATCCCGGGCGGCACGGACTGGGTCGAAGAGAATTTCAAGGGTAACAACAAAACCAGCGACCCGGTGCGTTTTGGCGTCGATAACGAGAACCTGAAAGCCAATGACGCGCTGAAAATCGGTGATCCGACCTACGGTTGGGTTTATCACACCTTCGCCTCGATCGATGTGCTGAATGACGAGGACTATCTGAAGGCGATCAAGACGCCGATCCTCATGGAAATCTCCGGCCAGGAGAAAATCGTCGACCGCCCCGCGCAGGACCGCGCGCTGACCCTGCTGCCGAACGCCAGGCGCGTCGATATTGCAGACGCGAAGCATGAAATCTGGATGGAGCGCGACGAGTTGCGCAACCAGTGGCTGAAAGAGGTCGACAACTTCCTCGAGGAGAGGCTGAAACCGCCGGCGCCTTCGCCAAAAAAGCCTAGCCCGCCCGGCAACCCACGCCCGCCCGGGATGTGAGTTCGCTTCAGGCGGATATGGATTCAGAAAATATCAGGAAATCAGGGCCAGCCACTCGTCCTCGGTCAGCACCGTGACGCCGAGCTCCGCGGCTTTTTTCATCTTGGATCCGGCATCTTCGCCGGCGATCAGGTAATCCGTGTTTTTGGAAACCGAACCGCCGACTTTCGCGCCGAGGCTCTCTGCCTGCGCTTTTGCTTCGTCGCGCCCCATTTTCGTCAGCTTTCCCGTGAAGACCACGGTCTTGCCGGTCACGGCAGATTCGACTGTTTTCGGCCGCTCGAAATCGCGCACGGTCAATTCGGTCTTCAGGTCCTTGATGACGTCCAAGTTATGCTGCTCTGTAAAAAACGCGACAATATCCTCCGCCATCGAGGCGCCGATATCGCCGATATCGTCGAGCGCATGATAGGCGGCGGAAGAATGGTCGCGGGCTTCGTGCATCTGCGCCATGAAATGATCGAGGCTGGTATAATGCAGCGCCAGCTTGCGCGCGGTCGCCTGCCCGACCTGGCGGATGCCAAGCGCGTAAATAAACCGGTCAAGGCCGATGCTGCGGCGATCTTCCACTGCCGCCAGCAATTTCTTCACCGACAATGCGCCCCAGCCCTCGCGGGTCTTCAAACCCTCTGCATGCTGCGACAGCCGGAAAATATCGCCGGGCGTCCTGATGATACCCTCGTCCCAGAACTCCCGGATAATTTTCTCGCCAAGGCCTTCGATATCGAAAGCATATTTGGAGACGAAATGCTTCAGCCTCTCGACCGCCTGCGCGGGGCAGACAAGTCCCCCGGTGCAGCGTGTTGCCGCCTCATCGGCCTCCCGGATCGCGAGGCTGCCGCATTCAGGGCATTCTGTCGGGAACCTGTATACCTTCCCGGACTTCGGATTGACGACGCGCACGACTTGCGGGATAACGTCGCCCGCACGCTGGATAACGATGCGCGCGCCCTCGTACACGCCCTTGCGGCCGATCTCGTCCTCGTTATGCAGCGTCGCGCGGGAGACCATCACGCCGCCGACATTCACGGGTTCCAGTTCCGCAACCGGCGTCAGTACGCCGGTGCGGCCAACCTGGATCGAGATGCGGTGCAGCACCGTTTCCGCCTGCTCCGCCGGGAATTTATGCGCTGTCGCCCAGCGGGGCGAGCGGCTGATGAAGCCGAGGCGGCGTTGATAATCGAGATCGTTCACCTTGTAAACGACGCCGTCAATGTCGTACGGGATTTCGGGCCTTTCGTGATAGACGGTTTCATGGAAAGCGATGAGCGCTGCGGCATCTGGCGCGATCGTCGCAGGGATTGGCACATCGAAGCCCCATTTCTTCAGCTTCTGGCGAATGCCGTCCTGGGTGTCGGCGAAAGGCGCCGACACCTCGCCGAGCGCATAGCCGTAAAATCGCAACGGCCGCTTCGCCGTGATGCGCACATCCAGCTGGCGCAAGCTGCCGGCTGCTCCGTTGCGCGGATTGGCGAAGATTTTTTCGCCTGCGGCTTCCTGCTCGCGGTTCAGCTGCGCGAAATCGGCGCGGGTCATGTAAATTTCGCCGCGCACCTCCAATACATCCGGCACACCTTTCGGCAGGGCCTGCGGCACGCTTGCGATCGTCTTCGCGTTTTCGGTGACGTCTTCGCCTTCCTCCCCGTCTCCGCGCGTGGCGGCATAGACCAGCTTGCCGCCTTCATAGCGCAACGAGCAGGATAGACCGTCAATCTTCGGCTCGGCAAGGATTTCGCATTTGTCGCTATCGGCGAGCGAGAGGAACTTGCGCACGCGGTCGACGAAATCGGTCACATCCTCCGCCGCAAAACTGTTCGACAGGGACAGCATCGGTACGGCATGACGGATTTTCTTGAACTCGCGCAGCGGCGCATAGCCGACCGTCTGCGTCGGGCTGTCGGGTGTTACCAATTCGGGAAAGGCTGCCTCAATCGCGCGCAACTGCTTTTTCTGCGCATCATATTCTGCGTCCGAAATCTCCGGCGCGTCTTTCTGGTGGTAGAGCTTGTCATGGTGCTTCAACTGCCGGCGCAGCACATCGGCGTCCAGCTTCGCCTGCATGAGTGTCATGCTGCCGGCTGGGTTCTTTTTACGCGGCGGCGACATGGTTCTCGAGCAGCTTCGCAGCCTGCGCGCGCGCTTCCTTGGTGATTTCGGCGCCCGACAGCATCCGGGCGATTTCTTCCTGGCGTTCCTTCACGGCCTTCAGTGGTGTGATGCGGGTCAGCACGGTGCCTTTATTCTCCGATTTCGCGACATGCCAGTGATGCGCGGCGCGCGCCGCGACCTGCGGGCTGTGCGTCACCACCAATACCTGATAATCCTTGGCGAGGCGCTGCAGCCGCTCGCCCACGGCGTCCGCCGTCGCGCCGCCGATGCCGGCATCCACCTCGTCAAAGATCAATGTAGGAATGCTGCTGGTTTCGGCAAGGATGACTTTCAGCGCCAGCATGAACCGGCTCAGCTCCCCGCCCGACGCGACCTTGTGCAGGTGTCCTGGCGGGGTGTTCGGATTGGTCGAGATCATGAACTGCACGTGATCAATTCCATCCGGCGACCACTTCGCTTCGTCCTCGGACCGGTCGCAAACAGCGGTAATCTTGGCTTTGTCGAGCTTGAGATCGGGTAATTCAGCGTTTACTGCCTTGGCAAGGCGCGTGGCCGCGGTTTTGCGCTTGAGCGACGCCTTCTCCGCCTCGGCGAGGAAAACCGTGCGCGCGGCGGTTGCCGCCTTTTGCAGTTGTGCCAGCGCTTCTTCCTGGTTGGTGATCAGCCGCAGCTTCTGCGACAGGTCAGCGTAGACCGCGACCAGACCATCGACTGTCGTGCGGTGTTTTTTTGCCATTTCGCGCAGCGAGAAATAACGCTCCTCGATATCCTCGAGCCGGTCGGCCGATTTCTCGCCCTGAGAGCGGATGCGTTCCACCTGCCAGCCGATATCGGAAATCTCTGCCTGCGCGCGGCCGAGGGATTCCAGCAGCGGCTTCACTTCGGGCAGCTTGTCGGCGAGGCGCTCGAGCACGATCTGCAGTTTTCCCATCATCGGCTGAAGCGCATCATCTGCCTCGATCAGGCTTGTCGCCTGCTCGAAATTGCCGCTCAGTTTTTCGCGGTTGAGCAGCAACTGGCGCTTCTCGGCGAGCACCGCGTCTTCGCCCTCCTTGGGATCGAGCTTTTCCAGCTCGGCCACCGTATATTTCAGGTAGTCTTCCTGCAGCCGCGCGGCCTCGATGTCGGAAAGCGCGCTATCGAGTTTCTCCTTCGCGGCGCGCCACTGCTTCCATGCCGCGCGAATGGGGGCCGCATCGATGCGGGCGTAGGTATCGAGCACGCCAAGATGCGTCGAGGGGTCGAGTAACCCGTGCGTTTCGAACTGGCCGTGCACTTCGACCAGCAGCGCGCCAACGTCTTTCAACAGCTGCACGCCGACCGGCGCGTCATTGATGAAGGCCTTGCTGCGCCCGTCCTTGCCCAAGGTGCGGCGCAGGATGAGCGTTTCGGCCGGCACGAGGCCCTTTTCGCGAAGCAGGTCGTTGACAGGGTGCCTGGCGGGCATTTCGAAGCAGGCGGTCGTCGTCGCCTTATCCTCGCCGTGGCGGACAAGGCCGCTATCCGCGCGCGCGCCGAGCGCGAGGCCGAGCGCATCGAGCAAGATCGATTTGCCCGCGCCGGTTTCGCCCGTCAATGCCAGCAGGCCGCCGCCGCCTTCCAGCTGCAGCCGGTCGATCAGCACGACGTTCTGGATGGTCAGGCTGGTAAGCATGACGGTATCCGTCCTTTAGAAAACCTTGCCGATGGTGCGGTCGTACCAGGAGGCATCGTTCTTGCCTTCCTTGTAATCCTTGTTAAACAGCCGGTAGCTATCCTTGTACCAGACGCTCTGCGGGTAGTTGTGGCCGAGCACGGCAGCGGTTTTTTGCGCCTCGTCCTTGAGGCCGAGCGACAGATACGCCTCGGTCAGGCGGTGCAGCGCTTCCGGCACATGGGTCGTCGTCTGGTAATTATCGAGCACGCGCTGAAAGCGCGGAATGGCCGCGTGGTACTGCCGGCGCTCCAGGTAATAGCGCCCGATCTCCATTTCCTTGCCGGCCAGATGGTCTTCCGTCAGGTCGATCTTCAGGCCCGCATCGCGCGCATATTTCGATTCAGGGAAACGCTCGACCACCTGCCGCAGGTTCTCGAGCGCGAGCTGCGTCATCTTCTGGTCGCGGCGCACATCCGAAATCTGTTCGTAATAGCACAGCGCCTTCAGGTAATAGGCATAGGCCACGTTCGGGTCGCCCGGATGCAGCTCGATGAATTTTTCGAGCGCGACGATCGCACCGTCGTATTTCAGTTTCTTGTATAGGGCATAACCCGACATCAGCTGCGCACGCGTCGCCCATTGCGAATAGGGGTATTGGCGATCGACATCGTCGAACTGGCGGGCCGCCTTGACGTATTCGCCAGTCTCCATCGTCGCCGCAGCCTTGTTATACAGCTGCTCGACCGGGACCTGGTTTTCCGGCGTCGCGACTTTCTCTTCCTTGTCCTTGTCGCTCGCGCAGGCGGTCAATGCCAGCAGCAGCAGGGCGGAAGCGACGGGAACAAATGTGAAACGTTTGGCCATGCCCGTTTATACCACGGTTTCAAAGCCCTTTAAAAGCGCGAAAAACGGGGATCAGGCAGCGTCAGGCGACGACCGAGACCGGGCGCTCTACATCGTTGTAGATCGCGCCGGCCGGCACGACGCGCTGGGGCGCGGTATCGCCCAACTCGTCGATCTCGAAGGCGTCGGGCTGGGAAAACAGCACATGCAGGATCTTGTTGTTCATGGCATGGCCGGCCTTCACGCCGTGGTAATGGCCGATCATCTGCACGCCCATCAGGTAGAGGTCGCCGATGGCATCAAGGATCTTGTGGCGCACGAACTCGTTTTTATAGCGAAGGCCGCCCGGATTCATGATCTTGTCGCCGTCGATGACGATCGCATTCTCGAGCGAGCCGCCGCGGGCGAGGCCCATCTTGCGCAGGGCTTCGACTTCATGCAGGAAGCCGAAGGTGCGGGCGGCGGAAATATCGGCGCGATAGGCGTCTTCGCGCAGCTGGTGCGTGAATTTCTGGCGGCCGATCAGTGCGTTGTCGAACGAGATTTCAAAGCCGAAAAATTGGCCTTCGGCGGGGGAAAGGAACACTTCCTTCTCGCCTTCCTGGTAGGAAACGGTCTTGCGGATGCGCAAAACGCGGCGGCGCTCGTTCTGGCGCAGCAGGCCGGCCTTGTCGATCGCCTGCACGAACTTGACCGCGCTGCCGTCCATGATCGGAACTTCAGGGCCGTCGATCTCGACGATCGCGTTGTCGATGCCGAGCGCCGCGAAAGCCGACATCAGGTGCTCGACCGTGGAAATCGTCACGCCTGCCTTGTTGGCGAGGACGGTGCAGAGCTTGGTATCGACAACCGCATTCCAGCGTGCGGGAATAACGTTGTTCTTGTCCATGACATCGGTGCGCACGAAGATAATGCCGGTCGAGGCGGGCGCGGGGCAGACCTTCATCGTCGTGGGCGCGCCCGAATGGACGCCGACGCCGGTGACGGTGAAAGCATGCTGCAGCGTGTGCTGGGAAACCGAGGTCAACATTTTTACGAAAAACCGTGATGGTTAAGGACGTTAGGAAGACTTCCTGATCCTTTCGTACCAAATGACGCGCCGCACCAGAAGTAACCTTTGGTGACAGAGTGTTACAAAATTAAGCGCTTGAATATGCTTCGTATTTTGGGCATAGAAAAGGCGCGGATTAAGGGCAGATTTGTTGCCATAATTACAAACGGAGAATTTACGATGAAGCTCTCAAGCATTTTCCTCGGCGCGGCACTCGTCTGGGGCGGCATGACCGGTCCCGGGATTTATCATGAAGTGAAACAGGACAGCGAAACCGTGCGCGCGACCGTGACCGGCATCGTCGAGACGCAGCCGAATGGCGGCAAGCAAAGCCTCGAGATCCATACGACCGCCGGCACCTTCAACACCTATCAGAACCTCGACGGCACGCCGATCGTGAAGGGGCTGACCTACGACTTCAACCTGCAGGGCGCGCATATCCAGCCCTGGCCCGCGACCTACACGCGCGACATCAAGGGCGTGCATCTCGTGACGCCGCTCGACAACCTGCTGAAAAAAGGCCCGGCGAGCTAATATCGGGAAGATTCAGAAGGCCCCGGCAGCGATGCCGGGGCTTTTTTATTTCGGGCCCGGCGCAGCGATTTTGGCTGCTTTTACGGGCGTTGCCGCAATGCCATTGTCGTTGGATGTATCCTTCGCAGCCGGCAGTGCGGCTGCCAGCGCTTTTACCTGGTCGGGTGGCAGCGCCGCCATGATGATATCGAGCTTGCGGTTGATGTCCTTCACCGTGAGGTCGGAGGCGAGGTCGACCTTATAGTCGTTCTCCACCGTTTCGCGGTCTTTTTCGGCGCGGCGGTTCTGGCTCATCAGGATAAAGGCGCCCGCGAAGGCAGCCTCCGTCGACAGGGTGAGGTTCAGCAAAATCAGGTTCGGATCCCAATGCGGGATCGGCAGGATGTTCGTTGTGTTGAGCGTCATCCAGGTCGCAAGCACAACCGCCTGCCCGATGACGAATTTCCACGACCCCATGCCGGAGGTGACCGCGTCGGCAAAGCGCTGGCTTAGCGACGGCTTCTCCCCGCCCGTGGAAGGAGTGTCGGATTGTTGATTGCTCATGTAATTACCCTGCAAAAAGATGACGCCAGTATCTATGACCTGTCATCTTATGTCAAATAGATTTATGAGTCCAAGGAAAGTAAGCATTTAGTGCAACGAAAAACCCCCGGGATTGCTCCCGGGGGTCTTTTCGCGGAGTATTTAAGCGGGCTTAGTTGGCCTGCCGGCGGAGGAATGCCGGAATATCCAGCTCGTCCTCATCCTGCTTGCCGCCCGTTTCAACGGTAAGGTTGGTGCCCTCGACCGCGCGCGACTGGGGAGCAGGCGCCGTAACCGCCTCCTCCTTGCCTTTCAGCGTGAAGCGCTCGAACAGCGAAGGAGATTTCTTCGGTTGTCTTTCGGTCGCATCCGCTTTCGGAGCCGCCAGCGTCTCGCCGCCGAACAGGTCCGCGCCAGTGCCCGAGGGCGCGCGCGGATCGAGCGGTTTCGGCGGGATGAAGCTGCCGCCAACGCGCTTTGCCTGCGGTTGCGCGGCAACGGGGGCCTGCGCCGCCGGGCGCGAAGGAATGACTTCGCGCGACGGGTAGTTCTGGGTCACAGGCGGAGTTGCAGGGCGCGTGGTGTAGGACAAGTCGTCCATATCCTCGTTCAGCTTGCGCGCGGTTGCCGTGGCGGCAGGCGCGTAAGCGGTGGAGGCGGCATGGCCTTGCTGCATCTGGGGCTCGCTGCGCTCCCAGCTGTCGCCAGCCGGTGTCGCTGTTGATTGCGCCATTGCGGGCTGCGTCACGGCGGATGCCGTCACGACAGGCCGCGACGCTGCCTGCGGCAGGATCGAGGCGGGCACTGCGCCGGCATAACCGCCAGACACTGCCTGCGCTTCGCGCGCGACCGGACGTTGCTGGCTGTAGGCCGTGTAGCCGCCGGCGGGCGCCGAAGGCTTCGCGGGCGACAGGCCGCCGCGGCGCGACGGTTCGACAGAGGCGTTGTTGAGGTGGTAGGGGCGCGCGACGTTCTCCTCGGCGTCGATGCCGGTCGCGACGACCGAAATGCGCATCTTGCCTTGCAGGGTCTGGTCGAAGGTCGAGCCGAAGATGATATTGGCATCGGCATCGACTTCCTCGCGCACGCGGTTGACGGCTTCGTCGATCTCGAACAGGGTGAGGTCGAGGCCGCCGATCACGTTGATCAGCACGCCTTTCGCGCCCTTCATCGAGACGTCGTCGAGCAGCGGGTTCGAGATCGCGGCTTCCGCGGCCTCGATCGCGCGGCGCTCGCCTTCGCCGGTGCCGGTGCCCATCATCGCCTTGCCCATCTCGGCCATTACGGCCTTGACGTCGGCGAAGTCGAGGTTGATCTGGCCCGGCATGACCATCAGGTCGGTCACGCTGCGCACGCCTGACTGGAGCACCTGGTCGGCCATTTTAAAGGCGTCGGCAAAGGTGGTCTTTTCGTTCGCGATGCGGAACAGGTTCTGGTTGGGAATGACGATCAGCGTGTCGACGTGTTTTTGCAGCTCCGCAATGCCGTTTTCCGCCAGCTTCATGCGATGCGTGCCTTCGAAGGAGAAGGGCTTGGTGACGACGCCGATAGTCAGGATCCCCGCTTCACGCGCTGCCTGCGCGATCACAGGCGCAGCGCCCGTGCCCGTGCCGCCGCCCATGCCCGCAGTCACGAACACCATGTTCGAGCCTTCGAGATAGGCGAGGATTTCGTCGATGCTTTCCTCCGCGGCTGCGCAGCCAATATCGGGATTGGCACCGGCGCCGAGGCCGCGCGTAACATTCACGCCCAGCTGGATCTTGTGCTGCGCGTCGTTGCCCTCGAGCGCCTGCGCGTCCGTGTTGCAGACAAGGAATTCGCAGCCTTCGAGGCCCGAATGAATCATGTTGTTGACGGCATTGCCGCCCGCCCCGCCTACCCCGATCACAGTGATCTTGGGTTTCAGACGGTTCGTCGTAGGTTGCATTCTCACGTTGATTGCCATTGTTTTTGTCCTCCGCTTCGATTTGATGATTCTACATGAATGCGAATCGAGCTTTCCAGAGTCATCATGCATTGATTTTGCATTTTTTTTGACGTGTCATTTCCCCGAATAATTCTCACACAAGCAAGACAGGGAACAGCCGGAAAGCAAAAGTTTCCAAGTGTTGAGTCAGTTACCAGTTCTCCTTCAACCAATGTGTCACTTTTTGCAGCACATTGCCCGAAGCGCCGATCGAAAAGTTGAATCCGTAGTTCTGCTGGACGCGCGGAATTTCCTCCGCGTGTTCGGCTGCGTAATGCAGCAGGCCCGCAGCAGCGGAGAAGGCGGGACCGCCTGTTGCTTCCGCAAGCCCTTTGATTTTTTGCGGGCGCCCCAAACGCACCTGCTTGTCCAAAATCAGTTTTGCAATTTCGGTCAGGCCGGGCAGCTGCGATGCGCCGCCGGTCAGCACGACGCGACGGCCCGCATATTTATCGATGCCATGATCGACCAGCTTCGCGCGCACATGCTCGAATGTTTCCTCGATGCGCGGCTGGATGATGCCCGAAAGATAAGACTTCGGCACATAGTTCGGCTGCGAGTGTTCTTCCTCCCCGACCGGCGGGACGTCGATCGTGGCGGTATCGTCCATCAGCGTCGATTGCGCTGCGCCATACAGCGTTTTAATGCGCTCCGCATCGGCGAGGGAAGTGGTGAGACCGATCGCGATGTCGCTCGTCACATGATGGCCGCCAAGCGCGACCGCCGAGGTATAGATCAGCTTGCCTTCATAGAACACGCCGATATTGGTCGAACCGCCGCCCATGTCGATCACGGTGCAGCCGAGGTTTTTCTCGTCCTCGACCAGCGTCGCAAGCCCAGCCGCATAGGGCGTCGCGCAATAGCCGTCAATTTCGATGTGGTTGTGATGCAGCACGGTTGCGATGTTGCGCGTCGTCGGCAGCATCGCGGTGACGGGGCTCAGGATCACGTCGAGGCTCTGGCCGGTCATGCCGACCGGCTCCGCGATGCCCTTTTGCTTGTCGATCGAAAACTGCGCGGCGATGACATGGATCAGCTCGTCGCGGCCCTGTACCGTCACATTGCGGCTTTGCGACAGCGCGTTGCGCACGTCTCTTTCGGAGACTTCATGGCCCGAAATTTTTACATTTACCGGCAGGCGATGGGATAACGTCTGCCCGCCCGGCACGTTCACGAAGACCGAGCGGATGGGCTGGCCCTGCAGATGGCCCTTTGCCATCGTTTCCGCCGCTTCGACCGCATGGGCGACCGCAGTTTCTGCCGCCTTAAGGTCGATGACCACGCCGGCCTTCACGCCCTTCGATGCCTGGTGGCCGATGCCAATCACCTCGATCGTGCCATGCGACTTGATCTCGGCGATGAAGCAGACGACCTTCGACGACCCGATATCGATCGCGGCAATGATGTTGCGGGAGAACAGGTTTTCCTGCCTGTTGCGGCCTGCCGGCTTCAGCTGCGTCTTCTGGGTGTTCGCGGGAAGCTGGACCCTGTCCTCGCCCCCTGCCGAGAGAGTCGGATTCTGAGTCTGGGCGGAATCCGCCTTGGTTTCTTTCTTCATCTTCATGCCTCGCTTCGATTTTTTTATTTTTTTGTAGCGTTTTTATTCAGTCATATCGTTTTTTTTGGCTCGGGCTCCGGCAGGGGCTCCACGACCATCTGGTCGGGGATGCGCAGGTCGATGGCCGAGATATTCTTGGCGAACAATGCGTTCTTGTCCTGTTGCGTCGCAAGCTTGCGGAGCGCGAGTTCGGTGTCCTGTTCCGGCAGCTTCACGGTCAGGCCGTTATTCAGGCGCAGGTCCCAGCGGCGGCCGCCGATGCGGACCGCCGAGGTGATTTCTTTGGCAATCTCCGGCTCCGCGCGCAGCAGATCGAGCAGCGGCTCGACATGCAGCGGCGCATCCTCTCCGACGACAAGCGGCAGGTCGCGGTATTTATCGAGGTTTTTCGAGGTCAGCGCACGGCCCGTGCCGTCGATGACCGAGATCTTTTTCTGGTACTGCCACAGCGCGACCGGTTCGCGCTCCTTGAGGTCGATGATGATCGCATCGGGCAGGCGGCGCGTGATCGAGACTTCCTTTGCCCAGGAAATTTCCGACAGTTTCGCCTGCGCCGCGTCGATATTAGCGCCGAAAATCGCATCGCCCTGCCGGATGCCGAGCGCCGCCAGCAGCTCGCGCGCCTCTGTGCGGTGGCGGCCGATGATGATGATATCGCGAACGCGAAAGCCCATGCCGGCGGTGGTGGAGAGGGTCTTATCGTGAATCCACAGCGCAGTCTTGCCGAGCGTGCCGTTCTTCACCGCATACCAGGAAGCGCCGCCGATCATTGCGATCGCCGCCAGGATCAAGCCAAGCTTTCGGAAACGGAGCAGCCAAAGGCGCGTGCTCCGGCGCGAGGGAGCCTCGCGCTTCTTGAACAGTTTCATCAATCCCCAGTCTCTTGACCTTTAGGTGTGGACCGCCGCGTTTTCGACGAGCCACTCCACAAGATCCCCAAAACTCATCCCCATATGCAGCGCCTGCTCCGGAACCAGCGAAGTCGGCGTCATGCCGGGTTGCGTATTTGTTTCGAGGTAATAAAGCCCCGAAACACCCGGCTCGTTATCATTGTACCTGAAATCGCTGCGCGTGACACCCGTGCAGCCCAGATTTTCATGCGCGAAGGCCGCAATGCGCAGCGCTTCATCGAACACGTCGCGCGCGATTGGCGCCGGTATCACATGTGTTGAACCGCCGGCGGCATACTTCGCTTCATAGTTATAAAAGTCGAGATCGGTGCGGATTTCCGTAACGGTCAAAGCGCGGGGTTTTTCGCCACGTTTTCCCATCACGCCGACCGACAGCTCGCGGCCGGGAATGTATTTTTCCACGAGGGCATAGGGGCCGTACGACCATTTATCGAGGCCGAGCGGCGGCTTGTTGTCGCCGGGGCGGACAATATATACGCCGACGGAGGAGCCTTCGTTATTCGGCTTCACGACATAAGGCGCCTTGAACGGTACCTTGTCGGCGCGGATATCGTCGATATGCATGAGCTTGCCCTCGGGGCAGGGCACGCCGAGCGGCACCAGCACTTCCTTGGCTTTTTGCTTGTTCATCGCAAGGGCGGAGGATAACGGGCCGGAATGGGTATAAGGGATGCCCATGATTTCCAGCACGCCCTGGACGCAGCCGTCCTCGCCCCAGGTGCCATGCAAGGCGTTGAAAACGACATCCGGCGCGGGCGACAACTGGCGCACCAGTTCCATCAGGTCGCGTTTCACGTCGATTTCGCGGACGTCATAGCCTTTTTCGCGAAGGGCCTTGGCGCATTCAGCGCCCGACGACAGCGAGACTTCGCGCTCCGCCGACCATCCACCCTTCAATAAGGCTACTGTTTTGGCCATCTTTTTAAGACGCGTCCCGCTGCATGAATTCTAAAATGTCTGTGTCTTTTTCAAGCGGAATGCCGATGCGCTTGATTTCCCACCGTAACATGACGCCTGACTTTTCGGCAACACGTTTGCGCACTTCTTCGCCCAGTCTCTCAATATCGGCGGCGGTTGCGCCGCCGGTGTTGATCATGAAGTTGCAATGCATCGTCGAAAATTCCGCGCCGCCGATTTTGAATCCCCTGCAGCCCGCTTCGTCGACCAGCTGCCACGCCCGCCGTCCTTCCGGGTTGGCGAAGGTAGAGCCGCCCGTCTTGGTGCGGATCGGCTGGCTTTCAGCGCGCTTGGTCTTGATTTCGTCCATCTTGGCGTCGATTTCCGTCTTGTCGCCGGAACGGCCGCGCAGCAGTGCGGAGATGAAAATAACATCCTTCGGCAGGCCGTTATGGCGATACGACATCTCCATTTCGGCGGGCGTGAGTTGCTGCACGGTACCGTCGCGGAACAATACCTCGGCCGAGATCAGCGCATCCTTCGTCTCGCCGCCATAGGCGCCGGCATTCATGCGCAGCGCGCCGCCAATCGTGCCGGGAATGCCGGAGAGGAACTCAAGACCTGCAATTTCATGCTTGGCCGCCGTCAGCGCGACATTCATGTCGAGGGCGGCTGCGCCGGCGCGGATATTCGTGCTCTCGACCTCGATGCCCGCGAATTCGCGGCCAAGGCGGATGACGACGCCTGGCACGCCGCCGTCTCGGATGATGAGGTTTGAAGCA
Organism: Patescibacteria group bacterium; assembly: GCA_035626855.1. Lineage (GTDB taxonomy): Bacteria > Pseudomonadota > Alphaproteobacteria > Micavibrionales > UBA2020 > JAPWJZ01. Next base: position 31,057 of record DASPMW010000152.1, read on the forward strand.
ACCCCCAGCATCGTCACATTCACATCGGGCGGGCAGTTCTGGATGAAGTTGACCAGGTCCTCGCGGTCTTCCGGCTTAAACAGCACTTCTGCGGGCCCGCCGACGCCGAACCAGGTCATATGGCCGAGCGGGGCATTTTCGCTCAACCGTCCGGTAACAGGCGGCAGCCGCTCGAGCAGTCCGGGCGGGAATTTATAGCCGTCATCATCACGGGGCGAAATCAGCGCGGACATTTAATTATTTCGTCCCGTTAGCCTTTTTTTCGTTGAGGCCCCAGATCGCTTCCAGTTCCTTCGGCAGCGCATAGGCCCAGTTGGTAATCGTCCCCGCCCCAAGGCAGATGACGAAATCGCCCGGCTTGGCGATGGATGCGATCAGCGGCGCCAGCGCCTGCGGGTTTTCAAGGGCATGAACCTTGTCCTTGCCCGCCTTGCGGATGCAGCTGACAAGCGCGTCCTTGTTCACGCCCGCGATCGGCTCTTCCCCGGCTGAATATACATCGGAGATGATGACTTCATCCGCCAGCGTAAAGCAGCCGCAGAATTCGTCGAACAGCGACGAGAGGCGCGTATAGCGGTGCGGCTGCATGACGGCGATGATGCGGCCGCCACCGTGACCCGCGACTGCATCGCGCCCCGCCTTCAGCACGGCGTTGATCTCGACCGGGTGGTGGCCGTAATCGTCGATGACAGTTATTCCGTTAACAATGCCGGTCGTGGTGAAGCGGCGCTTGACGCCGGAGAATTTCGCGAGCGCCGCGACAATGCTCGGCACTTCGAGCCCGATATGGTGTCCGATCGCGAAGGTCGTGAGCGAATTGAGCACGTTATGCGGCCCGAACATCGGCAGCCTGACGCCCTTTATCTCGCGCGGGAAGTTCTTCAGAAGGTCGCAATTGACGCGGATGTCATAGCTCAGCCCCTCGGGCGAGGTCTGGACATTCACAGCCTGCAGGTCGGCCTTGTCGGAAAAGCCGTAGGAAATCACGCGCCGCTGGAATTGCGGGATCAGCTCGGCCACGACGGGATGATCGATGCAGGCGACGACGATGCCGTAGAACGGCAGGTTATGCGCGTAGGATACATAAGCGTCCTTCACCGCGTCGAAATCGCCGTAGTAATCCATATGCTCGGGATCGATATTGGTGATGATCGAGGCGACCGAGGGGAGTTTGGCGAAGGTGCCGTCGCTTTCATCCGATTCCACGACCATCCAGTTCGATTTGCCCATTCGGGTGTTGGAGCCATAGGCGTTGATGATGCCGCCGTTGATGACGGTCGGGTCGATGCCTGATTTTACCAGCACATGCCCGATCATCGAGGTGGTGGTCGTCTTGCCATGCGTGCCGGAGACGTTCACGCACCATTTGGCCTTCATGAGCTCGGAGAGGAGCGCGACGCGCGGGATAACGGGGATGTTGTGTTCTTTTGCGGCAATGATTTCGGGGTTGCTGTCCTTGACCGCCGTCGATTTCACGACGACGCCGCAGGCCGCGCCGTCGCAGTTCATCACGTTGCCGGCTGCATGGCCAATCGCGACCTGAATGCCGAGGGAGCGCAGGCGCACGACATTCGCGTTTTCCGCCTGGTCCGATCCCTGCACCTTATAGCCCAGGTGGTGCAGCACCTCGGCATAGCCGCTCATGCCGATGCCGCCGATGCCGATGATATGGACGGTGCCGATCGGGAAAGGGAAATCGTGGTTCATGCTGTGCGCTGTCCTTGTTATTGAAACGATGTTTTAGCTGTTAATTTTATTTTCCACAAGATCGGCGAGATTGCGCGCCGCTTCCGGCTGGCCGCAGGATTTCGCCGCTGCGGCCGCAATTTCAAGGGTTTGTGGGTTATTCATAAATTCCTGCAGCCGCACTGCTAGACTTTCCGCTGTAAAGTTATCCTGCAGCATGACCCAGGCACCGCCCCGTCCGGCGATGACCTCGGCGTTATATTTCTGCTGCATATCGGCATGGCCGGGATAGGGCACGAAGATGGCGGGGCGACCCACGGTTGCGATTTCAGCGACGGTCGAGGCGCCGGCGCGGCCGATAAACAGGTGGCAAGACTTTAGCCGCTCCGGCATGTCGCCGAAGAAGGATTTGATTTCCGAGCGGATGCCGGCCATGCGGTATTTGCGCTCCGTCTCCGCCATACTGTCTTCGCGCACCTGGTGTACGACGAAGAGGCGCTTCTGCAGTTCATGCGGTAGTTTCTGCACGGCGTCCGGAATGACCTCGGCAAACACCTTCGCGGCCTGGCTGCCGCCCGTGATGAACAGCCGCAGCTCGCCGGAAGGGGCCTCGTAGGGATTTTCGCGAACGGCGATGATGCTGGCGCGCACGGGGTTGCCGGTCACGGCGACCTTGTTCTGGTTGGCGGGCTTGATGCCTTGCGTGCCGGGGAGGGAGGTCGCGATCTGCACCGCCTTGTCCGCCAGCCAGACATTCGCCTTGCCGAGCACGGCATTCTGCTCGTGCAGGATCGTCGGGACTTTCAGCATCTGCGCCGCGAACACGCCCGGGAATGACGGATAGCCGCCGAAGCCCACCACGATCGCGGGTTTATACTTTTTCAGGAGCTGGAAGGCCTGAAGGATGCCGATACCCATATCCGCAACCGCCATGGCCTTCGCGACGATACCCGGCTTCAGCGTTGCGGCCTTGACCGTGTGAATCTCGACCGTGGTGCCCAGGCTTTTAAACGCCACGCCGCGCTTGTCGGTCAGGATCACGACCTTGTGCCCGCGATTAACCAGCTCGAGCGCCAGCGCTTCCGCCGGAAACAAATGTCCCCCGGTGCCGCCCGCCGCGAGGACGATGGTCTTCGGCTCAGGCATTGTTTTCCCCCAGCGTCCAGTTGCGCCACTGACCGGAGGGCCCGCCCTGCATGCGTTTGCGCGTCAGCGACAGCAGCATGCCCATGCCAAGGCCGAGCGACAGCAGCGACGATCCGCCATAGCTGATGAAGGGGAGGGTCATGCCCTTCGCCGGCAGCAGCTGCAGCGAGGACCCCATATGGATCAGGCTTTGCAGCGCGAACTGCGTCAGCAACCCGCCCGCGCCGAGCACGATGAACAGGTCTTCGCTGTTCATGACGCGAATGACCGAGCGCAGCAGGATAAAGCCGAAAATGCAGACGAGCGCGACCGCCGCGATCAGCCCCATTTCCTCCCCGCAGACGGCGAAGATGAAATCGGCATGCGCGTCAGGCAGGTTCAGTTTCACCTGCCCATGCGCCGGGCCCGTGCCGAACAGCCCGCCGTTCGAAAACGCGTCGAGAGATTTCTGCACCTGGTAATTGTCGCCGGCAGCGGGATCGAGAAAGCGGTCGATGCGGCTCGCTACATGGGGAAAGAACAGGTACGCCGCGAAAATCCCGAAAGCGCCAAGCGCACCTAGCACGATCACAAACACCATCGGCAGCCCTGCGAGGAAGATCTGCACAGCCCAGATCGCCGCGAGCACAAGCGACATGCCAAGATCGGGCTGCAGCAGCAACAGCCCCAGCACAGCGACAAATATGCCGGTGGCCGCGACCTGGCCCGGAAAGCCCGGATGCGTATGATGCCGCGCCATAAGCCAGGCGGAAACAACGGCGAAGGCCGGCTTCGCGAATTCAGAGGGCTGCAGCGAGAACCCGAACAGGTGGATCCAGCGGGTCGCGCCCTTGATTTCCACCCCGAAGAAAATCGTGGCAAGCATCAGCAGCATCGTCGCGCCCAGCGAGACGAGCGCCGTGCGCCACAGCATCTTGCGCCCCAGCAGCGACACGCCGAACATGATGCCCAGCGAGAGAACGAGAAAGGCGATATGCCGGTTGACGAAATAAAAGGGTGTCAGGTGGATGCGCTCCGCTACCGCGGGAGAGGCCGCGGAAACCAGGACGATGCCGACTACCGAGAGCAGCAAAAGCGCCGAAAGCGTCCAGCGATCGACCGACCACCACCAGCGTCCGACGACCGATTTGTCCGTGCGATCCGTCCAGCTTTGCAGCATTACGCGGCTCCTCCATTGGCGGTTTTCTTCGGCTCGGCGGGCAGGGGCTTCAGCGCCTTCACCAGCTCGGTGAAAACCTCGCCGCGATGCTCGAAATTTTTAAACTGGTCCATGCTGGCGCAGGCGGGCGAGAGCAGCACGACTGCTTTGTCTTTTGTCTCTTCCTGCGCCATGCGGTGCGCCGCCTCGACGGCCCTGTCGATCGTGCCGCAACGGGTGAAGGCGGTGCCGCTCCCCGTCAGCCATTCGGCCATTTCCTCCTCCGCCTGACCGATCAGGAAAGCATGGCGGACATTGGCCAGGTGCCTGGAGGAATCCGCGTAGCCGCCTTCCTTGGGCTTGCCGCCCGCGATCCAGTAAATCGGGCTGAAGGTGCGCAGCGCCATCGCGGCGGCCTGGTCGTTGGTCGCCTTGCTGTCGTTGATATAGGCGACCGGGCCGATATGGCGCACAATGTTCTGGCGGTGCGCGAGGCCCGGAAAACTTTGCATGCCTTTGGCGATCTGCTCGGGCAGCACGCCTGCTTCACGCGCGGCGGTATAGGCCATGGCTGCGTTCTGCCAGTTATGCTGCCCCTGCAGCGCCTTGCAGGTATTGAGGTCGACGACCTTGTTTTTGCCGTCGAACAGCACGCCTTCCTTCGACGCGAAAACGCCATGCGTCAGCGGGCGCTCGACAGATACGGCGATCACGCGGCGCTGCGCCTTTGCCTTCAGGCGCTCGTAAACACCCAGGCTGCCTTCGTCATCCATGCTGATGACGGCGAACCCAGGCCCGCGGAACATGCGCTCCTTCGCCGCGATATAACCGGCCATGTCGCCGTGCCGGTCGAGATGATCGGGGCTGATATTGACCAGCAATGAAATATTCGGCGCGAAGGTAGTTGCCAAATCGGTCTGGTAGGAAGACATTTCCAGCACATAAACGCCGTTTTCCGGCAGGTCCGGCAGCGTCAGCACCGCTTCGCCGATATTTCCGCCGACGGCGGAGGGAAGTTTCGCTTCCTTTAGGATATGGCCGATCAGCGCGGTCGTCGTCGATTTCCCGTTGGTGCCGGTGATGCCGATGGTTCTGGCGTTTGGTTTGGCGCGGTGGAACAGTTCGATATCGCCCAGCACCTCGATGCCCGCTGCCCTGGCCAGGTCGACGACGGCATGGGGTTTGGGGTGAGTCAGCGGAATGCCGGGGGAGAGGCAGACGAAAGCAATTGAACTAAAATCGAGCGCCGCCGGGTCTTTTACCGCGGCACCCCGCGCCAGTGCCGCTTCCCGCGCGGCCGGCGTGTCGTCCCACAAAATGCAGTCGATCCCCGCCGCCCCGCAGGCGTCAAAAACCGGCATGCCGGATTTGCCAAGGCCCACGATCAGGATGGGCTTTCCGTTCAGCTTGTCTTTCAGGGGAGCGAGGTCGATCATGTTACCTCAGCTTCAGCGTGGAGAGGCCGATCAGCGCGAAGATGATCGAGATGATCCAGAACCGCACCACGACCTGGGTTTCGGGCCAGCCCTGTTTTTCGAAGTGGTGGTGGATCGGCGCCATTTTAAAGACGCGCTTGCCGCGCGTCTTGAACGACACGACCTGGATGATGACCGAAAGCGTCTCGATCACGAACAGCCCGCCAATGATGCCGAGCACGATTTCATGCTTGGTCACAACCGATAGCGCGCCGAGCGCTCCGCCCATGGCGAGCGAGCCGGTATCGCCCATGAACACCATTGCCGGCGGCGCGTTGAACCAGAGGAAGCCGAGCCCCGCGCCGAGCAGCGCGCCGCAGAATACCGCCAACTCGCCCGAATCCCGCACGAAGTGGATCTGCAGGTATTCCGCGAATACGGCATTGCCAACAAGATAGGCGATAATGCCGAAGCTGGCCGCGGTAATCATGATCGGGCCTATCGCCAGCCCGTCGAGCCCGTCCGTCAGGTTAACGGCATTCGCCGCCCCCACAACCACGAACAACCCGAACGGCACGAAGAACCATCCAAGATTGATGAAGGCGTCTTTAAGGAACGGGAAGAACAACGTGGTGCCGGCGTCGCCCGTCGTCAGCGTCATGACTGCCAGTACCGCGACGAGCGCGATTGCGCCTTCCAGCAGCAGCCGCAGCTTGCCTGGCACGCCCTTGCTGCCTTTTTTCGTGAGCTTGGCATAATCGTCGAAAAATCCGATAAAGCCGAAGCCGACGAAGACCCAAAGCACGACCCACATATAGGGGTTCTTGATATCGACCCAGAGAAGCGTCGAGAGGGTGACTGAGAATATGATCATCAGCCCGCCCATGGTCGGCGTGCCCTTTTTCTTGTGATGGCTTTCGGGGCCGTCGTCGCGGATCGGCTGTTCCGCCTTCTTTGATTTTAGCCAGCGGATAAATGCGGGGCCGAAGATGAAGCAGAACAGCATCGCCGTAATCATCGCGCCGCCCGCGCGGAACGTGATGTATTTGAAGAGGTTGAAAACCTGCCAATCGGAGGCGAGCGGGAAGAGGAGGTTATACAGCATTGCGTTGATCCTTCATTTTCGCCTGCGCATCCTGCAGCGCATGAACGACATAGCCCATTTTGCTCCCGGCCGAGCCCTTGATCAGCAGTACATCGCCCGGCTTTACGGCGGCAAGTACAAGGCTGACAAGCGCGCGGCTGTCATTGGCGTGGCCGCCGCGCCAGGGCTCCGGCAGCGCCTGGTGCAGCGCATCCATCTGCGCGCCGCAGCTGAACAGCAGGTCGATTTTCGCGCGGAGCAGGGGGTTTGCAAGCTCGGCATGCAGCCGCGGGCCGTCCTTGCCCAGTTCCAGCATGTCGCCCAGCACGGCAATGCGGCGGCCGCCCTCGGGCGGGTTGACCATTTCAAACACCTTGAAAGCGGCGAGCATAGAAGCCGGATTGGCGTTGTAGCTTTCATCGATGATGGTCAGCGGCGGCTGCCCGTCCTCAAGCGTGACCGTAATACGGTTTCCGCGGCCTTCCGTCGGCTCGGCGTTCTTCAGCGCCTCCACCGCCTTCTGCAGGTTGCCGCCTGCAGCCTTGACTATGGTGAGCGCGCCCAGCGAATTCATGACGATATGCTTGCCGGGGATCCCGACGCGGTATTTGACCCGCTCGCCCAGCACATCGGCGGTAACGCGGCTGCTGTCGGCATGCAGCGCGCAGTCGACCAGGCGCGTCTGCGCTTCTTCGTCCTCGCCGAAGCCGTAAATTTTGCGCAGGCCCTGTTTTTCGGCGGCCGATTTCAGCCGGCGGAAATGCTGGTTGTCCGCGGGCAGCACCGCAATGCCGTCTTCGTTCATGCTCGTAAAGATCTCGGCTTTCGCGTCGGCAATGGCCTCGACCGTCTTGAAATGCTCGATATGCGCGGGTTCGATCGTGGTGATCAGCACGATCTGCGGCTGCACCTGTTTCGACAGCACCGTCATCTCGCCCGCATGATTCATGCCCATCTCGAACACCGCATATTGCGCGGTCGGCGACAGGTTGGACAGCGACAGCGGCACGCCCCAATGGTTGTTGAAGCTTTTTTTGCTGGCATGGGTTTCGCCGAGCGCGCCGAACAGGATGGAGAGGATTTCCTTGGTGCCGGTTTTGCCCGCCGACCCCGTCACGCCGATCACGACGGCCTTTGACCGCGCGCGGCCGGCGCGGCCGATATCCTCGAGGGCCCTCATGGTATCCTTCACGCGCAGCAGGTTGCCCCCGCCGGTGTAATTCTCATTTACCACAGCCGCAGAAGCGCCGGCCTTGAAGGCCGCATCCACGTAATTATGGCCATCGAGCGCGTCGCCCTTCAGCGCGATGAACAATTCACCTTTTTTCAGCGTGCGCGTGTCGATCGAAACGCCGGTCGAGGTGAACGCGGCGGTTGCGGTGCCGCCTGTCGCGCTTTCCAGTTCCTGCGATGTCCAGAGTGTCTTGGTATCGGTCATTTGGTCAGTTCCATCACGGCGTTTTTCGCCTCGGTTACATCGTCAAAAGGCAAAACATCCTTGCCCACAATTTGCCCCTGCTCGTGGCCCTTGCCCGCGATAACCAGCACGTCGCCGGATGAGAGTTTTGCCACGCCTGCGCGGATTGCGTCGCGTCGGCCGGCCATCTCGGTCACCTTGCTGAGGTCGGTGCAGGCCTTCATGATATCGGCGCGCACGGCGGTCGCGTCCTCTGTGCGAGGATTGTCGTCGGTCACGATCACGCGGTCGGCCAAGCGCATCGCGATCTCGCCCATCATCGGGCGTTTGCCCTTGTCTCTGTCCCCGCCGCAGCCGAACACGACATGCAGCTTGCCCTGGCAGTGGGGGCGAAGCGCGTTCAGCATCGTTTCCAGCCCGTCCGGCGAATGGGCGTAATCGACATAGATTGCGGCGCCATTCGGGTGCATGGCCGCAAGCTCGAGGCGCCCGCGCACCGGCTGCAATTTTTCGAGCGCATAGACGCCGCGCATATGCAGCGAGCGGTTGTCGGGATTTTCCGCGAGCACGAGGCCAAGCGCGCAGAGCGCGTTCGAGGCCTGGAAGCTGCCGACCAGCGGCAGTTCAAGCTCGTACCGCTCGCCGAACACCTCGAGCTCGAGGAACTGACCGCCGGGCAGCGCCTTTCGCTGCGCCATGCGGATGTCGCGTCCCTTTTCGCCGTATTCGATGACGCGGATGCCGCGCTTGTCGCAGACCGCGCGCATTTTGCCGGCGTAATCGCTGTCAGCATTGATGACGGCGACGCCCTTCGCGTCCAGCATGTCGCGGAACAGGCGGGCCTTCGCGCCGAAATATTTCTCCATCGTGCCGTGGTAGTCGAGATGGTCGCGGGTCAGGTTCGTGAAACCCGCCGCCGTAACGCGCAGCCCGTCAAGGCGGTACTGGTCCATGCCCTGGCTCGACGCCTCGATCGCAAGATGCGTAACGCCAGCCGCTTCCAGCTCCGCGATTTCGGAATGCAGCGTGACGGGGTCGGGCGTGGTGAGCGAGCCTGCGCGGTTAATGCCGGGCGCGATGATGCCGATGGTGCCGAGCGAGGCCGCCGCATGGTCCATCGACTGCCAGATCTGGCGGCAGAAATTGACGGTCGAGCTTTTGCCGTTGGTGCCGGTCACCGCGACGACGGTATCCATCTGCCGGCCGAAAAAGGTAGCGGCCATATGGGCGAAGCGCTGGCGGGGGTTGGTGTCGGTCACCATGACGGCGCGCACCCCTTCCGCAAAGG
>DASPMW010000153.1:0-7340 GCA_035626855.1 Patescibacteria group bacterium
TTGCGGCGAGCGCATCGGCTGCTTCCTGCAACGCCGGCCAAGTGGTGGCCAACAGCGGCGTGAAACCGGGGGGGAGGACCGTCGGCGCAGGGAAGGCCGCCATGACCTGGCGCGCGCTCATCGGGCTCGTTTCGAAGACGATATGGCTGCCAACCTCCACGCTCGCCGCCTGCTTGAGCAGCAGGCTGTCGTAGCCGGCCCGGATGGAGGGCTGGCCGTTATTGGTGAGAAACTCGACAACGCCCAGCCGCTGGCCCGGCTGCGGAGCGGGCGGCGTTTCACCGGGGGGCGTGATGCTGACAATACGCAGTTGGTGCATGGCAGGCAGCAGGCCCTGCAGTCCTTTTGGCATTTCACCCTGCCCGGCGCTGCGGGGCATCAATGGCCCATCCTTTGCCGGCTGCTGCAGGCTTTCAAGCAGGGGCATGAGGTTGCGCATGGCGCCGACATTGGGCGGCGGCGCCGCATTTTTGCCGGAGGCTGCGGGCAAGGGCAGCGGCGGTATTTCGGGCGCGCGGGCGTCTGGCACGCCTGAAGGGGCTGGAGGAGCGAGCTGCGGCAGTTTGGCCGGGACATCGGGCCGCGTGAGGTACTCGATAATCGCCTGCTGCTGCGCCGGCGGCAGGCGAAGCAGGGCGGCAAGTTTGTCGGGCGCGGCGGCGAGCTCCGCCACGACGCGGGGTGGCACCGGCAACGGCTGCGGCAACTTCGCAAGCTCACCCGGGCTCATGCGCTCGATGATCGCCGCAGCCTTCTGGAGCGCCGCGGTGCGGTCGGGCGCCGGCGCTGCGGGCGGTGCGGGCGACTCCTCCTCGATTACGAGCGCGGGGACGCTGTCGCCGGGCTTCAAGGGCGGGGCGGAGGGGCGCTGCGGCACCGGCGGCGGCAATTCTGCCCATTCTCTGGGCGTCGCGGTTTCGCGCGGGAGGGTGACACGCGCAGTCAGGCCATTCTCGCGGGTGCGGCTGATATCGATGCCCACCTCGGTGCCCTTTTGCAGTTGTTTAGGCGTGGTAATCACCAGTTCGCCGCGCGTGGTCGCGATGCGCGTCTCGCCGGTCTCGCGGTTCTGGCTGACAACCTTGCCGTCAAGATGCAGCGGCAGGCGCCCGTTGGCGATATCGGCTGGAACCTGCTTTACCGGGGCCGCTTCATCCAACAGGCGCTGCGTGCCGTCTTTCGGCAGGGCGTTGCCGGCCAAGGCGGTTACTGGCGGTGTTGGCGGCTTGGGCGGGATTGATGAATCGCTCATGCCCGCCCCGCCGTCAGACGAGAATTTCAGCGACGACGCGGTCGGCGATTTTTTCGAGATCCTGCGCCGTTTCCGTGTTGGGCGAGCGGACGAGGAAGGGCACCTGCGCGCGGATCGCCTCGCGCACGCGCTTGTCCTGCCGGACCACACCCATCAGCGGCGGGGAAATTTTCAGGAAGTTTTTGGCGGCCTTCAGAATCGTGCCGTAGGTGCCTTCGCCTTCCTTCTCGCTGCCGGTCATGTTGACCACGACTTTCAGATTGTCGCCGTGGCCGGCCGCATGGCTCAACTTGATGAAGGCATAGGCATCGGTCAGCGCGGTCGGCTCGTCGGTCGTAACGACGAAGGTCACGTCGGCGGCGGCAGCCATGAAGCGCACGGTGCGGTCGATGCCGGCGCCAAGGTCGATGAGGATTGCATCATACTTCGGCAGAAGCCCTCGGATCTGCTCCATCAATTCCTGAAGGCGGGGCAGGGCGAGCGCGGAGAGGGAGCCGTGGCCGGAGCGGCCGGCCACCACGTCGAAGCCCCCTGCCTCGTACGGTGTAATGACCTGCGCGAGCGTCAGGTTTCCCTCGATCACGTCGTTCAGGTCGCGCTTGGCCATCAGGCCAAGCTGCACATCGATATTGGCGAGGCCCAGATCGCCGTCGAACAGCAGCACTTTTTTGCCGCGCTGCGCGAGCGCATGGCAGAGCGTGATCGAGAACCAGGTCTTGCCGACCCCGCCCTTGCCCGATGCGACGGCGAAGAGTTTGTGCGCCCCTTCGGCGGGCGGCGTCTTGACGGGCGGCTGTTGCGTTTTCGTCGTCATGTCTTGCCTTTCTTTGCCTTCTCGCCCGGGATGACCGGCATGAGATATTCAGCGAGTTTTTCAGGAGTGAGCGCGAGGATGCCATTCGCCACCTGCGGCGTGTGGCTCGCGGTCGAAAAGGAGAGGCCGCCCTTGTCGGCGGCGCTTAAGATTCCGCCGATGCGGCGGGCGAAATCAAGGCGCGTCGGAATGAGGCGCTTGACGCCGATGATGTCGAAAGTCATGGCCATCTCGGCGCTTTCCTCGGCGTCAAACCCGGCGGGCAGCACGAAGGCCGCATCCATTTCCTCGACCGAGATCAGCTTCAGCAGCGTTTTCATCTCCGCCGGATCGAACGGGTTGAGGCCGCCGGTATCGATGATGACTGAGGTCGCAGATTTGACTTTGCTGAGCGCGGCCGCGAGCGTTTTTGCGTCCTCCGCCTGGTGCAGCGGCAGCTTCATGATATTGAGGAAGGCGGAAAGCTGCTCGACGCCGCCCGCCCGCGCGATATCTGTCGTAACGACGGCGGGTCGTTTGCCCTCCATCACAGCGGCGGCAGCCAGTTTTGCTGCCATCAGTGTCTTGCCTGCGCCGGGCGGGCCGACCAGTATCATCGGCTTGTTGGTTTTTTTCGGGCTGTGATCGAACTTGAAAATTTTTCCGAGCGCCTGCGCGAGCATCTGGCGCGGCTCGTCCGCTGGCAGGGACATTGCGGCTGCGGTGATTTTTTCGCTGACGACGCCCGGCACGCGGTGCTTGAGCAGCGCGTCGGTGATCATTGCGATCATTTCTTCTTCGTCATAGGCTGGCGTGGCCCGCGACAGCGATTTCTGCTTCGCCGGCGCGGGCAGGTCTTCCTGCTCGACTGCGGCGGTGACGCGGATCCAGCCGCCCGCTTCCTTCGTGCTGACAATGATCGCCTCGTCGCCGAGCGCTTCCTTGATCTGGCGCATCGCGTCGGTCATCGTTTTCGCTTCGAAGGATTTAAGGCGCATGGGCTATCACGTGATCTGGGCGAAGGTGCGGATTTTCGCGCGCGGATGGATTTCGTTCTGCGACATCACGATCGTCTGCGGCCGGAAGCGCTCGATGATCGAGCGCACATAGGGGCGGATACCGGGGCTCGTGAGCAGGACGGGGCTTTCGCCCTTCATCGCCATGTCTTCATAAACGCTGCGCACCGACTGGATGAACTGCTGCAGGCGCGTCGGCGCCATGGCGAGCTGCTTTTCCTCGCCCTGGCCGATCAGCGCCTCGGCAAAGGACTGCTCCCATTCTCCGGACAGCGTGACCAGCGGCAGGATGCCCGCGTTGTTGCTGTTCTGGTCGCAGATCTGGCGGGCGAGGCGGGCGCGCACATGCTCGGTAATCATCGTGACGTTCGAGGTAAATCCGGTCGCTTCGGCGACGCCTTCGAGAATGGTTGGCAGGTCGCGGATCGAGATGCGCTCGGAGACGAGGTTTTGCAATACGCGTTGCAGCCCGGTGACCGTGATCTTGGTCGGAATGACATCGGCCACAAGCTTCTGGTGGGATTTCGGCAGCTCGTCCAGCAGCTTCTGCGTCTCCGCATATGACAGCAGGTCGGGCATGTTGTCTTTGATGACCTCGGTGATATGCGTCGTCACGACGGTTGCGGGATCGACGACGGTGTAGCCGCGGAAATGCGCTTCCTCCCGGTAATCGGGGCTGATCCACATGGCGGGCAGGCCGAAGGTTGGCTCGCGGGTCGACTCACCCGGCAGCTCGATCTTGTCGCCGGTCGGGTTCATGCAGAGCAGCATATCGGGGCGGATATCGCCCTTGCCGGCCTCGATTTCCTTGATACGTACGACATAGGAATTCGCCGGCAGTTGTAAATTGTCCTGAATGCGGACGGAGGGGAGGATGAAGCCCATATCTTCGGCAAGCTGGCGGCGCAGGCCCTTGATCTGTTCGGTCAGGCGGCCTTTCTCGGGGTTGTTGACCAGCGGCAGCAGGCCATAGCCGAGCTCGACGCGGATGGTGTCGATGGCGAGGGCCTTCGAAATCGGCTCCTCGGCGACGGGGGCTTTGGCGGCCGCTGCCTCTTCATCCGCGACCTTGGTGCGCGCGGTCTTTTTCCGCGTCTCGAGCGTGTTATAAGCGAACACGCCGGCGGTCGCCGCCATGATCAGGAAAGGGAAGGCCGGGATGCCGGGAATCGCCGCCAGCACGGCCATCAGCACGGCGCTCATGATCATCGCCTGCGGATAATTGCTGAGCTGGGCGAAGACCGCCTTTTCCGCCGAACCGGAGACGCCGGCTTTCGAGACCAGCATACCGGAGGCGATTGAAACGATAAGGGCGGGGATCTGGCTCACCAGCCCGTCGCCGATCGTCAGGTGCGTATAAAAGGAGGCGGCGTCGCCCGCGGAGAGGTCTTTCTGGACCACGCCGATGACCATCCCGGCCACGACGTTGATGAACACGATGAGCAGCCCGGCGATCGCGTCGCCGCGCACGAATTTGGCCGCGCCGTCCATGGCGCCGAAGAAGGTGCTTTCCTGCTCCAGCTGCGAGCGGCGGAAGCGGGCTTCCTTCTCGTCGATCATGCCGGCGGAGAGGTCGGCGTCAATGGCCATCTGCTTGCCGGGCATAGCGTCAAGGCTGAAGCGCGCCGCAACCTCGGCGATGCGACCGGCACCCTTGGTGATGACGACGAAATTGACGATGGTTAATATGGCGAAGACGATCACGCCGATGACGAAATTATCCTGCATGACGAAGCTGCCGAAGGCCTCGATCACATGCCCCGCGGCATCCTTCCCTTCATGCCCGTGCGCGAGGATGAGCCGGGTCGAGGCAAGGTTGAGGGCGAGGCGTATCATCGTCGCGACCAGCAGGATGGTCGGGAAGGAACTCAGCTCCAGCGGCTTTTCGATGAACAGCACGGTCATCAGGATCAGCACGGAAAACGCCAGCGACAGCGCGAGCGAGGCATCGAGCAGCCAGGCGGGCATCGGCAGCACGAGCACGACGAGGATCGTGACGATGCCGAAGGCAAAGATCACGTCGCCGCGCAGGCGGAAATTGGATTTCAGCGTGGATACCCCGGTTCCGGCCATCTAGCCTGCGCCCTCCGCCGAAAGGCCGGGATCGCCGTATTCCTTCAGCTTGTTGCGCAGGGTGCGGATGGAAATGCCGAGGATGTTCGCAGCGTGAGTGCGGTTGCCGAGGCAATGATCCAGCGTGTTCAGGATCAGCTCCCGCTCGACATCGGCGACGGTGCGGCCAACGAGCGCGGGGTTATCGCTGCCAGGGGCAGCCGATTTTTCGACGGCCTTCGCTGTCGCGGCGGCGGCCTGCGCGATGCTGGCGGCTTTTTGTCCGGCCAGCATGATGGCGGTCGGCTCGATTTCCGCCTCGGTCGAGACAAGCACCGCGCGGTGCATGGTGTTTTCAAGCTCCCGCACGTTGCCCTGCCAGTGATGGCCGCGCAGCTTTTCGGATGCTGCGGGCGAGAGGCGTTTTGCGGGCAGGCCGTTCTGATCGCTGTACTTCGCGGCGAACATGGTGGCGAGCGGGATGACGTCGGCCGGGCGCTCGCGCAGGGCGGGCAGCTGCAGGTTGATGACGTTAAGCCGGAAATAAAGGTCTTCGCGAAATTTACCTTCGCGCACCGCCGCTTCCATGTCCCGGTTGGAGGTGGCAATCAGGCGGATATCGATCTTGACCGGCGCATTGCCGCCGACGCGGTCGATGACGCGCTCCTGGATAGCGCGCAGCAGTTTTGCCTGTAAGGAGGGATGCATTTCGCTGACTTCGTCCAGAAGCAGCGTGCCGCCATTCGCTTCCTCGAACTTGCCGGTGCGGCGGGCGACCGCGCCGGTGAAGGAGCCCTTTTCATGACCGAACAGTTCCGATTCAAGCAGGCTTTCCGGGATCGCCGCGCAATTGAGCGAAATGAACGGGCCGTTCGCCCGCTTGCTCTTGTTGTGGATGTAGCGCGACATCACTTCCTTGCCGGTGCCGCTCTCGCCCGTGATCAGCACGGTTGCGTCCGACGGCGCGATGCGGTCGGCGATCTGCAGCACGGCCTTCATGCTGGCATCGCCCGCGATCATCGTGTTGTTTTCTTCCGTCACGGCCTGCAGCACGGCTGCAATCAGCTCCGCGTTGGGGGGCAGGGGGATGTATTCCTTCGCCCCTGCCTTGATCGCCCGCACGGCGGTCGCCGCGTCGGTATTAATACCGCAGGCGACCACCGGAACCACGAAGCGCTCTTCCTTCAGCTGTGAGATGAAGCCCGCGATGTCCTGCTTCACGTCGATCATGATGAGATCGGCGCCGCGTCCTGCCCGCAGGGCGCCGAGCGCCTGCTCCGCGTCTTCGGTATGCGTGACCTTGGCCCCGCGGCTGATAGCCATTTTCCCAGCCGTGCTGATTTGCCCATTGAGGCTGCCGACGATCATCAGGCGCATCGCGTATTATCTCCCGGTCTCGATATTAATTACTGCGGCGAGCGGTCTGATTTGACGATTTCCGTCATGGTGACGCCGAGGCGGTCTTCCACGACGATGACTTCGCCGCGCGCGACGAGGCGGTTGTTGACATAGATATCGATCGCCTCGCCAACTTTGCGGTCCAATTCAACGACGGCGCCGCGGCCCAGTTTTAGGAGCTGGCTCACCTGCATCGTCGATTTACCGAGAACGGCGGATATCTGCACCGGGATGTCGTAAATCGCGTCGATGTCCTTCTTGCGCACTTCCGTGGTGACATGCTCTTCGAGGTCTTCGAATTCGACCTGCGGCTTATTGGGATCAATGGCCATTTTAACTCTCCGGTTGTTAGCTGTTGCTGTCTTTTATCGTCGACTGCATGCCTGCAATCGCTTTCGCGAATTCGGACTCAATCTGGGCGTAAAGCCGCTCATAAAGGCGCTCCGCCCCGCCATCCGCCCATTCCACCCGCACATCGGAGGGAGACCTGGCGTCATCGGACAGCAGGATGACCTTGCCGCCGAAGCCCTGCTTCGCGGCAAGTGCGTCGATGCCGGACTTAAGCGCCTCCATATGCTGGGTCGGCACCGTGATCGCGATGCGCGGCTCGTCGCGGCGGGCCTCGATCGCTTCCGTGATAACGCGCTCGATCTCGTCCATCGAATAGCGCTCGGCGAAGCGGGGGAGGAGCTTGTGCGTGACGCGCGCGGTCAGGCGCACGGTATCCATCATTTTCTGGATCTCGCGCTTGTCCTCCGCGAGTATCAGGCGTTCAAGGAGCGTGATGATCTGCTGGAAGCATTTCAGCGCCTGCTCTTCCTGGCTGGCG
>DASPMW010000154.1:0-17374 GCA_035626855.1 Patescibacteria group bacterium
GGCATCAATGTGAGTGGTCCTACAATCATGACCACCAACGACATGCCGATCGTCCAGCCGCGCGACATGAACGCCATGGGCCTCGTGCCCTTCCAGATCAATCCGCATTACGTCGATGGAAAATTCTACTACGAGGAAGACGGCAAGGTGATCCCCTATGCCGGTGAAAGCCGCGCCGACCGCCTGAACCAGTATCACGAGGAAAACGCCACCCCGATCATCGGCGTGCGCGAAGGCTCCGCCTTGCGCGTGCGCGGCGACACGATCGAATTGCTGGGCGGCAAGCCTGCGCATGTCTTTGAAAAGGGCAAGCCGAATGCCACAACGCTGGACGACAAGGTGCTGACGGCGTTCATGGCGCCTGCTGCAAAAAATTCCCCCGCCAACGGCAACGCGCCGAAGCCGCCGAAGGTGGCGTGATTTCGTGCTGAATAAACCGATGACTGGCGGGAAATGGTGCTGTTGAGTGGGATTGAACCGCCGACCTCCCCCTTACCAAGGGGGTGCTCTACCACTGAGCTACAACAGCTTACCAAGTAAAATCAAATGGTTATAGGCCGGGGTGGTAAGCCCCTCCATTTGCGCCCTTATGAATAAGGGATTCCGGGGGGCTTTGTCAACACTTGCCTTATTGTTTCCGCAGCGCCCGAAACAGGCGGAATTTTCCGTCCACACGGCGGTGGAAGAACATCTCCTGGCCGTCCCGGGGGATCGACGGCGCCTCGACAAAGCCGGGGATGGTTGAAATCGTTTTCGGCGCGCCAAACGGTCGGACAGCACTTTCGCGCATCGCGACCATCAGCCGCGGCTCCCCGCCCGGGATGGCGCGGGTGAAATACAGCTCCCGCCCGTCGGCGGAAATCGCCGGGGCATATTCGAGCGCATCGGAATTCACGTTGATGAAGGTGGAAAAACTGCCGGGGTCGATGCGGAAACCTTTCCCTTCGAGCACTGCCGCCATAAGGTCCGATTCCTTCGGCACCGGCACGCCGTTCTCAAAACGCGCGCGGGAGATGTAGAGCGTGCGGCCATCGAAGCTGATGCAGGCGTCCATGTTGATCTCACCGGGCGTCTTCGGCGAAATCTCGCCCTGTACCGCGCGCAGGTCGAGGACTTCGCTGCCCTTGAAGACTCCCGTGTAAAGCGAGTGCAGGTTTTCCGCATAGCTGCGCAGGCTGGTGAAATAAAAGCGGTTGTTGTCGTCGATGCTGGGGACCGCATCAAGTTTCGCCACATTCACGCCGGAAAGCCTGCCGTTGTAATCAAAGGTCAGGTCGCCCGTGCGCGTCGCAAAGTGGATGTCCGTTGCATCGCCTGCCGCATTCTCGTTATTGAAGAACAGAGTTTGGCCGTCGGGCGAGATGGCCGCCTCCATCGCCTCGCCTTCATATCCGTTCAGGGTGATTTCCTGATCCGCGCCGTAAAGGTCGGTCGCGGCTGCTTCCGGCAGTTCGGGTTTTGCGGGGGCAGGTTCATCGAGCATTGCGAGCGCGTTATCCAGCAGCGTTTCGGCCTGCTTGTATTCCCCGGCCTCGAGTGCGGGTTTCACCTGCTGCGCCAGCGCCAGCGGTTCGGCCACGGCGCGGCCCTGCCTCTCCCAGGCCTGCAGCCCGGCTTCGACGCGCGCACCTTTTTCCTGCAGGCGCTTGACCGTCAGGCCGACATAGCCGGCCAGCCCCGCGGCGGGCAGCAGCACGAGGATCGCAACAACCAGAAGAAAGCGTTTCATAAGGGTTTTTTTCCATGTTCAGCGGTCCAAGGATAATGATATTGACCCTGCCCGCGCAACCCCGTTAATTTATACGCATGACCGAAATCACGCCCACAGCTGCCGACGCCCTGCGCGCGGCGACCGCCCTGCCCCTGATCGTCGGGCCCATGTTCCTTGTATCCAATGCCGCGCTGGTAACCGCGGCTTGCCAGGAAGGCGTCATCGGCAGCTTTCCCGCCCGCAGCAAATGGACAGCCGCGGAATTCGAGACGTTCCTGAAGGAAGTCACCACGACGCTGGACGCCTATAAAACCGCAAACCCGGGCAAGACGGTTGCGCCCTATTCCATCAACCTTTCGGTGCGCAAAAACTCTGCGCGGCTGCAGGCGGATCTCGACCTGTGCGAAAAATACAAAGTGCCGATCGTCCACGCCTCCGGCCCTGTTTCGGCGGAGATCGTGAACCGGATCAAATCCTATGGCGGCATCCTGCTACAAGATGCGCTGACCGTGGAGGAAGCGCGGCACGCGGTTGCGGCGGGCGTCGACGGCATTATTGCGGTTGCCGCAGGGGCTGGCGGACAGGCCGGGATGATCAATCCGATTGTGCTGGTCAATGAAATCCGGCAGTTCCATGGCGGGCTGCTGATCCTGGCGGGCAGCCTTTCGACCGGGCGCGACATTGCGGCGGCGCAGGCGCTCGGCGCCGACATGGTTCTCATGGGTACGCGCTTCCTTGCGACGCAGGAGTCGGCGGCGGAGCCGGACTACAAGAAAATGGTCGTCGATTCAGGATCGGCCGATATCATCTACACTTCCGCGATCAGCGGCATTGCCGGAAGCTTCCTGAAGGCGAGCATCGTTGCGAACGGGTATGACCCGGAAGACCTTAAGAAACGCGGACCCGGCGCCGACAAAATTCCCACCCCGCCGGGGCAGGAAGGCCGCGCCTGGAAATATGTCTGGTCGGCCGGGCAGGCAGCCGGCAACATCGCGGACCTGCCGACTGTCGCCGAACTGACCGACCGGCTGAAGGCCGAATACCTGGCTGCGAAGGTCGATCTGGCCAGGAAATTCGGCACCGCGCCCCCGGCCGCCCCAAAGCCGCCGCAGCCATAACGCCTGGTTGGAAGCCCCCTCGCCTTTCCTTTCCGGGTGCGGTAAAAATAGGCAAGGGGCGTAATCATGATCCTTCCGCAAATCACCGCTTTTTATGCCGGCCTTCTCGGGCTGATGCTGGTTGCGTTGTCCTCGCGCGTCATGCGCATGCGCGCCGAGCTCGATGTCATGGTCGGCGACGGCGGCGAGCGCAAGCTGAATGTCGCAATGCGCACGCAGGCGAATTTCGTCGAATATGTACCGATGGCCCTGCTGCTGATCGGCTATAACGAAGTCCTGCAACGCCCCTACTTCATTATTCATTTCCTCTGTGCCATGCTCGTCATCGCACGCCTGGCGCATGCGCATGGCATGGCCCAGCCCAATGCGGCCGGGCGCGGCCGGCGCGCCGGCGCGCTGCTGACCTTTGCCGTGCTCGTCGCAGCCTCCCTGCTCTGTATCCTGCGCATGGTGCTGCCGTGACCTCGAAATTCGCGCGACCCGCGCCCGACGCAACCCCTGAAGAAATCGCGGATAAAATGGTTGCGGCGATTCTCAAGAACGATGCGGCCGCCATCAATGCGCTTGTCGCGCGCGGCGCCGATATAAACGGCAGCGACAAGAAGGGCAACAGCTTCCTGTTGATCGCCGCGACGGACCCGCGCGAACACCGCGCCCTTGAGACGCTGCTCGCCGCAGGGGCGGACGCAAACCGCCCGAGCGTAAATGGCCGCCTGCCCTTGCACGCTGTGCTGCGCATGAAAGATGACAGGCTGATGCCTGTCGCGCTGGAGGCTTTGCTGCGGGCGAAGGCAGACCCGAACCGCGTCGAGCGGCGCGACGGGCTGCCGGCGCTTACGCCCTTCCAGGTCGCTCTGGAACAGAACCGCCATGACCGCGTCCTCGACCTGCTGCTGAAAAACGGCGCTGATCCCACGCTGGGCGAAGACGCCGCGGCAAAAATCGTCGCGCCGCTGCATGCCCTTGCGCATACAGGGCGCTACGCCGTGCTGGAGGCTGCCTATCGCGCCGGAGCGGATCTGAACCATCCGGCGGCGGACGGCACCACCTGCCTGATGCTCGCGGCCCGCGAAGGCGCGATGAAAACGGTCGAGGTGCTGATCGACTGCAACGCGGATCCGACGCTGACCGACCGGCGCGGGCAGGATGCCATCGCCTATGCGCATAAGGCGCCGCCGGAGACGGACCAGCGCGCGCTGTTGAAACTGCTGGTGCGCTCCGCGCGCGAGCATGCGGTGCGCAAGGAGGTCGAGAAACTGCGCGCAGAGGTCGAGCGGCTGCGTCGGCTGGTTGAAAAACCCGCATGAGCCGCGCGCTGCCGGCTGCGGGAATCCCGCGGAAACTATCGATCGCTTTCCTGCTGCTCTCTCCCTTTCTGTTCGGCCTGGCTACGCTCGCCCTCGGGCAGGATGCGAGCTGGGATACGCGCAACTACCACATCTATAACGCCTGGGCCTTCCTGAGTGGACGTTATGCGGCCGGGCTGGATATCATGCCGTCACAGGGGCAGTTCTTCTTCAATCCCCTGCTCGATGTGCCGTTCTACCTTCTTGCAACGCTCCTGCCGGTGAAGTGGGCGTACTTTATCCTTGGCTGCTTGCAGGGCTTGAATATTCCTCTTGTGTTCATGATCGCGCATGCAACGCTCGCCGGCGGCAACGGGCCACGCAAGTCATTCATTTGCGCGGGACTCGCCCTGCTCGGCGCATGCAGCGGCATGGGCATTGCGCTTATCGGCGCGAACTTCAACGATAACCTGACCAGTCTGGGCATCCTCCTGACCGCACTTCTTGTCGTCCGTAACATAGACGAAGTGTTTGAGTTGCAGCCGCGGGAATCCGCAACGCGGGCAGCGCTTTACGGGCTGCCGGCGGGACTGGCGCTGGGACTGAAGTTAACCTGCCTGCCCTTCTGCCTTGGTATTTGCGTGGCCGCATTGGTGCTGACGCCTGACTGGCGGAAATGCCTGCCTATTGCCATCTCCCTTGGCCTCGGCATCACGGCAGGTTTTGTTATCACCTACGGTCATTGGGGATATTTCCTCTGGCGGGAATATGGCAGTCCTATGTTCCCGTTCTTCAATGCCGTTTTCCGCTCCCCGCTGTTGCCGCCGGGCTTCTTCCTCGACTATGCGACGCCGCGTGATATCAGCCTGTTCTTCTTCCCGTTCCACTTCGCCCTGGACCCGTTGCTGGTAAATGAGATCCTGTGGAGCGACCTGCGCGTTCCCATCCTCTACGCGCTGCTGATCTTGCTGCCGATCTGGTATTTCGTTTCCGGGCGAAAAACGGCGCCAGATCCTCTCGTGGACCGGCTGCCCGCGCGTTTCCTGCTGCTCACGGCGGGCGTTGCCTATTACGGATGGCTATTTACACAGACGATCTATCGCTACCTGCAGCCCCTTGACCTGCTGGCGCCTCTCATGATCGTGGCGGCGATCGGAATGATGCCCGCGCGGCACAGCCTGCGCCTAGGGCTTACAAGCGCGACACTGCTCATTATTCTGTGCAGCATCCGTCCGGGAGACTGGGGACGACACAAGGGGTTTCACGACAGCTTCGCGCAGCTGGAGAGCCCTGCTCTGCCTTCACATGCGACCGTGATCCTCGCCGGGCAGACGCCATACGCCTATCTGCTGCCGGGCCGGTTCCCCGCAGACACGCGCTTCATTCGCATCGAAAGCCGGGGCTTTCCCGCGTCGGAGCGCACCGGCCTTCGGGAGCGGATTGGCCAGGCGCTTCGGGCCCGCGGTCCCAGATACCTGTTCGCGGCCACTCAGGAGTTGGACTTGGCGAAGGCGGCACTCGGCAGTCACGGCTTGCGGCTGGTACCAACAGGCTGTCAAACGCTCCGCGAAGGCTTTGCCACGCGGGAGCTCGAGGTTGCCGGACATGGCTACCCGGCCGACTATACGCTATGCCCGGTGGAGGATGATTATGTGAAAAAGGACACGAATCCTTGACCCGCCCGCGCCCGCTTCGCTACCTTGCCGGTTATGTCCAAGGATAAACCCACATCAGCGCCGCTGCCGCCGAAGCATCTCGACAAAAAGCGCGGCGATGCGCTGCGCGATAACCTTTTGAAGCGCAAACAGCAAAGCCGCGCGCGAAACGACCAGGAGAAGAAATAATGCCCATCATGCCCGACAGCTGGATCCGCGAGCAGTCGCTGAAAAACGGCATGATCACGCCCTTCGAGGAGCGGCTGAAGCGCGAGGGCGTCATATCCTACGGCCTTTCCTCCTACGGCTATGACTGCCGCCTGTCGGACGAATTCATGATTTTTACCAATGTCGATAATGCGATTGTCGATCCGAAGGCGTTTAACCCGCAAAGCTTCGTCACGCGCAAAACCGATGTCTGCATCATCCCGCCCAATTCATTTGTTCTGTGCCGCACCGTCGAGACGTTCAAGGTGCCGCGCGACGTGCTGGTCATTTGCCTCGGCAAGAGCACCTATGCCCGCTGCGGCCTTATCGTCAACGTCACCCCGCTGGAGCCCGAGTGGGAGGGACAGGTGACGCTCGAGATTTCCAACACCACGCCCCTGCCCGCGAAAGTCTACGCGAATGAAGGCATTGCCCAGTTCCTGTTCCTGAAAGGCGACAGCCCCTGCGAAGTCTCCTATGCCGACCGCGCCGGCAAGTATATGGGACAGCAGGGCGTGACGCTGCCAAAGATGTAAGTCGCTGAAAAGCAAGAAGAATAATTTTAATATATCCATAACTAGCCCCATGCTACAATCGCGCATGGCAGAAAAAGACGGAAAGCTGGTTGTTGTCTATCACGCCGACTGCATCGATGGCGCGGCTTGCGCCTGGGCGGTTGCGAAATCGCATGGCTTCGACAAGCAAAAGGACGCGAACGTCACCTACATTCCCTATGCCCATCACGATGTCGAAAAAGCGCAGGAAAAAATCCGCGCTGCGCTTGGCGAAGACGCCAAGGTTTATTTCGTCGACGTTGCCCCTACCCCGAAATTCCTGGACGAACTGATGACCTCGCGTGCTGACGGCAGTGCGAAAGCGGCTTCCATCGAAATCATGGACCACCACGAGACCGCGGGGAAGGACCTCAAGGGCTACAAGGCGCCCGCGAGCGATGGCGCGCACCCGGTGCTGTCAGTGCAGATCGAGGAGCGACGCATGTCGGCCGCGCTGATGGTCTGGCAAAAACTGATGCCGCAGGAGCCGATTCCGGCCATTCTCGGCATGATCGATAAAATGGACGGCGATGCGCGCGGGTTGCTGACGCCGCATGATTTCGCCGCGGCCGCTGTAATCGATACACGCGATATTTCGACGCCCTGGAAAGCCTTCTCCGCATTGCGCGGCCTTGCCGGGATCACCTTTAATGAGATGGCCAAGCGCGGCCGCCCGATTGTGCGCGACCAGGACCGGCGTATTCGCAAAGTGCTGGAGAACGCCTCCACCCTGATGCTTCCGCTCGTGGCCGGCATGCCGCCGCAACAGGTGCTGATGGTGAACGCCGATGTAAAGCAGTTCGGCCGCCACATTTCCGCCCGCCTCATCGAAGCGGCCAAGGACCAGGGGGCGGATGTGTCCCTCGCCTGGTATGTGCAGAGGAACGGCACAGTAACGGTCAGCATCCGCACGGACGGCTCGCCGGACGCAGGCGATATCGCGATCAACTTGCGCAAAACAATGGGGGTCACCGGCGGCGGCCACGAAGGCGCGGGCGCCGTTCACTTCGCCAACCTGTTTGATTTCGCGAACGGGATAAAGGCCGCGCAGGCATCGACTGCCGTCGCCGCAAATGATCCGGACATGACGGCGAAAATATACGCGCCGCCGCCCACCCGCTAATCAGCCGAGCGCGGATTTTTTCCGAACCGATGCCGCGCGCGGCTCGGGCGGCGTGCCGCCCATGGCCTTCAGCTTCTCATAGGCTTCGGCGATCGCTTCCTGGCGCTGGATGGCGTCGAAGTTCTGGACCACCGGCGACACAGAATGTTCGGTATCGCGCAGGATCACCTGCTGCGTCCAGAAATTGAAAGTCATGGTAAGTCCCGCGCCTTCCCGCACCTCGAGGCTGTGGTCGTTCAGGCGCACATAGCGGTAATCATCGGCAGGGGCCGCCGCTTTTTCGGCCGGCGCGCCGCCGCGGTAGCGGCCCAGGAATTCTTTTGCCTTGCTCCGCGCGGCGCTCACCGCATGGTCGTAGGCGCTCATGCCATGCGTATCGGCAAGGTCGGCTTTGGCGCCTGCGCGCAGCAAAATTTCAAGCGCTTCCACCCTGTCGTCCAGCGCGGCATGCATCAAGGGCGACCGGCCGGTCTTGTCCCGGATGTTTACATCGGCGCCTGCCTCGATAAGCAGTTCCATGACCCGGCCATGTCCCTTGCCGGACGCAGCCAGCAGCCCCGGCCCGAGGTCAAGGGCGCTATCCCGCGCCTGCGCCGCTGCCAGCAGTGACATCACCATGCGAATATTGCCATTGCCGGCCGCGGCCGTGATAGCCGTCACGTCCGATTTGTTCGGACGGTCCAGCGTCGCGCCGCTGGCGAGCAGCATGTCGAAAATCTCGTTATGCCCCGCAGTCGCCGCATAGACCAGCGGCGTCGCACCTTCCGCGCCTGTGACATCCGTTCTTGCGCCGGCGTCCAGCAAGGCCTTCACGGCCTCCGCGCGGCCCGATATAACTGCGGCCATCAGTGGCGTGTTGTTGTCGACCGGATGGCGGATTTCGATTTCGATATCCGGCTGTTTCAGCAGAATATCGATATAGGCCTTGCTGCCCTTCGCCGCGGCCGTTGACAGCGCGGAAGCGTATTGCTCGGTGACGTGGTTGACATCGAGGCCAGTATCGAACAGCCGTGCGAGCAGGGCGGGCGGCGCATTGTTTTCCACCGCGGCCATGGCGAGCGTACGACTATACAAATTCGTATGCTCGGCATGCGCGCCTTCATCCACAAGACGGGAGGCAACCTCCCATGCGTTACGCCGAAGCGCCGTGAACAGCGGCGTGTTGCTGAGGTCGTCCGCTCCCATCACATCGGCGCCGGCCTCGATGAGGTAATCGACGAGCGGCAGGTAGTTCTGATGAGAGTCGATTGCGGCCTGCAGAACGCTTCGCCCGTCTTCATCTCGGGCATTCACATCAGCGCCGGCGCCGACAAGGATCTTGACGGCTTGCGTCGCCGAAGACTTCTCGTAGATGCTGAGCGCCTTGAACAGCGGCGCGGCATAACGTCCGCGCCTGACGTTAACGTCCCCGCCTTTGCGGATCGCGGTTGTCAGCTGGCCCGCTGAAAAATCCTCAAGCGCCTTATAGAGCGCATAGTCTTTTTCTTTTTTGGACAGGCCGAGCATGATTTTCCCATGGCTGCGATGAATTTGGCATATAATGATATTTACCATATCAAAAGTCAAGCTTGGGCGCGAGCTGCGTTGACAATGCCTAAGCGACTGATTATTGAGTGAAATATGAAGTTTCGCCTCCGTCGCCATTTGATTGTCGTCTATCATGCCAGCTGCATCGACGGGCTGGCTTCCGCTTGGGCTTTCGAACAAAAATGGGGGCCGGACCCGCTTACCCACCTCTCCTTCATTCCCCTCGGCCATCATGACCTGCCCGAAGCCGAGAACATGATCCGCGCGGAGGTCACGCCGGAGGCGGAGATCCATTTCGTCGACGTCGCCCCCTCCCGCCAATTCCTTGACGAGCTTATGTCAGCCGGACAGCTGAAATCGATCAGCGTGACAGATCATCATAAATCAGCAGCCGATGCGCTGGCCGGTTATGCGGCACCCGTGCACGAAAACCTGCCCGCCCTCGAACTTCATTTTGACAGCCAGGCACCCGCTGCCTCCGGGATGGTCTGGGACAAGCTCATGGCGAATACCCCGAAGCCCGTCTTCCTGAAGATGATCGAAAAGATGGATCTGGCGCGCGATATCAGCGACGATGACGACCTTGCTGCAGCCGCGCTGATCGACTCTAAGGGGCTGCGAAGCGTGGCGGACGCGTTCCAGGCATTTTCGGAGCTGGCCGACATGCAGCTTGGAGACATGATCGACGCTGGCAAAAGCATTCTGGCCGACCAGCATAACCGCATCGCGAAATTAACCGATAACATCCTGTACACCCGCGTGACCGTTCCTGACGAGGATGCGGGCGATACCACGCTATGGATACCGGCGATCAATGCAGATGTGCAGAATTTTGGCCGCCATATTTCCGACTACCTGCGCGAACAGGGCGACCGCACGGGGCTGAACATGGCTTTCGCCTGGTACGTGCAGGGCAACGGCACCGTGACCATGAGCATCCGCTCCGACGGCGACCCGGATGCGAGCGAGATCGCCGAGATCATCTGCCGCCAGCCCGGCGTCAAGGGCGGCGGGCATAAGACCAGCGCCGCCGTTCACTTCGCCTCGCTGCGCCAGTTCACGGAACTGATGCCGCTGTATACCGAGGGGCAGATGAACGTGCTGAAGTTGAAAGAAGATCTGGCTGCCGCTGACTAGCCCGCCTTTTTCTGGCTGAACAGCCACTTCCAGATTGCAGGGCCGTAGAGGGCGGATGACGGGCATTCATGCGCCATATTGGGAAGCTCGGTGTAAGTGATCCTGCCCCCTTGCCGGTGTATCGCCGCAGCGAGGCTGCGCGGAATGTCGGCCGGCACTGCAGTGTCCTGTCCGCCCTGCAATACCCACATCGGCACCTTGGTCATTTGCGGGGCATCTGCGAGATTCCATCCGCCACTAAGAGGCATGGCGGCTGCGAAAACATCGCTGTAATTCCTGACCGCGCCGAAAGCGCCCATGCCGCCGAGGGAGCAGCCAATGACGTAAATCCGCGTGGGGTCGACCGGATATTCCCCCATGAGCTTCCTGATCAATTGCACGGTGCCAGGCAGTCCCTGCGCTGCCTTCGCTGGCAGGCTGAGGTCGGGGTGGCCCGCGAATTCATGCGGGTTGGACCATAGCCATCCTTGCGGCAGCACCGGCGCGACGATAAAGGCGGGATAGTTCAGCTGCATGTCCGAGGTTATCAGGTACTTTCCGGCATAAGCATTGCCGCCGCTGCCATGCAGGACCAGAACCAGGGGAAACTTTAATCCGGCGGGATAAGGCCCCCCGGCCGGCTGGAACCACCAATATGTCAGGTCGTACTGGACATTTTGGCCCGGCTGGAAAAATTCCCTGCCTGCATCGGTTACGCGGTAGGTCTTGCGTTTGTAAAACCGAGAGTATTCATCCAGCGGCGCCTCATTGCGCGGCGCGGTGCCGGGGACGAGCGTGACTGGCAGGCTTGTTACTGCGGCTGACGCAGTCGGCGGCGGCGTAGATCTGTTTTTATAGATTATGCCCGCGCCCAAAAATGCCGCGACGGCTATGACGATAATAAGCGTGTTGCCTGATTTCATTTTCTTGCCCACCCGGACCAGTTTCGCGCGGTTCGTGTTAAAAGTCATCCCTGCTATTTATGTAAACATAATTCCACAATAATGCCTTATGGCCTGTTGAATTTCTGCACGGGGATATGAGACAAGGGGCGTATCGGTTAAATCGCGCAATAGCAGGAACTTCATGGACAAAATTCGCATCATCGGCGGACAGCAGCTGAACGGGGATATCGAAATCAGCGGCGCAAAGAACGCGGCGCTACCGTTGATGATCGCAAGCATCCTGACCGACCAGCCGCTCGAGCTGAACCGCGTGCCGGACCTGAAGGATGTGCTGTCGCTGAACGAACTGCTGGAGGAACTGGGCGTCACCGCGCAGTATGATTCCAGAACCAAGAAACTTTTCCTGAATGGCGCGCAGATCACGTCGACGGAAGCGCCCTATGAATTCGTGCGCAAGATGCGCGCTAGCATCCTGGTGCTCGGCCCGCTCGTCGCGCGCATGGGTATCGCGAAAGTGTCGCTGCCGGGCGGCTGCGCGATCGGCACGCGCCCCGTTGACCTGCATATCGAAGGGCTGAAGCGCCTTGGCGCGGAGATCGAACTGAACGAAGGCTACATTTTGGCGAAGGCGCCGAACGGCCTGACCGGCGCGCCCATTCACTTCACCAAGGTTTCTGTCGGCGCGACGGAAAATCTGATGATGGCGGCGGCGCTGGCAAAAGGCACAACCGTGCTGACCAACGCCGCCCGTGAGCCGGAGATCGTCGATCTCGGCGAATGCCTGATCAAGATGGGCGCGGAAATCGAGGGCCTCGGCACCGACCGCATTACCATCCAGGGCAAGAAGTTCCTGCGCGGGACGGAGCACAGCGTGATCGCCGACCGCATCGAAGCGGGTACTTTCGCGGTCGCAGCTGCGATGACCGGCGGCAAGGTCACGCTGAAGCATTGCGACATGCACCACCTGGAATATCTGACGCAGCCTTTCCAGAAGGCGGGCGTCGATGTTCTTGCCTCCGGCAGCGATGTGACAATCGAGCGCAAGCGTGAACGCCTGCAGGGCTTCGACATCATGACCGAGCCCTATCCTGGTTTCCCGACTGACCTGCAGGCGCAAATGATGTCAATGCTCACCGTCGCGGAAGGCGCGGGCATGATCACCGAAACGATTTTCGAGAACCGCTTCATGCACGTCCCCGAACTCGCGCGCATGGGGGCGGATATCACCGTCCACGGCTCCTCCGCCCTTGTGCGGGGCGTGAAGCGGCTCAAAGGCGCTCCCGTGATGGCGACCGATCTGCGCGCCTCGGTCTCGCTGATCCTGGCCGGCCTCGTTGCTGACGGCGCGACCTCGGTCAGCCGTATCTATCACCTCGACCGGGGCTATGAAGACATCGTCGGCAAGCTCACGCGCGTCGGCGCGAAGCTGGAGCGCATGGCCGACAAGGAAGAAGCGGCGTGAGCCGTATCGTCGAACTGAAGCTGGACAACGAGACGATCGGCACCCGTTCCGCCGAAATCGAGGTCGAACGCCACCGCGCCATTTCCGACCTGCTGGAGGAAAACTCCTTCGTCGTAAAGGACTGCGACGGCCCCTACAAACTGCGGCTCGCGCTGCAGGGGGACAGGCTGGTCATGGATGTGAACTGCACCTCAAGCGGCAAGCACGAGGAAATCCCCCTCCCGCTCAGCAGCCTCAAGCCCCTCATCCGCGACTATGTCATGATCTGCGAGAGTTTCTATAAAACGGCACGCGAGGGCGAGGCCCACAGACTCGAGGCGATCGATATGGGAAGGCGCGGGATTCACAACGAAGGCGCCGAAACCCTGGCCGAAGCCCTTGAAAATAAAGTAACTGTGGACAAGCTTACGGCAAGGCGTTTATTTACGCTTTTATATGTGCTACATATTCGCAGCACCACAACCATCTCCTGAGGACGAATGTCAGAAAAAGAAGACCTGATGAGCTTTGAAGGCCTTGTGTCGGAACTGCTTCCCAACGCAATGTTTCGCGTGAAGCTCGACAACGGCCACACCATCCTGGGCCACAGCTCGGGCAAAATGCGCAAGAACAAGATCCGCATCCTTGAAGGCGACCGCGTCACCGTTGAAATGACGCCCTATGACCTGACCAAAGGCCGCATCACTTTCCGTCATAAATAACCGGACCTGCCGGCGGGCCCCTCGTTACACGACGCCCTTGAAATGCACGCGCTCGATCTTCTCGATCAGCCGCTCGATCGCAATCAATTCGTTCAGCCAGTCTTCGGGATATTTCAGCTTATGCGTGGCGCGGTACTTCACCAGCCCGGCATGCGCGGTTTTGAACGAGGCCAGCGCCTTGTCGTATTCGAGCAGTTTCAGGTAAGCGGTGCCGAGATCCTTGTGGTAAAGGCAAACCATGACGCCGAGCGCCGGCGCGCGCTCGCCGAGCGCGATGATGGCCTGCGCCGCCTCGACCATTGCAGGATAATTTTTTTTACGCTCGGCCAGGTTCAGCGCGTCGCGCAGCGCCTTCAGCTCGCCCTGTTGTTTTTTGTTGTCGCTTTTGGCCATGTGGTTGCGTCCTTCTGCGGATATTATAATATGCCACGGGCAGCGGGCCAACCCTTTGCGTAAATTATGGCAAGATCGCGCGTTTAGATTGCGCCGCGCTCCTTGATGTTTTAACTTTGCCTATGCTCATTCTTGCCTCCGCCTCCCCCCGCAGACTGGAACTGCTGAAACAGCTCGGCATTGCGCCCGACCGCGTCACGCCGGCGGATATTGACGAGTCCCCACTGAAGCGTGAGCTGCCCGCGCCATACGCGCTGCGCATCGCGTCATCCAAGGCTGCCAAAATCGCAGGCGAGAACCCGGGCGCGATCGTGCTGGCGGCCGATACGGTTGTCGGCGTCGGCCGGCGCATCCTGCCGAAGACGGAGACGGCCGACGAGGCGCGGCAGTGCCTTGAACTGGTGTCCGGCCGCCGTCATAACGTGCTCACGGCGGTCTCTATCGTGGACGCCAAGGACCGGCAGAGGACGAAACTCGTTGTTTCCGTTGTAAAATTCAAGAGACTGTCAGCCGCCGAGACCGCCGCCTATATTGATAGCGGTGAATGGAAGGGCAAGGCCGGCGGTTATGCGATCCAGGGCCATGCGGCTGCGCTCATCCCCTTCATCAGCGGTTCTTACACAAACATCGTGGGACTGCCGCTGTTTGAAACAAGCGCCATGCTGAGGGATGCCGGATATGAGCGGGCTTGAACTATTCATCGATGATATCGACGGACGCCTGCATGCCGCGGTCGTCAAGAAGACGGGGCTCGATGATCTCTACGTCGACGCGCTCAATAAATCCGGCAACTGGGGATCGATTTACCTTGGCCGCATCACGAAGCTCGACAAGAAGCTGGACGCCGCGATTGTCGATCTCGGCAACGGGCTTTCGGGGCTGCTGCCGGCAAAACATATCCACCTGCCGGGCGGCGATCCGTCGGAACTGCGCAGCGGGCTGACGGATCTGGTAAAGCCGGGCCAGATGGTGATCGTCCAGATCAAGTCCGAGGCAAAACGCGGTTCGGCGCACGAGCATCACAAGCTGCCGAAGCTGACCACCCTGCTTTACCTGATGGGCCATCATCTCGTTTATTGCCCCCTCTCCAATCCCGTGACCATGTCCCGCAGCATCGAGCGCGGCGACGTGCTGTCGATGACGGCATCCCTGGCCGCGAAGGGCGGCTGGATTTTGCAGGGCCATGCGGAAGAAGAAGATCTCGACATCCTTACAGAAGAAGCGCAGAAGCTGCTCGACGAATGGCAGGTGCTGCTCGGCGTGCAGGCGGAAGGCGGGCGCGACCCGTCGCTGCTGAAGGGCGGGCCGAATGCCTTTGCCCGCGCCATGTTCGATTACGGCGCCTATGCCTTCGATCATATTTATGCGGGCAGCCGCGCAGCCTTCGACATTGTCGCCCAGTGGTGTGAAAAATACGACCCGCCGCTCGCCAGTTCAAAGCGCCTGCGTCTGTTCCGTCCGGAAAAAGTGCAGCAGCGGCTGTTCGATATCCATGATATTTACGGAGAATTGCAGGAACTCGCGGAGCCGGTCGCAGCCCTGCCCTGCGGTGGCACATTGATCATTGATGTTACTCACGCTGCGACCGTGATCGACGTCAATCAGGGTCCCGCCGACAATGCCATGCTGGCGAATACCGAAGCTGTGACCGAATGTGCACGGCAACTGCGGCTGCGAAATATAAGCGGCGCCATCCTGATTGACTTTATCGGCATGGCGGAACGGCCCGCGCGGCTCCGCATCACCGAAGCGGCTGAAGCGGCCCTTGCCGACGACCCCGCGCAGGCGCAAGTCCATGGATTTACGCGCCTCGGCATCCTCGAGATCACGCGCAAGCGTCGCGCGGCAAGCTATGCCGAGAAAATGTCCGGATGATTATTCGAGAATTTCGCCGGCGCTGACGGGCTTCGCGTTCGCGCGCTTCACGACTTTCAGAAACGGCAGGATCACCATTACGCTCAGCACGACAAACATCAGCGCCTTGAAGTCGTTTAGGTAGGAAATGGCGGCCGCCTGCCTGTTCACTTCGCTGTCAAGGACAGCCATCGCCATGGGCGAATAGGCGTTTACCGGCATGCCGGGCAGCACTTGCAGCATCGCCTTCGGCAGATTGAACAGGTTGACGCGCTCCCCAAGCTCCATATGATTGATCTGGATATTGCGCGCCAGCACGGCGATCATGATGGAAATGCCGACGCTGGAGCCGATATTTCGCACCAGGCTGAATACCCCGGCGGCATCATTGCGGTAATGCTTGGGCAGCGTCGCATAGGCAACTGCCGTCAGGGGCACGAAGACGAAACCCATGCCGAACCCCTGCAGGAGGCCGGTCTCTACGAGCATCGCCTGCGAGACGTCGAGGTTAAACTGGCTCATCTGCCACAATGAAAAGGCCATACAGGAAAGACCGAAGGCGAGCAGGAAGCGCACATCGAATTTTCCCACCACCTTGCCGGCGATCATCATTGAAACCGCCGTGCCCACCCCGCGCGGTGCGAGGATAAGGCCCGTCGTCACCACGGGATAACCCATCAGGTTCTCGAGGAAGGGCGGCAGCAGCGCCATGGTCGCAAGCAGGATGATACCCATGACAAACATGAACATCAGACTGAAGGTATAATTCCGGTCGCGGAACATGGCGGGGTCGATAAACGGGCGTTCGGATGTGAGGATATGGACCAGGAACAGGTAAAGCGCCGTGCCGGCGAGAACACTTTCGCCGATGATCTCGGGCGAGGAGAACCAATCCTTGCTTTCGCCGCGGTCAAGGGCAAGCTGCATGCTGCATAGGAACAGGCTGAGCATTGCAAAGCCGAAAAAGTCAAAGCGCCGCAGCTTGTCGATCACGGTTTCCTTCATGAAGGCGGCAATGCCGAAAGTGGCCAAGACACCAATCGGCAGGTTGATGAAAAACACCCAGCGCCAGTGAAAATTTTCGGTGATCCACCCGCCCAGCGTCGGACCCAGAATGGGGCCCAGCATGACCCCCACGCCCCAAACCGCCATCGCGCTGGCATGCCTTTTCGGCGGATTGATGTCCAGCAGCACCGCTTGTGATAGCGGCACGAGGCTTGCGCCGAAGACGCCTTGGAACAGGCGGAAAACCACCATTTCCGGCAGGTTTGTCGCGATCCCGCACAACACCGAGGTCACGGTGAAGCCGATGACGGCGATCAGGAAGAGCTTGCGGCGCCCGATCTTGGCCGCCAGCACGCCGGAAGGCGCGGTCATTACTGCAGCCGCGATGATATAAGAGGTCAGCACCCAGGATATCTGGTCCTGCGTCGCTGACAATTCGCCCTGCATATGCGGGAGGGCGACGTTCGCGATCGTGGTATCCAGCGCCTGCATGATCGTCGCCAGCATCACGGACAAGGTGATGAAGCCGCGATGCGGGACCTCGACCCATTCTTCATCCGTGGTTGTGGCGGCGTGCGCGCTCATGGTGCGGCGGCGACCTCTGGCTTATGCATGTGCGGATAGCTGCCGGTGTCAATTGTGACCTCGGCGCTCATCCCGGTGCGGAACGGCGGGTCATTTTCGTTATGCTCGGGCTCGATGCGCACGGTCAGGCGCTGCACGACCTTCACCCAGTTGCCGGTCGCGTTCTGGGCAG
>DASPMW010000155.1:0-38396 GCA_035626855.1 Patescibacteria group bacterium
TGCTTTGCGTGAGCGTGACGCTCCCGCTGGGCTGCCTGCTTGGCTTTGGCTTTCCGACCGGCATGGCGCTCGCGGCAAAAACGAGCACCCAGCCGACGGCGTGGTTCTGGGGAATAAACGGGGCCGCGGGTGTCACGGGCAGCGCGATTGCGATTGCGCTTAACATCGCACTAGGGATCGACTGGACGATGGGGCTTGGCGCGCTATGCTATCTTGGCCTGCTGATCCCCGGAAAGCTCCTGAAATAGCAGCATTTTAGCCCGGTTGCCGAAGAAAGCCGCCTCACATATAATATGCGCATGAAAAAACTCTTCAATGCGGCCGCGGATAAGTTCCGCCGCCTGCTCGGGCCCCGCCCCGCGCAGGGCAAGGATGTTTTGCATGATGCCGCATTGAACAAGTCCACCGGCTTTACCAGGGACGAGCGCGATGCGCTGCATCTGCGGGGTTTGCTCCCCCATAAAGTGACGACGCAGGATGAACAGGTTGCGACCGCGCTCGCGCAGATGCGCGGCAAGGCGACGCCCATTGAAAAGTATATTTACCTCTCCTCGCTGCAGGACCGGAATGAGCGGCTGTTCTACAAGCTCGCGCAGGAAAACATCGAGGAAATCCTGCCGCTGATCTACACGCCCACAGTCGGTGAAGCGAGCCAGAAATTCTCCCACATCTTCCGCCGTCCGCGCGGGCTTTACATCACGCCGGACGATAAGGGTAAGATCCGGGAGATCCTGGACAACTGGCCGGAAAAGGATGTGCGCGCGATCGTCGTGACGGACGGGCAGCGCATCCTCGGCCTTGGCGATCTTGGCGCCAACGGCATGGGCATTCCAATCGGCAAGCTCGCGCTTTACACCATCGCCGGGGGCCTTGATCCGCAAAAGGCGCTCCCCGTCATGTTCGATATCGGCACCAATAATGACATCCTGCGCAACGACCCGATGTATCTAGGCTATCCCGAAAGGCGCATCCAGGGCGCTGCCTACGACGCGCTGATGCAGGAGTTCGTGGAGGCCGTAAGGGAAAAATTTCCGAAAGCAATGCTGCAGTTCGAGGATTTCAAGACGGAAAACGCTTTCCGTCTCCTGAATGAATACAGAGACAAAATACCCTCGTTTAACGACGATATTCAAGGCACCGCGGCAGTCGCGCTGGCAGGCGTACTGGCGGCGTCGCGCGTCTCTGGCATCGATTTCAAGGATCAGCGCATCATGTTCCTCGGCGCCGGTTCCGCGGCAACGGGGATCGCTGACCTTATGGTGAAGGAACTACAGGCGCGGGGCATGAGCGAAGAGGAAGCGCGAAGCCGCATCTCGCTCGTCGACTCAAAAGGGCTGGTGACCAAGGGGCGCGCGAAGATCGAAGATAACAAGGCGCCGTTCGCGCAAGATCACGCGCCAGCGGGCTTGATCGAGGCGATCAACGACCTGAAACCGACGGTACTGATCGGCGCGACGGGTTCGCCCAATACCTTTACCAGGGAAGTGGTCGAGGCCATGACGGCCATAAACGACCGCCCTGTTATCTTTGCCCTCTCCAACCCAACAAGTCACGCCGAATGCACGGCGGAAGAAGCGTACCGGTGGTCGCAAGGCAAGGCGGTCTTCGCGAGCGGCAGCCCTTTCCCGCCTGTTACGCTAGATGGCAAAACTTTTCAGGCCGGTCAGGCGAACAACGCCTATATCTTTCCGGGCCTCGGGTTGGGCGTGAATCTAAGCGAAGCGACCAAGGTCACCGACGGCATGTTCCTGGCCGCCGCGCGCACCCTTTCCGAGATGGTGACTGAGGATGACCTTGAGGCCGGGACGCTTTATCCCCCGCTCAAGGACATCCGCAAGGTGTCGGCAAAAATCGCGGAGGCTGTCATTATCGTCGCTGGAAACGAGAATGTAGCCGTAGTATCCCAGCCCGCGAACCTCGCCCGTCACGTTGAATCGAAAATGTATGATCCGGCATATGATGCCCGGCCGCCCGCGCCGAAATCAGGATTGAAAGCCGCCCCATAATCCGAGCGCATGGATTGCCCGCAGGCTTGAGATCAGCAGATGCGCATCCCGTATGCGCTCCAGCTGGGCGAAAACATCGCGCAAGGCTACGAATTCAAGCATTTCCGACAACTGGAACACGTCGGACCCGGCATCCAGCGCGACAGCATAGGGGTATATCCGCTCGGGCGTCATGCCAAGCGACGAGAAATAACCTTCGCCAAGCTTGCTGACGAACCGGCGGGGCTGCAGGAATTTCGCCGCGACGAACTCGGCCGCCTTCTCCGCCGATGCGATGGCAGGTGGCAGGCGGAAGGCGGGCAGCACGAGAATTTCGGCGTCCCCCTCCCGCAGTTGCGGCGCGGGCAGGCGGCGGCGCTCCGTACCGATGCTCACTTCGCCTTCTTCATCGGTCGCAAGAACGGCGACGGACACCACATTCGCGCTGGCTTTCGCGGGAAGCACGAATTCGAGTTCGCGCCGCGCGAGTTCCGTCTTCGCATTCCTGTCGGAAAAGACCGAGCGATGGCAATCAAGATAACCTGCGCTGTCGTCCGTTGGCACGAATGTCTTTGCGTCCTGCTTCTCCAGCAAGGCGTCGAGGCTCGCGTGATAGATGCCTGTGCGGCCCATGCGCGGAAGCTCGGCGCCCAGCCATTTGTCCGGCGCCTGGCCGAGGCGGCGCAGCAGCGCATAAATGTTCAACTCAAGCCGCGCCTCGGGCAGCAGGCCGACCTGGCTGGCGCGCAGGAGATCCTGGGCGGGGTAAAGACGCACGTCACCGCTTGTGCTGAACCCCGAAACCGCGGGGTCTATGG
Source organism: Patescibacteria group bacterium (assembly GCA_035626855.1). GTDB lineage: Bacteria > Pseudomonadota > Alphaproteobacteria > Micavibrionales > UBA2020 > JAPWJZ01. Next base: position 2,804 of record DASPMW010000155.1, read on the forward strand.
CATAGATATGGTCAGCGCCCTGCGGCCTCACGGGCGCAAAGACGGAGCCGACAATTTCATCCATCATCCCCGGAGAGGGATAATAGCGCAGCCCCTCTTCCAGCGCGGGCATCTGCGCCGCGGTCAGGCCGGTCTTTTCAGCCAGCTTCTGCGCAAGCTGCACGCCGGAATCGGCGACTGCCACCGGCTCGACAACATGTCCCGACCAGTATTTATCGTCGAGATTGGGCGAGCCGCGCGGGACGATATTCGCGAGCGGCCGCGGGTATCCGTGCTTGGCATAGACCATCAGCCGCCCGTCTTGACCAGTAAAATAGGGCAGGCAGTCGGCAACCATACCGGGCCGCGCGACCATGTCGAAGACCGCGCCATTTTCCGCGTTCTTCCAGCTTGAAAACTGCAGGTATTTCGGGCGGTCCGGCGATACCGCGCGCTCCGCGAGAGCGATACTCGCTATCTGCGCAACTTTTTCAACGACAGCGATGTAATTTGTCGCGGGAAAATTACGGGGCGCTCCGTTCTCGTTGTGGATGCGCAGCTTGTCCCGGAAGCGATTTTCGACGATCCACGGGTTCCAGCAGGGCGCGGAATAAATGACGCGGCCACCGAGCGCGGCAAGCTCGCGCCGGTAATCGGCAGGTGTCCACCAAGTATATTCCTCGAGCACCTCGCTCGCCCAATCCTGGCGGTAATTCTTGCGCAGGGCAAATTCCGCCGCCCATTTGGCGGATAGACGGAAGCGCCGGTAACCGTTCGGCGCGACAAGCGCTTCTTCCAGGAAAAAACCGCGGTCCCGCTCCGGTCGCAGGGCGCGCGCATTTTCGGAGAAGAGGACGAGCAGGTCTGCGTCGCTCATCGTCTGGATCTCATAGCCCTCCCCGTCCGCCTGCACGTCAACCTGGACGAATTCGTCTTCCGGCTCCGCGCAAAAATCACGGATGACCATGATGCCGCCCTCCTTCAGGAGGGCCATCTGGTTGCGCAGCGCATTCACAACATGCGTCGCGTTATAGTCATTAAAGGAATAAACATGATGCAGCACGCTCGAGTTGAGGATGCCGTCATAGCGCGCGGGCGCGCCTGCCGGCTTCTCGACATCGCCCACCTCGAAGCGAAGGTTTGGAAGCTGGTAATGGGCGCTGGCATATTTGATCGTGCTAGGGTTGATGTCGATGCCGACAACCTGGACCGATGGATTGAGTTGCGCAAACTGGTAAGAGCCAAGGCCGGAGCCGCAGCCCATATCGGCAATTACCGCGCCCGGGCGCAACAGGAAATGCGCGGCAGTGACAGCGAGTTTTTGCTGCATTGTCTTGTCCATGCCCGCGAAATAGCGGTCATAGTCGCTCTCCTGCCCGCGCGCCTGCGATGAATATGCCGGATTGTCTGACAATGCCGCCCCCGTTTCGCGTATAGAATAGCGCAAATCGGGCGCGGGGTTCAGTGGGAAAACGCGGCACGCTGTAATCCGGAAAATTACGAGCTGTGACGCTTGATGACGCCGAGAAAGATGGAGCCGTAGCGATCTGCCTTTCGCTCGCCCATCCCGCTGATCGCGAGGAGCGCCGCCCGCGTCTGCGGCTTGAATACGGCCATTTCGCGAAGGGTCTTATCGTGAAAAATCACATAGGGCGGCACATTCTGTTCCTTCGCAAGATCCATGCGCGCGTCGCGGAGAGCCTCGAAAAGGGGCTGGTCCATTTCCTGCCCGTAAAAATTCTCGACCTCTTTTTTAAGGAGAGCCTTGCGCGCTTCGCGGCGGGTTTCATGCCGCCGGAATTGAACGGCCTTTTTCTCTTTCAGGAAAGCCTGTCCCGCGGGCGTGATGTAAAGCCCCCCATGCTCCGCAACATCGCCCGCCAGGTAGTTCATCGCGACCAGCTGACGAAAGATGCTCTGCCACTCTGTCTTGGAAAATTCACCGCCGATGTTGAAGGTCGTGATTTTGTCGTGCCCGAATTGCCTCATGCGATCGTCCGCCTTCCCCATCAGGACATCGATGACGTAGGAAACGCCAAAACGCTGCCCTGTGCGGTAGACGCAAGAGAGCGCCTTCTGTGCGGCGATCATGCCGTCGAATGTTTCCGGCGGCGTCTGGCAGGTATCGCAGTTGCCGCAGGGTTGAGCTTTATCGCCGAAATATTCAAGAATGACCTGCCTGCGGCAGCGGGCAGCTTCGCACAGGCCCAGCAAGGCGTTCAGCTTCTGATGCTCGATCCGCTTCTGCGCGTCGGAAGCGCCCGACTGCTCGATAAAATTACGCTGCATGGCGGCGTCGCTCAGGCCGTAGACCATGAAGGCGTTGGATGGCAGTCCGTCACGCCCCGCGCGGCCGGTTTCCTGATAATAGGCTTCGATATTCTTGGGGATGTTCATATGTGCGACAAAACGCACATCAGGCTTGTCGATCCCCATGCCAAAGGCGATGGTCGCGACCATGATGATCCGGTCCTCGCGCAGGAATTTCTGCTGGTTTTTCGCGCGCGTTTCGGCGGGCAATCCCGCATGATACGGAAGCGCGTTGAATCCTTCATCGCACAGCCATTTCGCGGTGTCTTCGACCGCCTGCCGCGACAGGCAATAAACGATGCCGCTGTCCCTGGCATGGTTGTTTTTGATGAAGGCCAATACCTGCTGCTTTGCGCTGTCTTTCACCGCAATGGTGTAATGGATATTGGGCCGATCAAATCCGGAAATGAAGCTGCCGCCATCCTGCAGCTGCAGGAAATTGATGATGTCCTTGCGCGTCGGCGCATCGGCAGTCGCCGTCAGCGCAATGCGCGGAATGTTGGGGAACCGTTCCGCCAACTGGCTGAGCTGCGCATAGTGCGGCCGGAAATCATGCCCCCACTGCGACATGCAATGCGCTTCGTCGATCGCAAACAGGGAGATTTTGGCGTTGTCGATCAGGCGCTGGAAGTCGTCCATGAGCAGGCGCTCGGGTGCAACATAGACCATGTCGATCGTACCTTCCACAACCGCGCGCTCGGTCGCGCGCTGCTGGTCGGGCGGCATCGCCGAATTAAGCGCGGCGGCGCGAATACCAAGCTGCTTAAGCGCCTCCACCTGGTCCTGCATGAGTGCGATCAGCGGCGAGATGATCACCCCGACACCGTCGCGCACAAGGGAGGGTATCTGGTAGCAAAGCGACTTGCCGCCCCCCGTGGGCATAAGCACGAAGGCGTTTTTACCGGCAATCACATGGTCGATGATTTCAGCCTGCGGACCGCGAAACCGGTCATAACCATAGGTTTTGCGCAGGATTTCAAGCGGACTGGAAGATGCCGGAGGTCGCTGTTGCGGGAGTGTCATAACGTTATTATACTGCATTCACCACCACAGGAGCAACATGGCTAAACGGCGTCTCACCGCAGGAGAGACCGCGCTCGCGAAAACGGTATTCGGCGACAGCGTCGATTACGCGCGGGTCTGGCTGCATGATCGCCGCATTCTGCCCTTCGGGTTTCAGCGGCGTGAACAGGCGGTTGCGAAGGCCAACCACATTTCCTTTCCACGCTCCGCCTATGCGGAGGATTTCTCAAAGGAAACCGATGCGCAGAAGCAATCTGTCTTCATCCATGAAATGACGCATGTCTGGCAGCACCAGAACAAGGTCGTACACACCCCGCTGGCGGCGTTCAAGGAAACGCTGCGGCATAAATTCAACTACCAGAAATGCTATTTGCACAGGCTCGACCCGGCGAAAGATCTTCTGGGGTACGGGTTCGAGCAGCAGGCGGCCATCGTGCAGGATTATTTCCTGCTGACGCGGCACAGCGTGACAGCCTCATTCAAAAACCGCCGCCTGGAATGCCCGGAGGATCTGCTGGCGAAATATGAACGGGTACTGAATCAGTTCTTGAAGGATCCCGGCTATGCAGGCAAGGCGCGGAAGCCACCCCCGCGAAAACCCGCGCCTTAAGGTTACATGCCCGGGCTGGCCGGCCGTTTTGGCTGCACAGGTTTTTGCCGCGCGGCGTGCCGGTTGGCGATTTCCTGCTCCGCATCCGCGTATTCCTGCTTCAGGCGACCCGCGAGTGTTGCGACGCTGGGCGCATCCTTGATGTTGACGGCGCCCTGCCCAGCCGACCAGATCGTCTTCCACGCGGCGGCTTCGCTTTGCACGGGCTTGAGTTTGCCGGCCGTCGAGCCTTCCTTTTTCAGCTGCTCCACGTCGAAGCCGGCCTTTGCGAGGCTGTCTTTGAGGAAATTCGCCGGCACGCCGCTGACCGCGGAGGTGTAGATGATGTCGGACGGCTTGGCATCGAGGATCATCTGCTTGTAAGCGGGGTCCGCGCTTGATTCCGTCGTGCAGATAAAGCGGGTACCCATATAGGCGAAATCGGCGCCCATCGCCTCGGCGGCGAGAACGTCGCGCCCGGTCGTCAGCCCCCCTGCCAGCACGATGATGCCATCGTAAATCGAACGCAGCTCGTTTACGAGCGCGATCGGATTCATTGTCCCCGCATGTCCGCCAGCGCCTGCGGAAACGGCGATTAACCCGTCCACGCCCGCGGCGATTGCCTTCTTCGCGTGGTCGATATTGGTGACATCGTGCAGCACGATGCCGCCATAGGAATGCACGGCATCGACAACTTCCTTGGCAGCGCCGAGGGAGGTGATGACGATCGGCACTTTATGCTTCACGAGCAGCGCGAGGTCCTCCTCGAGCCGCGGGTTCGATTTGTGCACGATCAGGTTGACGGCATAAGGCGCGATTTTTGATTCTGGATTGTTTTTCCTGAGTTCCGCAACGCCCTCGTCCATTTCGGTGAGCCATTTGTCGAGGCCTTCCGCGGTACGCTGGTTGAGCGCAGGGAAACTGCCGACGATGCCTTCCTTGCAGGCGGCAAGGGCCAGCGCAGGATTGGATATCAGGAACATCGGCGCTGTAATCAGGGGAAGCTCCAGCTTATCCTTCAGGTTGGCAGCGTGGCTTTTCGGCGGCGTGGACATGCGTCGATTCCTCTTGCGGGCAGATATTCTGAACTATGGTATTTCCGCATGGCGGGGTGCCAATGTCAACCTGGGATCGGCGCGCGGGAGTTTCCCTATTTCCCAGCTGACAGTCTGAATTGCTTGACGAAGTCCCAAGCAAGCTGGCCAGCATCGATATCGGCGTTAGGAGGCCCGACGATTTCACGGTAACGCGTGCAGATCTTCTTGTCAGGATCCTCGGCACAAACGGCGGGGCCGCGGTCGTGCTTGCCCGCCCAAATATGCCCGGCGCCGTTTATCGCGCAAAGCTGCACCGCCGCATTCTGCGGACAAGCGAAACTTTCGCACGAGACAGCTCCTTTGCTGAAAGTGACTTCGGCCTCCTTGCCGCAGCCGTTCATTTCGGCAGTTTCCTGGACTGTCTGCGGCACCGATTTGCAGGGCCAGTTGTCATTGCCGATGCCTAAAAACCGAGAGAAACACCCCCCGCATTTATCCCCGCCGCCATATAAGGCGCAAGGATCTTCGGTACCGTGGATATGCATTACCGGCACAGGACGCTTAAGGTTGCAGGGCGAGAACCCGCGCTGGCCGGCATTCGGCGCGATCGCGGCAATGCGATCCGACATTTCACAGGCAAGGCGGTAGCTCATCATTGCGCCATTCGAATGTCCCGTCGCGTACACGCGCCGCGTGTCGATTTTATAGGTCGACGACAGCGCGTCGATCACGGCGCCGATATAGCCGACGTCGTCCACATCTTTGCGAACGGCGGCGCCGCAACAGGTTCCCGCGTTCCAGGTGCGCATGCTGTCTATCATCGGCGACCCGTAGCCTTCGGGGTAAACTGCGATAAAGCCATTTTTATCGGCAACGCCATCCATGCCAGTCATCACCTGCATTCCCTTGGCGTTGCCGCCGCCGCCATGCAGCACCATCATGACGGGTAGCCCGGGCTTCCCTTCAAGATCCTTCGGCACATGCACGTAAAACGGCCGGCGCTGGCCGCCCCATTCCAGATCGTGTCGTTCATCGCCTGCCTGCGCCTGCAACGGCAGAAACAAAAGGATAAAAATGGCGGCGCGCAAAAACATTGGAATGTTGCTCCTTCCTATATTTATACCTATACTTCAAACATGTTCCTGCGCCTGTTCCTAGCTATTTTCGTCCTTTGCACCTCCTTCCCTGCGGTTGGCGAGCAGGCTTGCACGGAGATGTGGTGTCAGGAAGGCCTGACGCTGCAATTCGACGGCGGAAACTGGCCGAAGGGCGAATATGTTTTTAAGGTGAACATGGATGGCGCAGTGACGACTTGCAGGGGCGCCCTGCCTTTCAAAACCTGCAAAGGTAATGTCATTTGTGACAGCGATAACATACGGATCGGCGAGTCAGGCTGTGCCTTGCCCGAGGAGGCGCACTTGTTTTACGGCATCCTTTCCCAAAAAACTCCGGCACATATCGCCATCACAATCGCGCGCGGCGATGGCAGGAAATTCAGCTATGAAGCTGATGTCAGGTCCCAGTGCTTCTATCCCAACGGGCCACACTGCGACGCAAGGCAGTGCTGTTCGGCCGTTATAAGCGTCCCGCTTAGCTGGCAATGAGTTTCGCCGCGAGTTCCCAGTTCACCTGTTCCGGCGCCGTTACGCCGCGGCAAAGCTGGTCCAGGATTTTGTCCTGCCGCTCCCCCCGGTCCCTGGCTTCGGCATAGGGAATTTCGGGGTGGAAAATTACCATTGAATAGCGCGGTATAAACTTTCCGGGAAAACGTTTCTCCAGCTCGAAGCCAACCTTCTTTTTCAGCTGGAATACGGGATCGCTGACGCTGTCGCGCATTTCGATGAAATTTTCAACCGCCATATCGGCGATGGCGTCCGTATTCGGCTTGCGTTGGCGCGAAAAGGCAGCGAACACTTTTTCCCAGTCCAGGCGGGAGGTCGTGATCAGCGCATCCAGGGCGGCGCAATCCTCGAACCCGCTATTCATGCCTTGGGCAAAGAATGGCACAATCGCATGGGCAGCGTCGCCGATCAAAAGCGCCTTGCCTTCGTAATGCCAGGGCGCGCACTTGATGGTGACAAGAGATCCGGTCGGATTGGCAAAAAAATCTTCGGTCAGTCGCGGCATCTGCGCCGCCGCGTCCGGAAATTCCCGTGCAAAAAAGGCGGCGACGTCGCCAGGTGTTTTAAGCGCTTGGAAACTGTCGTTGCCTTCGTAGGGGAAAAACAAGGTGCAGGTGAAGCTGCCTTCCGTGTTCGGCAGCGCGATCATCATGTAGCTTTTGCGCGGCCAGATATGCAGAGCATGCCTTTCGATACGGAAAGCGCCGCCCGCGCCGGGAGGTATCTCCAGTTCCTTATAACCGTATTTCTGGAAGCTTTGGGCGTAATCGAAATTCTCGATTTTTGCCATGAGGCTCTTGCGGACGGCAGACCATGCGCCGTCGGCCGCGATGACGACCGGGGCCTCAATGTTTGCATCTTCAAATGATAAAAGGTCTTTATCGGGCTGGTAACCCGTGCATTTGCGGCCGAAATTGATTTTGACATTCTTATGCGTCTCGGCCGCATCCAGCAGCATGGCATTCAGGTGGCTGCGCGAAGCCGCATAGATGACTTCACTTTCCTTCTGGCCATAGGGCTGCAGGATGGTGTTGCCCTGTACATCGTGAACCATGCGGCCATGCATGGGGATCGAAATTTCAGATACCGGTCCCTTCAACCCGATATCTTCCAAAGCGCGCCACCCTCGCGACGTGATGGCCAAATTGATGGAGCGTCCGGCATCCGCGACACCTTTCCGCATGTCGCCCCGTCGCTCATGCAGTTGGACGTCAAACCCCTTTTTCGCCAGATAAATCGCCATCAACGGGCCAACCAGACCGGCGCCGACGATATGTACGGTTTTCGTCATGCCGCAGCCTCTTTGAAAATTTCGGCGAACCGCCAGACATCGGTGAAGCTGTTGTAAAGGGGCACGGGCGCGACACGGATACAATCCGGCTCGCGCCAGTCGCAAACGACGCCCGCTTTTTGCAAGGCGTCAAATACCACCCGTCCCTTGTTCTGAACGGTGATCGACAACTGGCACCCACGCGCGTTTTTCTCCTCCGGGGTCATAATGGAGAGACCCGGCAATTGCAGGCTCCGCAAAAGATATTCCAGATATCCCGTCAGCTGCATACTTTTCTGCCGCAGGTTATCCATGCCCGCCGCACGGAAAATGTCGAGCGACACGCGCACTGACGCAAGCGCAAGGATGGGCGGGTTCGACAGTTGCCAACCCTCCGCGCCGGCCATGGGCTGGAAGACGGGCCCCATCTTGAACCGCACGGATTTTTCATTACCCCACCAGCCCGCGAATCGCGGCAGGTCGAAGGCCTGGGCATGACGCTCATGCACAAACGCGCCCGCGACCGCGCCCGGTCCGCCGTTGAGGTATTTATAACTGCACCAGCAGGCGAAATCGACATTCCAGTCATGTAGACGCAGCGGCACGTTGCCGACCGCGTGGGCGAGATCGTACCCGACAACGCAGCCCTGCCGGTGACCGGCCGCGGTGATGCGCTCTAAATCGAAAAACTGGCCCGTATAGTAATGCACACCGCCGATCAGGATGAGGGCGATGCTGCGCCCCTCGCGCTCGATCAACTCCTCGATATCTTCAATGCGCAGCGTCTGCTCCCCTGCGCGCGGTTTCAATTCAATGATGGCTGAGGCGGGATCGAATCCATGAAAGCTCGCCTGCGATTGGACCGCGTAAATATCGGAGGGGAACGGCGCCGGTTCGATGAGGATTTTGTAACGCTCGGGCGTCGGGCGGTAAAAGGATACCATCATCAGGTGCAGGTTCGCGGTCAGGCTGTTCATCATCACGACTTCGGAAGGCATGGCGCCAACGACATATGCCGCGTTTTCTGCCAGCATTTCATGATAGGGCATCCACGGGTTCTTGCCCTTGAAATGGCCCTCCACGCCCAGATTTTGCCAGTCAGCGAGTTCCTGGGCTATCGCAGCTTCAACCGCCTTGGGCTGGAGGCCGAGGGAATTTCCGCAGAAATAAATGCAATCATTCGCGCCATGCCTGGGTATATGAAATTGTCCGCGAAACGATGCGAGTTTGTCCTGCGAATCCATCTGCCGTGCAAATTCCTGGCCGGGCTGGAAATTCATTTACTCACCTTGTAAAGCACCGGGCGGCTTGGGGCCGCGTCGCCGGCAAAGGCCGAGACCTGCAGGTTCAGCACGTAACTGCCATTCGGGACATTATCGGGGATATAGATCAACTCGGTCACTGTGCGCCCGCTGGGGGTAGCTGCGTCCTTTTCGCCCGGACCAACCTCCCAGAAGATGCGGTGATTGCTCAGGCGACCTTCATCATCTGCCCTGTCAAGGGACGGCATGTCGACCAGGAGATGCTGCACGCCGAGGGCGACGATATCCTCCATCGCCTCATTCGAGAAGAACGGCGCGGGTGTCTGGGCGTAATCGCGCGTCAATTTGCCGGGGTCATTTGGAAAGGTGCGGACAATGAGGGCGGTCAGGAAATTGACGTCGTGATGCGCGAGCGCCGCCTTCAGCGCTTCGTGCGTAATAACCATGTCGTTGCGCCGCAGGGCTGGAGCATAGCTGTCCCTGCAGGTCGCGGCGGGCACCGGAGTAACAGTCACCAATGTCGCCGGCATCAGGGTGTCGCGAAGTACGTCCTGCACGCGTATGCGCGCAGTCGTAATATGACCGACACATTCCGTATGGGTCCCGTGCAGATGGGGACTGAAGTGATAGACTTCGCAATTGCAGCTGCCGCCCTGTCGCACATCTCCGATAAATTGCCCGACCTTGTAGGCATATTGCCGTGCCGGCCGGCTCTCAAAAGCCGAAAGCTGGTCCGGCGCGAAGTTCACGGGAATGGAAATATCGACAGGATGATCGAGATCCGCTTTATAATCGCCGAGGCTTACCGTGACGCGGGTCATGCGCTACCGAGCCATTCCTTGGCGGTACCTGAAAGAAGGCGAAGCTTGTCTTCTTTCGATATAGCAAGGCGTTCGACGTCATATCCCGGGTATACACCTTTCGGCTCGGGATAGGGACAGGCATAGCCGTAAAGATTTGTTCGCGTGACTGGATCGAAACAATCCATCTCGCCGAGTGGATAGGGGTAGTCTGACCCCATTGCCACGCGTTCAACGCCCAGTATCTCGATCAGGGCCTTCAGCATCGCAGGGTTATGAACGAGCGTGTCAGCATACACGCCGCATTTCCTGACGACATCGAAGGGGTTAAGTTGCTGTGGGTCCTTGAAAAGGTCCGGGCGGCAATAAGCGCCATGCTCGAGCCGGCCCAGCAGCGCAGGAAAAGCGCCGCCGCCATGCGCGTACATCACCCGCAAGCCCGGCAGCCGCTCATGCACCCGGCCGGAACGCATGGAATCAAACGCGATTGCGGTCTCCATTCCCATGCCGATCAGCCATGGCCGCCAGTTGCGATTGAGGTTCATACGCGGCTTGAGCTTCGGGTCCGCAGGCGCCATGAAACCGCCCCAGGGGTGGATGAATACAGCCATGCCGAGCCGCTCCGCTGCCTCAAAAACAGGAAACAGAGCGTCGTCGTCAAGGTCGCGTCCGTCAATGTTTGAATTGATTTCAATGCCTGGCATGCCATGATCGCGCCGCACGCGCTCCATTTCGCGGATGGCGCGATCCGGGAAGGCCATCGGCAGCGCGGCGAGCGCGCGAAAGCGGTCCGGAAAGCGCGCCATAGTCGCGGCATTGTCGTCATTTAGAACGCGGCAGATGTCCTCTGCATCATCGCCGTTATCGACGTAGTCCGGGATCATCATCGGCGTCGGCGAAAGCACCTGCACTGTTACACCGTACCGGTCGCAGTCCCGGATGCGCGCGGCGCCATCATAGGCATTTTCCTCCACCTCGCGCTGTACGTCGCCCCGCGCATTGACCATCACCGCGCAGCAGGGCTTGCTTGCATGTTTGCGGACACGGATGAAATCAGCGTAATGGGCGTATTTCTCCAGCGCTGCAAATGTGTCCGGCGACAGCGTCGTATGGGTATGAACGTCCCATTTTTCCATCAGGCGGGCCTTTTTTGGCGGCTTGCCGGCAAGGGCATCATATGTCCGCAGGATTTGCAGGTGCGCGCCTGCTCGTTGTCCCAGAAGCGGTCGAAAGCCCGGGGCAGGTCAGTGACGATCGACTGCATTTGAAAATATTCATCGTGCAGCTTCGCGTGGCATTCATCGCAGTACCACAGAAATCCGTCCAGTTCACCCGGCTGGCGCTTGCGCTCTACCACGAGTCCGACAGTGTTTTCTTTGCGCTGCGGGGAATGATGCACATGGGACGGCAAGAGGAACATGTCCCCTTCCCTGATCTCGATGTCGCGCGGCTGGCCGTTTTCCATCACCCGCAACACCATGTCGCCTTCGATCTGGAAGAAAAATTCTTCCCCCGGGTCGTCATGGTAATCTTTTCGCGTGTTCGGGCCGCCAACGGCCATGATGATAAAATCCCCGTCTTCAAACACCTGCTTGTTCCCTACAGGCGGCTTCAGGCTTGCGCGGTTTTCATCGACCCATTTTTTGAAATTGAACGGTGGACGCATGATTAATCCTTAATGACCGCGATGCACTTTAGCTCGATCGCAATCGGCGTCGGCAGCGCCGATACCTCCAGCGTCGTGCGGCAGGGCGGATTGCTGCCGAAATACTGCGCCCACAGCCTGTTATAGGTCGAAAAATCGGCCTTCATGTTCGTGAGGTAAACGGTAACGTCCACCAGATCATCCCAGGATGCGCCTGAGGTTTCGAGAATATTTTTCACGTTCTCGAACACACTATGGCACTGCGTTTCCACGTCATAGGAAACGATGTTGCGGTTTTCATCCATGGTCACGCCGGGGATGTCCTTGCTGCCCTTCTTCCTCGGTCCGACGCCGGAAAGAAACAGCAGGTTGCCGACGCGCTTGGAATGCGGATAGGCACCCACGGGCTCCGGCGCCTTATCCGAGATATGCGTAATAACCTGGGTCAAGTTCGCTCCTATGCTGCCGGCTGGCAGACTGTTTTGACTTCTGTGAAGAATTCCATGGCATGCAATCCGCCCTCGCGACCGACGCCCGAGTTTTTCATGCCGCCGAAGGGGGTGCGCAGGTCCCGCATGTTCCAGCAGTTCACCCAGATGATGCCGCTGTCAATCCGGGCTGCCACCCGCCGGGCGCGCTCCGGGTTCTCTGTCCAGATCGAGGCAGCGAGGCCATACTGCGTGCTGTTCGCAATGGCAATGGCGTCTTCCTCGTCCTTGAATGGCATCAGCGTGACAACCGGACCGAATATCTCTTCCTGATTGGTGCGGCAGTCCGCCCTCAGGCCCTCGATCACGGTCGGCTCGATAAAATAGCCGTTGGCGCAGCGGCCGGCGAGCACCCGGCGCTGTCCGCCAGTCAGTATCTTTCCGCCTTCCTGAACGGCGAGGTCGATATAGCCGAGCACTTTCTCCATATGCGCCTTCGATACCATAGCGCCCATCATCGTGGTTTCTTCCAGCGGATCCGCTATGGAGAACTGCTTCACCTGCGCCACGAATTCGTCGCGGAATCTGTCGTATACGTCCTGCTGGACGAGAATACGGGAGCCACAAAGACATATCTGCCCCTGATTGGTAAAGCCGGCCATTTTCGCGCCCTGCAACGACAGGTCATGATGGGCGTCATCAAATACGATGGTCGGATTTTTTCCGCCGAGTTCAAGCGAAACCTTCTTCAGAAGCCCGGCCGCTCCCTGGTAAATGCTGCGGCCTGTCGCGGTCCCGCCGGTGAATGAGACGGCAGGGATACGGGGATGGGCGGTGATCGCGGCGCCGATCCGTGGCCCGCGGCCGTGAATCACGTTCAGCACGCCCGCCGGAAAGCCCGCTTCATTCGCCAGCTTCGATAGCAGAAAGGCCGTCATCGGCGTCACTTCGCTGGGCTTTGCAATCACGCAGTTGCCGGCGGCAAGCGCCGGCGCCAGCTTCCACGAGAACAGGAGCAACGGGAGGTTCCACGGCGAAATCGTCGCGACGACGCCAAACGGCTGGCGCAGGGTATAGCTAAAGGATTTCTCGGATGTATATTCCTGCCCGCGGAAGCTTTTGCCTAGATCGGCGAAGAATCGGATGTTGCTGATGCTGCGCGGGATATCTACCGCGCGCGCCAGCGACAATGGCTTGCCGTTATCAACGCTCTCCGCCAATGCAAACTCTTCCAGCCGCGCCTCGATGAGGTCAGCAAGCTTGTGCATAATAGTTGCACGCCGTTCCGCACCCAAATCCCGCCAGCCCGCCGCCGCGTCATGCGCGGCGCTGACGGCAACCTCCAGGTCCTCGGCGCCTGAATCCGGGACCTGTGCGTAAATTTCGCCCGTCGCAGGATTTTCGCAATCGAGGTATTCGCGCGATAACGGCTCCCGCAGCTCCCCGCCAATGAAATTCAGGATCCGGCCGTCGAATGCTGCGGGCATCACAGCCCCGAGGTCCGGCCGCCATCGACCGGGAGATTGATGCCGTTAATGTATGCCGCAGCCGGGCTCGCAAGAAATGCGATCGCGGCGCCAAGCTCATCCGGATTACCGAAACGTCCCGCGGGGATTGCGGCAATCTCCTCCGCCTTCACTTCGTCTTCTGTCCTGCCGGATTTTTTCGCTTTGCCGGCAATGATTTCCTTCATGCGGCCGGTATCGGTTGCGCCGGGAAGGATATTGTTCACGGTAATCCCGAAGCCACCCAACTCACCGGCCAGCGTCTTCGCCCATTGCGCGACCGCTCCCCGGATTGTGTTGGAAACGCCAAGTCCTCTGACCGGCTGCTTCACCGAGGTGGACAGAACATTGATGATCCGGCCGTATTTCGCCTCCCGCATTCCGGGGACGACAGCCTGCGCCAGCACCTGCCCGAAAAGCATATGCTGGGTGAAGATGGCGGCGTAATCATGGGTGCTTGCTTCTATTGCGGCACCGGCCGGCGGGCCGCCGCTATTATTCACGAGAATATGGATTATCCCTTGCGAAGCGATCGACTGCTTTACCTTCCACTCGACTTCTTCGGTATCCACCGAATCCGCGACGATATAACTATGCGTCTGGCCAGCCTGTGCGTCCAGATCGGCCACGACCTCCTTGAGTGCATCCTCGCTGCGCGCCAGCACCGTCACGCTTGCGCCGAGCAGCGCCAGTTCCGCCGCTGCCGCACGGCCGATGCCCTTGCTTCCGCCGCAAACCAGCGCGCGCTTTCCGCCGAGGTCGAGATTCATGAGCTATCCTTTATAGTCGACTGTTTTTAACATACCGGGGATGCTCGATAAACGGGAACCGTCATGACTGTTTTCCGAAATGTAAAGTAAGGCGCACAAGGCCCGCTCACCTTACGATTTATTTTTCCGGTCTATGATATTGAGGATACATCAGATCATGAACCACTCAAGCTCATCCGGAACATTAACTAAAGCGCGCGAGCATCAAATTCTAAACAATATATCGTGTTGAGATATGCGAAGCCCCCGCCTCTCCTTCGCGTGCCCCTTTAACGCTGCAGTCTAATTATTTGACAAGCGGCAATAACTGTTAAAAATCGGGCTGTATTGACCTCCTCCGGGCGGAGGGCTACTCTCGTTTCAACCACAGGAGAACTTTCGATGAGCACTCTCGACGAAGCACGGCGCGCCAAAGGCAAGGTCGGTAAACTGCTGTCCCATACCTTCAATAACGCTGCACAAAATCCCGTGAATTCGATCGGCATCAGCCGCGACAAGGACGGGTTCTTCATCGCGGTCGGCCTCGAGCGTCAGCCTACGCCGGAGGAAACGCGCAACTTGCCGCGCGAATGTGATGGCGTGGCCGTGAAGTATAAAATCACCGGCCCTATTGTCGCTCTTTGATTATGTCTTCTCGGGCAGCGCCCGGACCACGCCCGTCGCGCCATCGACCGTCAGCCACAATTTCCCGCGCCGAGCCGCGAGCGCCTGGACGTCAGCCCAAAATGCCTGCCCCAATCCCGTAACACAGGGAATTCCCTGCTCGCGCGCGACCGTGCAGGCGTGCGAAAGAGCACCCCCTTCTGCGAACAGCAGCGCGGAAGCGTGGCTGAACACCACGACCGTATCGGGCCGCGCCCGCGGGAAAACAAGCACGGGGAATTCCGAAGGGTCCAGCGCCAACGGACCCGCCTGGCCATTTTTAAGAATGATCGCATGCCCGGTTACCTGTCCGCCGCAGACTGGCAACCCCTTCCATTCCATCGTAGCCGCATTTGCCGCAGGCGCCGAGGCTGGGGCCGCGGCTTCATCCGGCTGATTCCAGAAAAAGGCTGGCGTCTCCGGCTCCATATTGCGCGCGGGGCGCGGCGGAAACAGGTCGAACCAAGCGGATGACAGTTGTGTCCGCCGCTTCTGGATGGCCTGTATTTGCATTACGGTTTTACGCACGGTAAAGGGTGATTTATCCGGCGCCGCAAGCCAGCCGGCAAATTCATGGGGTCCCGCATTCGGCAGCCGCTGCATCAGGGCCTGCAGGGCAAGACCGAGTGCTGTGCTCTCCAGCAGCTTTGCGTCACGCCCCTGTGGCAATGGCGATTTCAGCGTGCTGTCGACATAGCGCTCGATCTTCCACTGGCTCTTCACGAGCGCCAAGGTGCGCAGGAGGTTGTTGCGCTGGGTATAGGTCCACCCGCCGCCCCGCTCTGTCACATACATCCAGCCGCAGCTCACAGTCTCGACGACATCACTCCAGTTGATATAGGGGACGTCGTGGTACCAGGTGATAAGCTGCGCGCGGGAGGGCGGCAGGCCAAGCAACGCAAGTGACCGCGACCAGAGGGACTGCGGATTGCGCGCGTCGTATACTTCTTCCAGTCTTTTCCGTTCTTCAGGCGCAAATGTGCCGGGCAGCGAAGCATCTTCGGAAAACTTCATCCACAGGGTCTGCACGTTATTTTTCTCCGCGTGTCAGCAGGTGCACGCCGCCATAGGCGGTGATCTCGTGCGGCGCTGCCAGATATAGCATATCATCCGCGAAAACGGGAGCCGCATAACCTCCCTGCTTCAGCTTGATGCGGCGGAGCTCTGTGCCATCCAATGCATTCCGGATGATGACAAGGCCGTCAGAGCCAATCCCGGCAAGCAATTTCGGGTCAGAATCTGCCCGCAGGCCCGCCGGCGCCAGAAATTCTACGCCTTGTTTTACGTGCCAGGCGCGGCTGCCGTCCTTGATATGGAGGGCGATCAGGTCGCCGCTTTTGAGGGTGTGGATGATAAGCCCCTCGTCAGGCAGCACGGATGCTTCCGGCAGCGGCATGCCGGGCAATTCGACCGACCAGACATTTTTTCCGGACATGTCCACTGCATGGGACCAGCCTTTGTCGTCCGCCTTTTGGGGACCCACCTGTCCGATTGCCGTCGCAACCAGAACGAGGTCGCCTGCCGCCCGCGGCGATCCCATGGTGTTGCCCGGCAAGGCGACACGCCAGTTTTCAGCCCCGCTTCCAGCGTCCAGCGCGGCCAGAATCGCGCCAACCTTTTTTTCATCCGGCTGCGCGGAGACAAGGAGCTGGTCCCCAACAAGCAGCGGGGTCGCGTCGGTATGACCGATCGCGTTGCGCCAAAGCACTGCGCCGTCCTGCATATCGAGCGCCCAGACCCCAAGTTCACCGGCACAGGTCCACAGCCGGTTGTGCAGGGGGTCCAGCGTCGTTTCGGATTCGACATGGCTGCGGAATTGGCGGGACCAGAGCGGCTTCCCGTCCGGCAGCGATAGCGCCGTGAGCGATGCGCTGGGCGCGGTGTGAAGCCCCTCCCCGACGAATCCGACGGATTCCGTCGTCGCAATATTCGTAAAAATCGGCTCTTTCTTCTGCAGCGACCAGGCAAGCCTTCCGTCGGCGCGCGCATAGGCATCCAGCGCACCCTCGAACGTGCCGAGGAGCAAAAGATCGCCATGAACCACCGGTGTCGCCAGGGCTTCATGCGGGATCTTCAAGCTCCACAGGGGCGCGAAAGCTTCATGCGTTTTGGCCACGACGGCGGGCGCAGCTCCTGTTGTAAGCCCGGGCAGATCCTGGGTAGGCATCATGCGCGAGCCTTCTTCCGCCGAAGGCTTATGAAATTCATTCCACGCATAAACGCAGCCGGCAGCAAGGAAGCATAAAGCTGCAATCAGAATGAGGACGTTCCGCCGCCGTGACCAGAACGCCCCGCCTGTCGCCCCGGCAAGCGCGCCGACTGCCGTGAGCAGCCAAGGCAGGATCTCCACCATCGGGATCAGCGCAGGAAAAATGTACAGGCGGCCGGTTAGCTTGGGGAAAGGACAGGTAGAACGGTTTTTTGCCATTTTAACGCCTCCTTTCATATCAGACGATTTCCCAAGGGAAAGGCTTGGCCATTATCATACCAACGGCGCGTGTTAAGCCCTAGAGGCGTAATTTGCTGGATTTACGGATGGTTAGGACGGAATGTACGGGGATTCCAACCTACATCCTCTCCTAAAGACCCGTCTGGCGATCATTCGTCCGCACAGCGTACGAAATAGCAGAACCCCAGGGCAGGGTTATGAAGCAAGGCTCCGCACGGTCTTTTCAAGCATGTCGAGATCGAGTGGTTTCGGGAGGATCGCATCGGCGCCGAGCTTTTTTGCGAGCTGCAGGAAATCGGCGGACTTGGTGCGCCCGCCGCCCGAAATCGCGATCAGGCGAATTTGCGGATGCCGCTTGCGCAATTCCATGATGACTTCAAGCCCTTCGCGCTTCGGCATGATAATATCGGTAATCACAACCTGGGGACGGTGATGGCCCTCGTCAATCATGTTCAGGGCTTCCTGTCCGTCCCGCGCGAAAGCGACTTCGAACCCGCAATCCTCCAGATTTTCGACCAGGACGTCGCGAACCGATTGTTCGTCGTCAACGACCATGACCTTCAGCTTGCCTTGCATATCACCTCTCCTTCAGTCTGGTTTGCCAGCGGCAAATAAATTGTAAAGCGGGTCCCCTTCCCTTCGCTGCTCTCCACCTCGATGCTTCCGCCTGATTGCCGGATAAAGCCGTAAACCATCGCAAGCCCAAGCCCTGTGCCTTCGCCGGCGGCCTTGGTCGTATAGAAAGGCTCGAAGATACGGGCCCGGACATGCTCCGGCATCCCCGTACCGGTATCCGTGATGGCGACAGTGCCGCAGGCCACTCCGTTATTGTCGCCTTGCGCGACATCGATGGTGAGCAGACCGCCCTCCGGCATAGCATCGCGCGCGTTGACGGCGATATTGATGACGGCGCTTTCGAGCAGCGTCACGTCCGTGCGCACCGGATACGGACCGCCGGAGCAGGAAAATTTTAATTCGATCCGCTCTCCCAGCGTGCGATGAAGGAGGGAAACCGTGTGCTGGACAGTTTCCCCCAATTCGAGGATTTCGGGTTTCAATTCGCGCTGGCGGGAAAAAACCATCAGGTGCCGTACAAGCTCGGCGCCATGCCGCGCGGCCGCTTCCACCGCGTCGACCTTCCGGAGCAACGCCGCGCTTGAATCTGCATCGGCAATCTCCTCGGCACGGCGGCGGATGAGCCGTGTGTTGCCGAGGATGACAGTCAGGAGGTTGTTAAAGTCATGCGCGACCCCGCTGGTAAGCTGGCCAACGGCATCCATTTTCTGCGCCTGCCGTAGCTTTTCCTCGGCGCTGTGCCGCGCGCGCTTGAGTTCGAAAATTTCACGCGCTTTCTGCAGGGCGATCTGGACCGTCGCCGCATTGATATTTTCCTTCAGCACGTAGTCATGGGCACCCCAGCGCAATGCGTCGGCCATCACGCTCTCGCCGCCCTGGCCAGTCAGCATGACGAAGGGCGCGGGCATGACATCCCTGTCAACGTCATAGAAATTCTGCAGCAAAGTCGTGCCGTCCATGTCCGGCAGCCGGTAATCGACGAAGACGCAATCGAATTGGCGGCCATCCATCAGGCTAATCCCTTCCGCGCCGGTTTCTGCTTCCATGACGTCGACCGTGCCGCCGCGCGACGCCAAATGCCGCCGGATCGCCATGCGGTCGAGCGCGTCGTCATCGATGATCAATATTTTCAGGCTCGTGAGCACGCGGCGAAACTGTCCTCCTGCATCCAGTCTTGAGGACAAACTTTGCAAATTCGTAAATATTCCGCGCTGCTCCCCGGCGGCAATGCTGGCCGCGCATACAGTCGAGTGTCTCACTCGACTCGCTCTTGGCGAGTAACCCACCGACTGCATACTTTGGTAGGAAAAAAATAAATTTGACCTTCGCGTTCCCGATCGTGAATTGGCGGCGAGAGATGGCGAGAGTAATCGGGTACAGCATAACGCCCGCTGCCGCGGTACGCGCCTCCGGCCCATCCGAATGCCAAATGATTAATTTTTTAGCCGGCGGGGTGCGAGACAACGTCGCGATTAGTTCAGGATGATATCAGGGGGAATCTTCGCTTACGTGACAGGCGGTTTGTCGTCCGCGAAAAAATTCACGACGACGCCGACTCCGCGTGAGGACTGCTCGCCGCCATAATAAAAGTGCATATGCACCATGTCGCGGTTTTTCAGGAGCGGATTTTCATCGGCTGGCGGAATGAACGGGAACCCCATTTCCGTGTCGAAGCCTTTTTCATTCAGGTAGGCCTTCACCTTGCTGCAGACGATGTTCGCGATCTCGCAGGCGATGTCGTTCTGCACGGGGTTCGCATCGAGGTAGTCGCGCGTAAAAATCAATTCTGCTGCCTGCAGCAGCAATTCGATATCGAAGCGGAAGCAGAATTCAACATCCACATTCGCCTGGTGCAGCTTGATCGAGGAATAGACGCTGCCTTTTTCCGACTGGAATTTTTCTGCAAGGTCGCCGGCGGTGATTGCCTGGCCGAACATGCTGTTGAAGGTCTCGACGACGCCATCTGAGACGACTTCGGAGATATGGGCACGTTCCGCGTCGATGTCTTTTGCCGAAATGGGTTTCATGCGCCCGCCGCGCCTGCTTTGGAGGCCCGGTTGCTTTCCAGCCAGGCCAGCACGCGGTCGATCTTCTCCTTGAACGTCGCGGGGGCGATAGGTTTCGTGATGTACATGGTCGCGCCGGCCTTCAGGGCCTCGCGTGTATAGCGCTCCTGGCTTTCCGCCGTCACCATGACGAAAGCGATATGATCATATTGCCGGTCCTCCCGGTATTCCTGCATGAGCGTGTATCCGCTTTTGCCGGGCATGTTCCAGTCGAGAAACACGATGTCGTAGGGCGTGGCAGAAATCTTTTCCTGCGCCTCGTTGCTGTTTCCCGCGGAATCAATGTTCTTGAAGCCCATATTGGCGAGCTGCACTTCGATCAGTTTGCGCACGACGACGTTGTCGTCGACGAGCAGGACGCGCAGATCGGGAAGGTTCACGGTGCCCATATCAAAATACCTCTCCGCCCACTATATAATGCAATTGATAATAAATGATTAACCTTTGCATAATTTCAGGCCGTGCCCCGCAGCCGGCGATGGCGGGCGCGGTCAAGCACGGTGTAGAGCAGGAAGGCGGCGGCACCCGCCTCCAGCGCAACGGGCAGGAGGCTCTGGGTGAAATCCTTGAGCGGCAGGGGGTAATACATCGCGAGGGAGCGCACCACTTCCGGCACCTCGACATCGATGTTACGTCCGTAAAGATAGCTCTCAAGCCAGGAAACAACGCGGAAATTGAACTTGTTCGGCTTCAGCGCGAAGTGCAGGAAGGGCAGCGCGATATAAGCCAGGATGTAATAGAACATCACCTTGAACCCAGCATGGCGGCCCCCCTTCCCGCCGAGCATGGCGTGGATGACGAGACCATCGCGCAAGGCAAACAGCATCGCCGCGAGCATGAACCCCGCCAGAGAATCAAAGCTGATGAACCGCCCGTTTTCAGGGACGTTCTGCAGGGTGACCACGTAGCAGATAAGGATGAACGGGATGCTGACCAGCCAGCGATGTGCATTCTCGAACGCGCCGCGATAGTCGCCTTCGCGCAGGCTGGAAAAGAAGCGCGCATATTTACGGCTGTCGGACGCCTCGAACAGCATCACGGCATAGGAGAGCAGCAGCGCGAGAACGAAAAGCCCCATCCAGTGCGAATAGTAATAGGCATTGCCGGGGTTGGCGAAACCCCGGAAGTAGACAAGGATGGTCGCAACGAAACTCATCCATGCCACCGGATAGGTGCGGTGCATCAGCTCCGTGCGCGCGATGCGGTAGCTCCCCATCAACGCCCAAAACAAGAAGAACAGCAGGCTCCAGGTCACGAAGACCGGGCTGGGATAGGAGGTATCGTACCATTCGACGGCGCGCGTCGCCGCGAAGGGCGAACTCAGGCTCGCGAGCTTAGGCGCGACTTCCTGACCGAGCATGAATACCATCCAGGACACGAGCACGCCGAGGAGAAAGGCCATGCTGCTGCGCGGTGCGCGCTTCTTGCCCAGCTTGCCCGCGAAACCGGTCATGTCGATAAAGCTGACCAGGAACGCCAGCGCATGCCCTGTCAGGCCGGCCAGGATCATGTAGAAGACCACAAAAGCATCGTAACCGCCGTCCATCCCGTCGCCGCGCGGCCCCAGAAGTTGCGAGGAACCGCCCTCCGCCGTCGCGTAACCGTAGCAAAAGGGGATGAGCGCAAGCAGGCCAACATACCATACATAAGATGTCACGCCGAACAGCTTGCCAAAAACCAACTGCGACGGCGTGATCGACGACATGCGCTGGAAATCCCAGGTGTTGCTGCGCACTTCCTCGTTCATCGCGTTGGCCGCTTCGTGCGTTCCCCAGACGCAGACGACCAGGAAATAAAACCATTTCGCTCCCGTCATCATAAGCTCCGAGGCATATCCCTTGGCGAAGAAACCCATATTCTCGGGAATGATGTTCAGGCAGATCATTGACGCGATCAATAGGAACACCGGCGCCGCCACCAGGCGGAACGGCGACATCTTCAACCACAGGTTACGATGAAATTCGGGGGTGATGATGTACGACATTATTTCTTCTCCGCGGTCACGTTCATATAGGCGTCCTGCAGGGTGTGCTGGCTGGTGGTGAAGCTGAATACAGGCACGTTTTCCGCCATGAGCAGGCGGAGCAGGTTTTGCTGCTCTTTCTCGCTCCCCGTGAACTCGGCGACGACCACATTGTTCTCGGTGCCGGTTACTTTCAGGTTCGGCTGCTTCCTGAGCAGGTCCATCTGGGTATCGCCAAGGTTGGAGATCCCGATGCGTAGCGTCCGAACGGTTTTCGCGGCATATTCCTGCAACTGCACCTGCTCCGCCACCCGGCCGTCTTTAATGACGAGCATATCGGTGCAGTAATCCTCGAGTTCCGTGAGGATATGAGAGGAGACGATCATCGTTTTCCCCTGCGCCCGCAGGTCGCGCATCAGTTGCGACAGTGCAATGCGCGCATCCGGGTCCATGCCCGAAGCCGGCTCGTCCAGAATGATCAGCTGCGGGTCGTGAATAAGCGCAAGCCCGATACCAAGGCGCTGGCGGTATCCGCGCGACAAGGTGCCAGCTTTTTCCTCCAGCCGGGAGGTTATCGCGACGAGCGCGGCGACGTCCTCCACGCGCTTCGAGACTTCCGCGGGCGGCACCTTCTGGCACCAGGCCATATACGTAAGGCATTGGCGCAGCGAGAGCCCGTCATACAAGCCGAAGAAATCGGAAAGATACCCCGTGATGTGGTGAACGCCGCGCGGATCATCCGCCGTGTCGCGGCCGCCGATATGGACCGTGCCGCTATGCGGCCGGTCAAGCGCCGCGATGCACCGCAAGAGCGTGGTTTTCCCGGCGCCGTTCGGCCCGACAAGGGCTGTCACGCTGCCCGCATCTATTGAAAAAGAGACGTCGTGCAGGACACGCTTGTCGGGGTAGTCGAAGTTCAGCTTCTTGACGTCGATCATTTTCATATTATCAGCCTCCGCCGTTTTACGCCGAATGCTAACCCAGATGCCGGCGGGAGAGTATAAAAGTTTTGCCGCCCTGCCTGCATCGTGATATTGAGAATTCCATGTCATCAGGATTAGTGATCCAGTCCGTCAGCAAGACGTTCCCCTCGCCCACGGGTCCCGTGCGTGCGGTCGATAACGTCTCCCTCACCATACAGTCGAACGAATTCTTTACGCTGCTCGGTCCGTCCGGCTGCGGCAAGACGACCCTGCTGCGCATGATCGCCGGGCTCGATATCCCGACCTCCGGCAGCATCCTGCTCGACGGGCAGGATATCGCACCGCTGCCCGCGTACCGGCGGCCGGTAAACACTGTGTTCCAAAGCTATGCGCTGTTCCCGCACATGACCGTCTCCGACAACATCGCTTTCGGCATGAAGATGCAGAACAAGCCGCAGGCGGAGATCGAGAAATCCGTGCGCGAAACGCTCGCGCTGGTGCGGCTGGAGGACAAGGGCGAACGCAAGCCCGCGCAACTGTCGGGCGGCCAGCAGCAGCGCGTCGCGCTGGCCCGCGCACTCGTAAACCACCCCAAAATTTTGCTGCTCGATGAGTCCCTATCCGCGCTCGATTACAAGCTGCGCAAGGAAATGCAGATCGAGCTCAAGCGCCTGCAGCGCGAAACGGGTATCACCTTTATCTTTGTCACCCACGATCAGGACGAAGCGCTGTCGATGTCTGACCGCATCGCCGTCATGGAAAAAGGCAATGTCGCGCAGATCGGCACGCCCCAGGAAATTTATGACGATCCCGCGACGCGCTTCGTTGCTGATTTCATTGGCATCTGCAATTTCGTCAAGGCCGCGAGCCTGGGCCTCGACGGCGGCGAAGTCGGCTTCCGACCGGAAGACGCGTCCTTCACTGTCGGTCACGGCATGGGCAAGGGCCATATCCGGCATATCAACTATCGGGGTGCCGTCACCCATTATATTGTCGAACTCGACAGCGGCGAGACGATCACCTTGTCGGAAGACGACCCCCAGAATGTTGCGGTCAATGACGCCGTGAATCTCGTCATCCCGCAGGAGCGGCTGATCCGATGCGGGACGTAAAAAACCCCGCGCTCTGGCTGCTTTCCCCGTTCCTCGCCGTGATGGGCGTCTTCTTCGCCGCGCCGCTGCTGCTGGTCGTTGGCTATTCATTCATGACGCAGCATTATCCCGGCGGCGTCGAGTTCCCGCTGACGCTTGATGCCTATATCAAGATTTTCTACGACACCGATTTCGACGGCAACCGCGTTTTCGACGCGAGCTTCCTGATGATCTGCTGGAAGTCGCTTCAGCTGGCGGGCATCTGCACCATTCTTTGCCTGCTGGCCGGGTTCCCGATGGCCTATTTCATGGCCACCCGCCCCGCGCATCAGCGCAACCTCTGGATGATGCTGGTCACGATCCCGTTCTGGACAAACCTGCTGATCCGCACCTATTCCTGGATGCTGATCCTGCGCACCGACGGCCTGGTCAACAATGCGCTTATTGATGCCGGGCTTATCAAAGAGCCACTGGAACTGCTCTATAACGACTTCGCGGTTGGCGTCGGGCTTCTCTACAGCTACCTGCCCTTCATGGTCCTTCCGATCTATGCCAATCTGGAGCGCATGGACTGGCGGCTGATCGAGGCGGCGTCGGATTTATACGCAACGCGCTGGCAGACGCTGCGCAAAGTCACCCTCCCGCTGACAATGCCCGGCATCATCGCGGGCTGCATCCTTGTCTTTATCCCCTCCATCGGCTCCTTCCTCGCGCCGCAGCTGCTGGGCGGCGGGCAGCAAATGATGATCGGCAACAAGATCGAGAACCTGTTCGGGCAGGCCGGCGATTGGCCGTTCGGCTCCGCCGCCTCCGTCGCGCTCATGGCGATCGTCATGATCGGCCTCATGATCATGTCCCGCCGCGGCGGGCTGAAGGAGCTGGTCTGATGGCGGCCGCCGCGTCCCCTGCAAAAATCCCGGGCGTTGCAACGACCGCCTATCTGGCGCTCGCCTTCCTCTATATCCCGATCCTCATCGTAATCATTTTCTCGTTCAACGCGAACAGCCTGATCACCGTGTGGAAGGGATTTACGACGGACTGGTACCTGAAGGCGTTCCAGAACGACGATCTGCGCCGCGCGACAATCAACTCGCTGGTCGTGGCGGTGAGCGCGACCGTCCTCTCCACCCTCATCGCGCTGATGGCGGCAATCGGCATGCGCGGCAAAGTGCCGCGCGCAGTCGGGCAGTCATCCTCGTTCCTGATGACGCTGCCGCTGCTGATCCCGGAAATCGTCATCGCTATCGCGACGATGTCTTTTTTCTTCATCATTGGCCTCGATCTCGGCCTCGGCAATGTGCTGATCGCCCATACCGTCTTCTGCATCCCCTTCGCCTACTCCCCGATCCGCGCGCGCATCGAAACGCTCCAGCCTTCTCTGTTCGAAGCCGCCGCCGACCTTTACGCGACGCCGTGGCAGTCGTTCCGCCGCGTGACGCTGCCGCTCATGCTGCCGGGGATCACCTCGGGCGCCATGCTCGCCTTCATCACCTCCCTTGACGATTTCATCATTACGCAGATGGTCGCTCCGCCCGGCGCCATGACCCTGCCCGTCTACATCTACAGCATGGTTCGCAAGGGCATCACGCCCGAGATCAACGCCGTTTCTTCCATTTTGCTCGTGATTTCAATCATCCTCGTGGTATCCTCCTACGTCATCAATCAAAGAAAGGCGGTTTGACATGAAAATCAAATCATTCGTTTTGGCGATCTCCCTCGCGGCCCTGCTCTCGGGTCCGGTTTATGCGGCTAACGACAAGAAGCTGTTCATCTACACCTGGGACACCTACAAAAACGACGACCTCTTCAAGAAATTCGAGGATGAGACCGGCATCGATGTCGTGACCGACATCTATTCCAGCAACGACGCGCTGATCGCCAAACTGAAAGCGGGCGGCGCTTATGACGTCGTCATGCCGTCCGGCCCCTACATCCCGCTGCTTGCCAGCGAAACGCTGCTGCAGCCCCTGCCAGCCGACCTGCAGGCCTATGGAGAGAAAATGGCCGCAACTGTCAAAAATCCCGGCTTCGATCCGAAGAACGAACATTCCCTTCCGCTGTTCTGGGGCACGACAGGCATCGCCGTGAACACCAAGCTCGTCAAGGAGGACATCACGAGCTGGGACCAGTTCTTCACCCGCCCGGACGGCGAGAAGAAAAGCCTCGGCGTACTCGATGACACGGGCACCGTCATGGACGTGGCCGCGCTTGCCCTCGGCAAGCCCTATTGCGAGGACAGCGCCGACACCTACAAGGCGATCCAGGCGCTGCTCATCAAGCAGAAGCCTTTCGTAAAAGTTTACGGCGCGACCGGCTATGTCGAGCGCATGGCAGCGAATGATATCGCGATGCAGATGGCCTGGAGCGGCGACGCCTATCTCGCGCGCCAGCAGAACAAGGACATCAAATACGTCTATCCCAAAGAGGGCGTCGAGGTCTGGATCGACAACCTTGCGATCCCCTCCACCTCCAAGAACCCGGAGAACGCGAAAAAATTCATCGAATTCGTGCTGAAGCCGGAAAACCTCGCGGCATATGCCGAATTCTCGGGCTACGTCCCCTCGATGGATGCGGCGAAGGACCTGATGCCTGCCGAAATCAAGGATGCGCCTGAATTCAACGTACCCGCGGGCCTCAACGCGCCGGTCTCCACCACCTGCGCGCCCAAGGTCGTCAAGAACCAGCAGAAAATCTGGGAGCGCGTGCTGAAATGAACAGGGCCCTCGTTGCCTTCGCGCTGATCGTGGTCGTTATAGCGGCGGGCCTGCTGTACAAGCGGGCGCCGCAAACGATCCAGTTCTACACCTGGGATACCTACGACGCGCCCGAACTGTTCCGGGAATTCGAAAAGCAGACCGGCATCCACGTCAACACGACCCTGTTTTACAGCAACGACGATCTTGAAGCCAAGCTGCGGGCCGGCGGCAAATACGATCTCATAACGCCGTCCGGCAACTACATCCCGCGGCTCGTCGAGGCGAAGCTGCTGCAGCCCCTGCCTGAGGAGATCCGCGCCTACGGGCAGAAGCTGGCCAAGCCTGTGCAAAACCCGACCTATGACAGCAAATACACCTGGTCGATCCCCCTGTTCTACGGCACGACCGGCATCGCGGTAAATACCGGGCTCACTTCGGAAAAAATCACGAGCTGGTCGCAGATCTTCAAGCGGCCGGAGGGCGAGAAAGAAACGGTCGGCATGCTGGGTGAAGAATCCTCCACGCTGCTCGCGATCACCTCCATCGCCGCAGGTTCCCGCAACTGCGACGCGTCATCGGACGTCCTGCGCCGCCTCGAGCTCATGCTCGCCGCGCAAAAGCCCTTCGTGAAAACCTACAAGGCGGAAGGGTATTACGAACACCTCGCCGCCGACGATATCACGTTCCAGATGGCCTGGAGCGGCGATGCCTATATCGCGCGCGAAAAGAACCCCAAGATCCAGTATGTATATCCGAGCGAAGGGGTCGAGCTCTGGCTTGACACCTTTGCGATCCCGCGCGATTCCCGCAATATCCGTCCGGTCATCAAATTCATCCAGTTCCTGCTGGAGCCGTCCAACATGGCGAGGTACGCGGTGTTCTCGGGCAACATTCCCTCGATCCTGGACGCCCGCGACAAGCTTCCCGAACAACTGCGGGACGCGCCGGAATTCAACATCCCCGCCGGCGTGAAGACTTTCGTGTCCGATCCCTGCCCCCCGGAAGTAATCGCCGCCTACAACAAGATCGCCGAGGCTGTGGCCGTCAAGTAACGATGCAGGAAGCCTGCCGCCCCGCATGAAAAAGATCCTCGTCATCGGCGGCTACGGCTTTTTCGGCAGCATCATTACGCGGCGGCTTGCGGCCGACCCGCAAATTCGCGTCGTCATCACCGGGAGGAACGTCGATAAATGCCGCGCGCTTGCGGCCGAGCTGCAGAAATCGCCCAACCTGCCACTTTACCACGCCATGGATACGACGCACGATCTTTCAGCCGTCCTGACCGCGGTTGCGCCGGATATCGTCATTCACACCTCCGGCCCCTTCCAGGGACAGGGTTATGACGTCGCCGAGGCGTGCCTGGCGCAGGGCTGCCATTACATCGATCTCGCCGACGGTCGCGACTTCGTTGCCGGCATTGGCCGGCTAGACGCACAGGCGCGGGAAAAGAACCTGCTGCTCGTCAGCGGCGCGTCATCGGTCCCCTGCCTGACGGCGGCGGTTATCGACCACTACCTGCCGCGCTTCCGGCGGCTCGAGGCAGTTGATTACGGCATCACCGTCGCGCAGCGCACCCGCTTCGGCGCTGCGACGGGGGCGGCTGTGCTGTCTTACGCCGGCAAAACTTTCAGCGCGCTGCGCAACGGCGCGATGATGCCCGTCTACGGCGCGCAGGGCCTGCATGCGCATAACTATCCCGACCTCGGGCTGCGCTTCTTCGGGGAATGCGATGTTCCCGATCATGCGCTGTTCCCCCTGCGGTATCCGCAGCTGAAGGATCTCCGCTTCAGCGCGGGACAGGAAATCGCCGCGCTGCAACTGGGAATATGGTCCCTTTCCTGGCTGGTGCGCCGGGGGCTGGTCAGCGACCTCGCCAAATACTCGGCTGCGCTGCTGAAGATGCGGCAGATGCTCGATATTTTCGGCACCGGCAAAAGTGGTTTCCACATGATTCTCTCCGGCGAAGGTGCGGGCGGAGTTCCGCAACGCATCACATTCTACATGACCGCGAAAACCGGACAGGGCCAGCATATCCCCACCATCCCTTCCCTGCTGCTCGCAACGGGCCTCGCGCGCGGCACGGTCAACGAACGGGGGGCGATGCCGTGCCTCGGCCTGATCACGTTGCGTCAGTATATCGCGGGGCTCGCCGGGCTGGATATCACGACGCTGGAGACGACATCGCCCGCCTGAAGACCCCGGTCTGGTAAAATGTTTCGCCGAGCTGCCCATGCACCATCGAAATGGTGAAACGGAAATCCCCGCCGCCCAGATCCTCATGAATGACATGCGTTCTTCCCGGCGCGAGCCAGTGCGGCAGCGGCACGCGGCGGCCGAAAAACGTGAAAAAATACCGGGTGCTTTCGAAATGCAGGCTGCCATCCTTCGCATATACGTCGAGCAGCATGCCAAAGCCGCCGCCGACGCATTCCATCAGCTCGCCCGCCGCGCTTTCTTTCTTGACCGAGATCACGACATACGGCTTGCGCCGCGGGTAGAAATAGGTGCGCTGCCAGCAGACGCCCGGAAAGCCCGGGACCTTGATCAGCTCGACCCGCATCGGAACGTCTCTGCCCTGATGCGGCGTCAACGGGTTCCCGATCACCCGCGTCAGCTGCGCGAAAAGCTTTCCCATGCGCGAACAGCGGATCTCCTCCATCCGCCCCTCATAGACGATATTCGCACCCGGCATGGGGTCACGGGCGAAGCGTTCCTGGATATTCGGGTGCAGCAGGTGCCAGTCCGTGCCCAGCTGCCGGCGCAGGGAGGAAAACGCCGGAATGGCCTCCGCTCCGGCAGTGGTGCCGGTCGGCGTTGGCGGGTGGTTCGGCGCGATCGTCATCTGGCCTGAAATACGTGATATTGAAAGGCTCGCCCTGATTGTGACTCGGGCGTGCCCCAAACGCAACCCCGGCGCGATAAGCGCCTGAAGAAGGGGTTTTTTAAATCACGCCGCCGAAACCGATGGCGGGGAATTGCTACTTCTTCTGCACCCCGGCCTTGCGCGTCGCAGCGGCCGAGGAGGTATTCGAAATCCAACCGCCGCCAAGCGCCCGGTAAAGATCCACTTCGGCGTTCAGCAATTCCAGCTTCACGCTCGCATAATTGTCGTTGGCGGAGAACAGGCTGCGCTGCGCTTCAAGCATCGTCTGGTAATCGACCGAGCCGGCTTCATACAGCCCGCGCGACAACTCGTAGGTCCGCTTCGCTTCGCGCACGGCGGTCGAGAATGAACCTTGGCGGGAACGCGCCGCCTTGACTGCGGACAAGGCGTCCTCGATCTCCTGCAGGGAGGTCAGCACGACCTTGCGGTAGTTTTCGGCGAGCTCCATTTCCCGGGCGGTCGCGCGCTCGACACCGCCTTCCAGCGCCCCGCCGTGGAAGATCGGCGCGACGATGGACGCCAGCAGGTCGATCGCATTGGTGGCGGGTCCGCCAAGCGGCGATAGCGCCAGCCCGATGCCGGTGCCGATATCGACGCGGGGGAAGAACGCGGCGCGCGCGGCGGTGATATCCGCGTTCGCCGCGACAAGCAGCGCTTCCGCTGCGCGGATGTCGGGACGCTGGACGAGAATATCAGCCGGTTGCGTCAGCGGCACCTTCGGTACGGCGATGCCGCCAAGCCCCCAGCCCTTCAGGCCGAGATTCTGCGGCGGCCGGGCGAGAAGGACGGATAATGCGTTTTCCGTTGCGTTCACCTGGTTTCGTAGCGCCGCCACGCCCGCCTGGGCGTTGGCGAGCTCGGTGCGCTGGCGCGACACGTCGATAGCCGAGGTGGAGCCTGCATTGAAGCGCGCATCGGCGACCTTGAGGACTTCCGCAATGTTTTTCTGCGTGCGTTCGGCAAGTGCGAGGCGCTCGCGAAGGTTGAGA
Source organism: Patescibacteria group bacterium (assembly GCA_035626855.1). Taxonomy (GTDB): domain Bacteria; phylum Pseudomonadota; class Alphaproteobacteria; order Micavibrionales; family UBA2020; genus JAPWJZ01. The sequence continues at coordinate 33,323 of DASPMW010000155.1, forward strand.
AACTGGAAATAGATCTGCGCGACGTCCGACATGACGATCAGCGCGAGTGCATCATGGTTGAACTCGCTGTTGCGCACCAGAGCGCGCGCCGAATTCACGCCAGCGCGGTTGCCGCCAAATAGGTCGAGTTCGTAAGAGACATCGAGCCCGGCCCGGCCCGACGTAGTCCAGCCGTCGCGCCCTGCGCCGTTCGCGCGCGTTTCGGTCCCGCCGAGGCTGCCGGAGGCATCAATTGCGGGCAGCAAGGCCGATCCCGCGATGCGCGCGGTTGCCCGCGACTGGCGGATGCGGTTGAGCGAGGCCTTGAGGTCGAGATTCTGCGCGAGCGCCTCGGTCATGAGCATATTCAGCTCCGCGCTCTTAAAATTTGTCCACCAGTCGGGGTTGATATGCTGTGACAGGGTGACTTTGTCGCCCTTTTTCCAGCTGCCGGGCAGGCTCATCTCCGGGCGGGCGAAATCCTTACCCAGATTGCAGGCGGTCAGCGTGCAAAGCACCAGCAGGGCGGCGACAGTTTTTTTCATCTTTGTTACTCCGTTGACAGCGCAGCGACAGGATCGAGGCGCGCGGCCTTCCTCGCTGGAAGATAGCCGAAAATAAGGCCGGTTAAAACAGCCGAGGTGAAAGCCAGGATCGGCGGCAGAGGCGCGAAATTGACGTCCACGTTGAACAGCGACACGGCCCAGCCGGCGCCGAAGCCAAGCGCAAGTCCAAGCAACCCGCCGATGATGCAGACCACGGCGGCCTCGATATTGAATTGCAGCATGATGTCGCGCATACGGGCGCCCGTGGCCATCCGGATGCCGATTTCCCGCGTACGCTCCGTCACGCTCACCAGCATGATGTTCATGACGCCGATGCCGCCGACCAGCAGCGATATCGCCGCGACCGCGCCCAGCAGGATGGTCAGCGTGTTCTGGGCGGTTGTCGCCATGTCGATGAAGGACGCTGAATTCAGCACGTTGAAATCCTCGGTCCGGTGGCGCGCGATCAGCAGCTGCTTGATTGCGGTTTCCGTTTCGCCCATGGCGTCCATGTCGGACACTTTGACGCTGATGTTATTCACATAGGCGCGGCCGAACAGGCGGACAAGCCCGGTATTCAGCGGCACGAAGACCGCATCGTCCTGGTCGCCGCCCCAGGGCATCGAGCCCTTCCTGGCCATGATGCCGATGACCTCGAACGGAATATTCTTGATCAGCATGTATTTGCCGATGGGATTTTCCTCGTTCGGGAAGATCTTCTCGACCACGGTCTGGCCGATCACCGCGACCGAGGCATTGCCCTGCATGTCGCGGTCGGTGAAGAAATTGCCGCTCTCGACCTCCCAGTTGCGCACCGAGGGCATTGCCGGGCTGACACCGGAGACAGAGGTCGCGTAGTCAAGATTGCCAAAGCGCAAGGTCTGGCGTCCGCGACGCTCTGGCATGACGGCTGCCACATTCCGCAGCTCCTCGATCGCCTTCGCGTCGTCGGGGGTGAGCGTGATGATATCCCCGCCGCCCCGGAAACCGGACATGCCGGGCTGCACGAGGATGACGTTCGTGCCCATCGAATTGATCTGGTTGAGCACCTTTTGCTTGCTGCCGTCGCCGATCGCCATCATGGTCACGACGGCGGCGACGCCGATGATGATGCCAAGCAGCGTCAGGGCGGTGCGGAAGATATTGGTGCGCAGCGCGCGAAAGGCCGTCTTGAAGGATTGCAGTATTTCCGCCGGCAGGCTTGGCGTGCGACCCTGCCGCTCGGCTGCAATGACTGCGCCCGACGCGCCATCGACCGTGCCGCTGTCATCCGAGATTCGCCCGTCATGGATGCGGATGATGCGATGCGCGTTCTGCGCCACTTTTTCATCATGCGTAATCAGGATAATCGTGCGCCCTTCCGCATGCAGCGATTTCAGAAGTTCCATCACCTCGTGCCCGCTCTGGCTGTCGAGCGCGCCCGTCGGCTCGTCGGCCAGGATGACAGGCGGATTATTCATGAGTGCGCGCGCGACGGCCACGCGCTGCTGCTGCCCGCCCGACAGTTCACCCGGCCGGTGGTCGAGCCGGTTGCCCATGCCAAGCCGCGCGAGCAGGCTTTCCGACCGCTCCATCCGCTCGGCCTTGCTCATGCCGTCATATATACCGGGTATCTCGACATTCTCCTGCGCCGTCGCGGTCTTCAGCAGGTTATAACGCTGGAAGACGAAGCCGAAAGTTTTCCGCCGCAGCGCCGCGAGCTCATCCGCGGCGAGCCCTGCTGCATCCACCCCGCGAATAAAGTATTCGCCCGAGGTCGGGCTGTCGAGGCACCCGACAATGTTCATGAAGGTCGATTTGCCCGAGCCCGACTGCCCCATTACCGCGACGAACTCGCCCGGGAAGATTTTCAGCGATACGCCGTCCAGCGCTTTTACAACGCTGTCGCCGCTCTCGTAATGGCGGCGGATATCCCGAAGCTCGAGGAGCGGCGTGGCCATCCTTTGCTTACAGCCTTCCCGCCATGTTGCGCATGCGGCGCGGCACGCCGGCCATGGGATCGCCCGCAGCCGGCGCTTCCATGATGACCTTGTCGCCTTCGGCAAGACCGCCCTTTACCTCCGCCATCTGACGGTCCATCAATCCGACATGGATGATTTTTTCGGCGTCCTTCGCGCCGGCCGGAACCTTGATGCGGTAGGCGACCGCGCCTTCCCGGTCTTCCTTTTGCGCCCGCTTGCCGAGCGCGGAAATCGGCACCAGCGGCACATTCTGGGCCCGTCCCATGACGAAGAACATCTGCGTGCTCATTCCGGTCATCAGCTGGCGGTCCTTGTTCTCCGCGTCGACCAGCACGTTATAGAGCACCACCTCGTTCACGACGTCGGGCGTTGGCAGCACCTGCCGCACCTTGCCGGTCCATTTGCGTCCGGAGGCGCCCAGCGTCGTGAAATACACGTCGCCGCCTTCCCGGATGCGCATCACATCCGCCTCCGCCACCTGCGCGCGCACGGTCATGACGTCGAGGCTCGCAAGCTGGACGACGCGCGGCGCGGACTGGGTCGCGTTCAGCGTCTGGCCTTCCTTGGCATCCTTGATCACCACGGTGCCGTCCATGGGCGCGTAGATGCTGGTATACCCAAGATTGGCCTTGTCCCCGTCGAGGGCCGACTGCGCCTCCTGCAGCTGCGCATCGAGCGCGTCGCGCTGCGCTTTCGCGATTTTCAGGGCCGCGTCGGCGCTGTCAAAAGCATCCTGGCTGACCGCCTTCGCCTGCAGCAGCTTCTGCGTGCGCTGGTACTGCTGATTGACAAGCGTCACCTGTGCGTCCTGCTGGGCGATCTGCGCCTGCAACGTCTTGATGCGCGCCTCGTCCGCCTCCACCTTCGCTTCATAAATCTTGGGATCGATCTCGGCGATCAGGTCGCCTTTCTTGACGATATCGCCAAGCTCGACCTTGATCTGCCTGATCTGGCCCGAGACCTGCACGCCGACATCCACGAAATCCTTCGGCTCGAGCTTGCCCTGCGCGGTCACCACTTCCTCGATGTCGCCGCGCGCGACCGTCACCACGCTGACCTTTGTCGCCTGTTCCTCCGCCTGTTTCCGCCCTTGCCAGAAGTGATAACCGCCGGCGACAAGGGCGATCAGGAGGATCAAGGTCACCAGTACCTTCACGGGTTTGCGTAGCGCCGATTTTTTCTGGGCCATCCTTCTTTTCCTTCTTATCGGGGGGCTTTTACCGTCTGCGCCCTGTAGTTGTAACGGCGCAATCTATAATGTCCTGCGCAGTTAAAAGTTCTTAAACAGTACCTTGAAAAGTATGAATAATTCCTTTGTAGTTGACATAGCGCCCAAGCATGGTTAAAAATTTTCCATATTTGGAGGGCCCCATGGCTTATAACGATGACCAACTGTTTTACGCGGCAATCTGGTGGGCGACCGGCATAGACGGGGCGGAGGCCTATACCGCCGATGTTTTCAAAGCCTATGGCAAAACTCCCATCGCGGTGACCCCCGCCAAGGAACCGAACAAAGACCATGACGGCACGCCTGTCTCCGAGGCCCAGTTCCGCGTCTACTTCGATGTGCTCTACGAAGGGTTGAAGAACGGCGTCGAGAAAACGCAGCGCACATACGAACCGGGTAGCGGCTATATGAAGCTGGAGCGCTCCTTTGCGACCTCGAGCAATAATCCCGCTTATCCCGATTTCCCCTATTCCGACGTCATCGAGATGGCGATGGCGGTGTCCGGAGTCACGCGTCATATGCATGGCACTGGCAATCACGTTGCCATTCACGAAACCGGCCAGCTCTTCGTTACGCAAAAATCGGGCGAACGCTACCAGTGGCAGGAACTTCCCTACCCCGGCGCCCCCGAACAACCCTTTGCATCCGCGCCGGTCTACACCGCGGCCGACATGAAGGGCGCCAAGCCGGTCGTTTGGGAAACCTTCTACCGCGTCGTTCCACTCGAAGAAGGCCAGGTCTATCAATCCGGCTGGATCGCGGTCGACGGCAACCGCTACTTCCACGAAGGCACCGCCCGCGCGGGACAGGTGCTGACGCTCGGGCAATATGATTCAACCGTGCCGCTCGCCTCGCTGACCGACGCCGAGATTATCGCGGGTACAGAAAAGATCACGGGCAGCATGGCGTCCGATGCCTATGAATACGCAGCCGGCTATATCGACGAGCGCCACCAGTCTTCCCTCGAAGCGACGGATGACCCCCGGATCGTGCGCCACCTGAAGGGGCCCGTCATGGCGCTCGAAGTCACCGAACCGCTCGCCCTCCACGCAGGTTCCAGCTTTGTAATCGCAAAGCCGGGGGACAGGATCATCACCGAGCAGGAAGGCTACACGCCGCGGGTGATACGCCGGGAGAGCCTGGAAAGCGGCAAGGTGCGGTTTATTCCGTTCAATCCGGAGAAGCCACCAGGCGTCAAGCCGCCGCAGCCGTAAGCAGCTGCTCGACCAGCGGCGCCATGAATGCGGCAAGGCGCGCATGTCCGTCGCTGTTCGGGTGCAAGCCGTCGCATAGATAGGGCCGGTGATCGCCCGCCGCCCATTCGCGCCAGACATCAGCGAACAACAACCCCTCCTCCCGCG
>DASPMW010000156.1:0-3068 GCA_035626855.1 Patescibacteria group bacterium
ACCCTAAGCCGCTGAAATGACATTTCATTTTTATGGAATTTGGCAACCTTTACCCATGCCCGTTACGCCTTTTTTAAGCAGCGCAATGCGATAGTGGAAATGGCGCTCGCCTCCGACCAGCTGCACAGGTACCCCGATGGATACCCAAGACGCCACGCGCATCCTGATCGTGGATGACTCGAAGTTTTTTTCCCGCATCGTCACCAAGGCGATCGTGGAACGCATCGGCGCGGAGGTTGTCACAGCCGGCACACTGGCGGCCGCACGGGAAATTCTCGACAGCGGCCAGAGCTTTCACCTCGCCCTCGTTGACATCATTCTTCCAGACAGTTCGGAGGGTGAAGCGGCAGAGTACCTGATGCAAAAACGCATCCCCTGCATTGTGTTCACCAGTTTCTATTCCGAAGACCTGCGCAAGATGATCCTCGACTGGAACGTCATGGATTACGTGATCAAAGATACCCCGTCCAGTCTGAGCTATCTGGTCGACATCGTCGAGCGCGTGCACCGTAACCGCGAGACCAAGATACTTGTCGTGGACGATTCAAAGACCAGCCGTCAGCATGTGCGGGGGCTGCTCACCGGCTACCAATGCCAGGTGATCGAAGCGGGAACCGCGCAGGAAGCGCTCGACCTGCTGGAGGCGTCCCCTGACATCCGTCTGGTCATCACGGATTATTTCATGCCGGGCATGAATGGGGTCGAACTCGTGCAGGAGATCCGCAAAAAATTCGACCGCGAGCAGCTCGCCATCATTGGCATCGCCTCAGGCGTCAGCCGGGGGCTGCTCTCCGCGCAATTTATCAAGCTTGGCGCCAATGACTTCCTGAAGAAGCCCTTCCTCCCCGAAGAATTTTTCTGCCGCATCTCCCAAAACCTGCGGATGCTCGACCTGTTCAGCAAGCTAAAGGATATGGGCATTCGGGATACGTTGACGGGAATTCATAACCGCCGCTTCTTCTTCGAAGCCGGTACAAACCTGTTCGCGACCGCCAATCGCGACCAGATCCGGCTGACCGCAGCGCTGATCGATCTGGATTACCCCCGGGATGTAGAGACAAAATCCGGCCAGAAGGCGCGGGATACCGTGTTAAAAGGCGTCGCTGAGCTTCTGCGCCGTCAATGCCGGCAGACCGACATCGTGGCGCGTTATGGGCTCGACTCCTTCGCCATACTTGCCGTCAACCTTGCCGACGAGAGCATTGTCGGGTTCTTCGAGCGTATTCGCAAACTGATCGAGGAACATGAATTCGGCGAGCCGGGCAAGCCGATCCGCGTGACCGCCAGCTTCGGCGTATGTCACGGCACGCGTGCCACGCTCGAGGGAATGATGAAAGAGGCTGATGATCTTCTTAACCGCGCGAAAAAAAATGGCCGCAACCGGGTCGAAATATCGCGGGCGGCTGAGAACGCCAGCGGGCGCGCCAAATAAGGAACCGCTTATACCACCAGGCGTAAGCTCCCAACACAGCCAGGAATGATGAATATGACTGCAGATATTTCGCCACTCAAAATTCTGATCGTTGATGACAGCCGTGTCGTGAGCAAAACACTGGAACAAATGCTCCGGAATTTGGGTGCAGTCAATATCACTGCCGCGGCGAGCGCGGCCGAGGCAGAGGAGAAGCTTGCGGCGGGGGAATTTGACGTCCTCTTCCTCGATTGGCGTATGACGGGAAAAAGCGGCGTTGCGCTGATGCAGCAGTGCCGCGAAGATCGCGCCTATGACTCCGTCGCCTTCGTGATCGTTTCCGGGGAAGACGGGCAGCGTTACATTCAGGAGGCGCTAAAGTCCGGCGCGACGTCATACATCGTCAAACCCTTTACGCAAGATACGCTGGAGAAGCACGTCGTAAAAGTCGTCGCTTGGCTCGAGCAACGCGGACGCATGCCCAAAAATCCTCCCGCGCGTGAAAACAGCTAGGCCGCCTTCGGCGGCTCGATGACGGGGCCGGGTTTAGGCGCCGGCACCGGATCCGGGTTTTTGATGTAGGCTACTTTCCCATCTTCCACTTTTGCAAAGACATTATGCTGCGGCGCCAGCGTCGAATGATGCGCAACGCTGATGATAATGCCATGCTTCATGCGCTCCAGCAGGCGGGGGTATAGCAAAGCCTCAGACCGTGCGTCGAGGGCCGCCGTGATTTCGTCGACGATCAGCACCTTGGTTTCCGGCGCATGGAGGAATGCCCCGGCAATGCCCAATTTGTTCTTCTGCCCGCCGGAAAAAGTGTTTTTCCAGTACTCGCCGCGCTTGGTGGTGTCATCCATTGAGTCCACGAAGTCGCTAAGCCCGGCATCCGTCAGCGCCTGCGCAACCTGCTCGCGCGTGTATTTGGAAATCGGGTCGGGCGCGCAGACGATCCCGCGCAGCGAACGATCGGGGAAATATTCCTCCTGCGGCACAAAGCGGATCTCTGGCGGCACTGTGATCTCCCCGCTGCCGCCCAACAGCCAGGCATTGCGCAGCGCCGCGAGTCCCGCTGACTTGCCGCAACCTGCCGGACCGCTCAGCATAACGCGGTCCCCGGGCGAAAAAGTGACCGTGCCGTAATCGATCAGCGGCTTTCCATCGGGGCCGTGAAGCACCAGGTCCTTAAATACGATTGTATCGGTCCCCGCTGCTTCCTGAACGAAAACACGCGGCATATCCGGGTTCGCCCGTGATGGATGCTGCGGCGCAGGCTTTGACTTTTTAGAAAAAATTTTCTTTAGCGGGTTCTTCACGGTTTCGGTCCCCCCTGCTTCGTCCCTCGTTCCGGCGGCTTTATCGCCTCCGGTGCAGCGACATTGGTGTTGGCGGGCACGGGCGGCGCTTTTTTATGCAGGATATCAGCTTTGTTTTCGTCGAGGTCGCGCTGAAAATCCATGAGCTGGTTAATATTCGCAGACCAGCTTGAGATTTGGGTGTAGCTTTGCGGAAACCAGCTCAGCGCGAAGTAAAATTGGGTGTAAACCTGGCGCGCGAGCTCCAGCCCGCCTATCGTAGCCGTGCCGGCAAAAAACTTGGGCGCACTCATCGCAATCGGAACGATGGAGACGCTGCTCATGTTCAGCCAGCCGACCAT
>DASPMW010000157.1:0-4841 GCA_035626855.1 Patescibacteria group bacterium
CGTATTCGAGGTTATAGAGCAGCACGTCCTTGCCGTCGATAAGATCGCGCGTCGCGGCGCTTGCCTGTTCCGCCAGGCCCGCTTCATATTCGTTTTTCGCGCGGCCCTTTTTCTCGGGCGTGTCAATGCCGCCGACGCGCACGCTGATGGTGACATAGGTGCCGGGCCATATTTCCGCCGCGACCGCCGGCGTGTCGCCGTCGATCACGCGCAGGACTTTCGCCTGGATCGGCCCCGCGACGACGTCGCTGACCGGCTTCACGTTCGGCAGTTCGACCCGCATGCCGGCATAGCCGGGCGCGCTCAACCCGCGCAGGTACACTTTCGTGCCTTTTTTCGGCGATGTCACCGTGTCGCCATTCGCGTCGGTGATGTTGGCGGTGAACAGCGCGCCCGCGTTGCTGCCCGTCTGCTGTACGCGCGTGATCATGTACTGTCCGACCCAGGGATGCGCGCGCACGACGACCGTGCCATCCGCCGCCGCCTGCAGCACATCCGCCTCGACGACCGTGCGGTGGTCGCTCGGCACATTGAGGCGCGTGAGGTCGCGCGCGGTCGCGACGGTCTCAACCTTTGCCGCGCTGTCGTTGAAATGCAGGGTCAGCCCCGTGCCGACCGCGCCGCCGGTCGCCGCGCCGACCGCAAAAATCACCGCGACCTTGCGCGCTTCTTTTTTGAAATCCTGCAAATTCATGTGCCGCCGCCCTTTTTGATGATGGCGCGACTATACAACGGTTTGAAATTATGTCAATGAAGGCAGATTAAACAAATATATATCAGCTAGTTACGAGCACCAGCCACCACGCTTTCCGCCGCTATAAGGCCGCGCCAGCTTGCGCGAAATCAGATAGTCGGCGACCGCCGTGCCGTCGCTCGCGGACGCCGTCGCCAGCACGCGACCCGCATATTTCTCGTACTGCACATTGCTGAGCCGGATGCGGCCATCGGCGAGCAGCGCCGCCAGCGCGTCGCGCGCCTCGATCGCCCGCGCGCGTTCCGAGACGCATTTGCCCCGCTTTTCGGGCGTGTCGATGCCGTTGATGCGCACATGCGTTTCCACGTCCTGCCCGATCCAGATATGCACGCGGACCGTCACCGTGTCGCCGTCGAGAACTTCAAGCACGTCCCCGGTCAGCGGCCCCGCAATCACGTCTTTCGCCGCCGCAGGATGCGGTAGGCATAGGCAGAGGAGGAGGGTGAGCGCGTATCTCATGTTACATACGATGGCATGACACGCAAAAGTTGTAAAGAGGATTATACAACCATAAGTTTAGTCGTTCTTCGCCCTCGGATGCGCCTTCATGTAGATCTCCATGATCTGCGCGTTGTCGTAGTCGGTGTAGCGCTGGGTAGTGGAGACGGAGGCATGGCCGAGCAGCTCCTGGATGGTGCGCAAGTCGGCGCCGTTCACAAGGATATGCGTTGCGAAGCTGTGGCGGAGCGCGTGCGGCGTGACGCTTTCCGGCAGCCCGATCGATTTGCGCAAATGGCGCAGGTCGCGCTGCGCGACGCCCTGGGTAAGGCGCCCGCCCTTCGCGCCGAGGAACAGCGGCGTGTCTTTCTCCATCGGGAAGGGGACCACCGCAAGGTATTCGCCCAGCATTTTTTCGACCACGGGGATGACCGGCACGAGGCGTTCTTTCGACCCCTTGCCCATCACGCGCACTTCGGCGTTTTGCGGGCGCGTGCCGTAGTTCAGCTGCAGCGCCTCGTCAATCCGAAGCCCGCAACCATAGAGAAGCATGAACAGCGCGCGGTCGCGCATGCCGATCCAGTTTTCCTTCGGAATGCTGTCGGCATTGTCGATCACCTCCCGCGCCTGCTTCGGCGGCAGGGCGCGGGGGATTTTTTTCGGCATCTTCGGCGTGCGGATCGAAGTGATCGCGGGGTTGTGGAGGTGGCCGTTGCGGTCTAGCCATTTCAGGAAGTTGCGCAAGGACGCGAGCGACCGCGCCCGCGTCGCCGCGCCCGCGCCCTCCATCGTTTTTTTAGAGAGCCAGCTGCGGAAATCGCGGATGGTCGCATCGCCAAGGTCGTTCATCGACGGTGGCTTGCCGAGATGCTTTGTCAGGAAGTCGAAGAAATATTCCATGTCCGCCGTATAGGCGCGCAGCGTGTGTTTCGAGAAGCGTTTTTCGACCGAAAGATAAGTCAGCCAGCTCGCGTATATGGCGGCGAGGTCGGGGGCGGTGTTGGGGGGGGTGAGGGCGTCTTCCGTCATGGAATGATTCTAGCACGACGCGAGATATCGTCCACAACTCCCGTCATCCTGAGCGAAGCGAAGGATCTGCCTTGTCTGCGGCCCGGAAGGGAGATCCTTCGCTTCGCTCAGGATGACAACTGACGGGTGGCTATATTACGCCCTGTCATCCCCGCGAAGGCGGGGATCCAGTACCGTAAATAATAAACCGCGAAGCTGCCTCGGAGGGAGGGCGCTCTGCGGGTTTATAAACCACGGTACTGGGTCCCCGCCTTCGCGGGGACGACAACTGATGTCAAACGCTCACATCCAGCCAGATGCGGAAGCAGCGCTCGACGACTTGCGCGAGGAAGCCGACCTGGTCGATGGCTTGCTCGGGGGAGAAGGCGTCGGGGTTGCGAGAGCCGAAGGCGATGATGCCGGCGGGGGTGTTGCTGCTGATTTCGAGGCGGAGCAGGGCGTGGCTTTTGACGAGGCCGGCTCCGGGGCCGAAGATTTCTTCATGCCCGTTGATGTTGGGTTGCAGGAGCGCGTCGCCCTCGCCGAGCCAGGTCTTGACGAAGCCGGGCTTCACGAAGCGCATGCCGGCGACGTTGATGAAGGGCACTTCCTTCGACGTCGCTTCGATGACGATGGTAATGGTGTCGACATCGAGCAGCACAGGCAGGTCCTGCGTGATCGTCTCGATGAATTCCTCGAAGGTTTCGGCCTCGAGGATGACGAGCACGGCGGTCTGGATGCGGCTCTGGTTGCTCATGTTGGCGCGGAAGGTTTCGATGAGTTCCTTCTGCACCTTATGCGCGTTCGACTTGTCGGATTTCAGCCGCTCGACGAGAGCCTGCTGGAAATCGACGACGCCTCGGCCGCGGTCCTTGCCGGGCGCTGCAAGCTCCTCGAGCAGGTCGGGATTGTCGCGGAAGAAATCCTTCTTCCGCCTTAGGTATTCGATCACGTCTTCGTCGGTGAGTTCCTTCGCCACGGCGGTCATGCGGCGTCGAGGATGCTCTGGCCCGTCTTCGCCCAGTCGGCGACGAAACCGGCGAGGCCCTTGTCGGTCAGCGGATGCGCGTAAAGCTGGCGGATCACTTTCGGCGGGATGGTCGCGACATGCGCGCCCATTTTCGCCGCTTCGACCAGGTGGATCGGGTGGCGGATGGAAGCAACCAGCACTTCGGTCTTGAAATTCGGGTAGGCGTTATAGATCTGCACGATATCGCGGATCAGCGTCATGCCGTCCTGTCCTACATCGTCGAGGCGGCCGACGAAGGGGGAGATATAGGCGGCGCCCGCTTTCGCGGCGAGGATCGCCTGCGCGGCGGAGAAGCACAGCGTGACGTTGACCGGCGTGCCGGCATCGGACAGCACCTTGCAGACTTTCAGCCCGTCGGGCGTCAGCGGGACTTTGACTGCGACGTTCTTGGCGATCTTGGCGAGCTTCTGGCCTTCCTTCAGCATCGTCGCGTAATCGGTCGCGGCGACTTCGGCGCTGACGGGGCCTTTCACGACGGCGCAGATCTCCTCGATCAGTTTCAGGAAGTTCTTGCCAGATGCCGCGATGAGGGACGGATTGGTCGTGACGCCGTCGAGCAGGCCGGTCGAGGCCAGGTCCTTGATTTCGGCGATATCGCCCGTGTCCACAAAGAATTTCATGTGTCGCGCCCTTTTGTTAAAAGCTTCCCTTTAAACCCGCGATATAGTACCCAATGGAAATGTCGCAATCTAGCCTTTTCATCGCGGGCGAAGCGCCCGAGGCGGGCCAGCGGGCGCAGGTGCTGGTGCCCTATCCGTTATCAAGGGCTTACGATTACCTGGTGCCGCAGGACATGACTGTCGCGGCGGGCGATTATGTAAGGGTGCCGCTCGGGAAACGCGACACGATCGGCGTGGTCTGGACGACCGATGCGGGCGACGAGAAAGTTGATCCCGGCAAGCTGAAACCGATCGCGCAGAAATTCACCTTCGAGCCGATGCCGCAGGCGCACCGCCAGTTCATCGAATGGGTCGCGCGCTACACGATGTCGGATATCGGATCCGTCCTGAAAATGTCGTTAAGCGCGCCGGAGGCATTGCAGCCGCCGAAGTCGGTGCCGGTTTTCAAGCTCACCGAAAACATCCCGGTCAAGCTGCCCGCGTCGCGCCAGAAAATTGTCGACCTGCTGAAGGACGGGGTTGCCCGCCGCGCCGTCGACATCGCGCGCGCGGCCGGCTGCTCGGCCGCGGTCGTGCGCTCGATGGCGGCCGCGGGGCAGTTGCAGACGATCGCCGGCACGCCGCCCGCGCCCTGCTCCATGCTCGATGTTTCTGAAAATCGCCTCTCGTTTTCGCCCGACCAGAAGACGGCGGCGGATGCGCTTCAGAAGCTCGCGGCCGCGCAGCAGTTCTCCGCCGTGCTGCTTGACGGCGTGACCGGATCCGGCAAGACGGAAGTTTATTTCGAGGCGGTGGCCGAAGCCTTGCGCAACGGCAAGCAGGCGCTGATCCTGTTGCCGGAAATTTCGCTCTCCACCCAGTTCCTCGAGCGGTTCGAGCGCCGCTTCGGCGTGCAGCCGGCGCTGTGGCATTCCGAAGTGCCGACCGCGCAGCGCCGCGTGACATGGACGGGCGTGGCGGAGGGGAAAACCAAGGTCGTGATCGGCGCGCG
>DASPMW010000158.1:0-10198 GCA_035626855.1 Patescibacteria group bacterium
TCCGCAAAGGTGCCTTCAGGCGCCAGCACGGCGACGGCGCCCTGCGCGATCGCGTCCCGGATGAAATCGCGCCCGTCCGATTTCGCGCCGGGGAAGGCGGCAAACAGGTAGCCCGCCCGCACCTCGCGGCTGTCGGCGGTCAGGCCGGTAATTTCAAGCTCGGCGGCGCGGGCGCGGTTGGAAACCGTCACCCGCTCCGCGTCACCGATCAGTTCCAGCAGACGCACTGTGCGAGCCTTTCATGTAAGAGGACATTTCATTAAGGAGTTCCGCGCGCGTGTCGAGCGACGGCGGTATCTGGTAGAGCGGCGCCATCTGCTCGACGACGCGGCCGACAACGGGGGCGGCAGTCCAGCCGCCCGTCGCATAGCCATAGGTATCCGGCGCGGGCTTCGGCTCGTCGAGCATGGCGAGCACGGCGTAGCGCGGATTTTCAATCGGGTAGACGCCGATAAAGGACGACATCAGCGAGTTGCGCTCGTAGCGGCCGTTCTTGTTCTTCTCGGCCGTGCCGGTCTTGCCGCCGACGTTGTATCCCTCAACCGCGGCCTTGCTGCCCGTGCCGCCCGCGACGGTCAGCTCCATCAGCTGGCGCACCTTAAGCGAGGTCTGGGGCGAGACGACGCGCGGCCCTTCTGGCGATTGCGGCAGCAACGGCGTTTTCTTGTCATCCTGGCGGACCAGTTGCGGCGTGACCATCACCCCGCCATTGACGAGGGCGGAAGCGGCCCGCACCAGGTGCAGCGGCGTCACCGCGATGCCGTGGCCGAAGGAAGTGGTCAGCGTGCTGACCTCCCGCCAGGGGCTGGGGTAGAGCGGAGATCCCCGCTCCGGCAGGCCGACCGGTACCTGCGTGAAAAAGCCCATGCGCTTGTAGAAATCCTTCAGCCCCTGGTCGCCGACCGCCTGCGCCATGCGCGCCGTGCCGATGTTGGAGGAATGGATGAAGATTTCCGGCACGGTCAGCACGCGCTTCAGCGCGTGGTAGTCCTTGATCGTGAAGCGGCCGATCTTGATCGGGTTGGTGGCATCGAAGGTGGTGCCAAAGCCGATGCGCCCCGTATCGAGTGCTGCCGCCGTCGAGAACAGCTTGAAGGTCGAGCCCATTTCGAATACGCCGAGCGAGACGCGGTTGAACTTGCCGTCATCGGAAGCGCCGGAAGGGTGATGCGGGTCGAAATCGGGCAGGGATACCATCGCAATGATCTCCCCGGTGTTGACGTTCATCACAACGCCCGCGCCGGCCTTCGCCTGGAACTTCTCGACCGCCGCCGACAATTCGCGATGCAGGATGTGCTGCACGCGCAGGTCGATTGTGAGGCGCACCGGTTTTTCGCCCTGCGCCAACTGCTGGTTTCCGGATTTCTCGACGCCGGCGATGCCGCGGCCGTCGACATCTGTATAGCCCGTGATATGCGCGGTCATGTTGCCGCCCGGATAAATACGGCGGTCTTCTTCCTGAAAGCCGAGGCCGGGATGGCCGAGCGCGTTGATCGCATATTGCTGGCGCGGCGTGATGTTGCGCTGGATCCAGATGAACTTCCTGCCTGAGGAGAGTTTCTTCAGCAGGTCCGCTTCCCGCTGCTCGGTCAGGATCGAGGCAAGCTCGCGGGCGACAGCTTTCGGGTTCTCGATAAGGGTCGTATTGGCGAAGACGGAGGGCATGGCGAGCGAGGTCGCGACAAGTTCGCCATTGCGGTCGACGATCGTGCCGCGCAGGGGCTTGGCCAACGGCGCGACGCCTTCCTCGTTCAGCACGGTTTCGGCGACCGGTTTGTCGCGCAGCAGCGTCAGGTCAGTCAGGCGCAGCGAAATGGCGAGATAGCCGAGCACGAAAACACAAGCGACGAAAACCAGCCGCAGCTTGGCAAGGCCCAGCGTCGAGGAGCGCTCCCCTGGTATATCGGCGCGGTCGCGGTGAAAAATGCCCGACATCTACTGCACCCCCAGGCTTTTCATGAGCTCGCCAAAGCTGCGCCGCTGCTGCGGCGGCTGTGGCTGGGCTTGCGGCTTCGGCGGCGTATAGGCAGGCGCCGGCATGCGCTGTGCGGCGCGGGGCGGCGGCGCGCTCCAGACGAAATCCTTGCGGCGGGCGGCAGGGGGCGGCGGCGCGCGCCAGATCAGGCCCGTCTGCGGCTTCGCCTTGACAACGGGTTGCCATTTTTGCGCTGTGGCGGAAGCGGCCGTTGCGGGTTTAGTCGGCACCGGCTTGGCCAGCTGCGCTGCGCCATTTGCCGCTTCTAAAGCAGGACCGGCTTCAGCGTCCACAACAGCGGCGGGCCCTTCCACTTCATCCGTGACAAGGGCAGGGGCCGGTTCGATGTCATTCTGCGGCGCGGCGGTTGCGGGTTCCGCCGGTACTTCCGGCGCCGGCCGAGCCGGGATGTCTTCAAGCTTCGCGAACTGCTTGCCCTTCAGGGGCGCGAGCTGCAGGTATTGGCGCGAGAGTTTTTCCAGCCGGTCCGGCTGGTTGAGGTAGCTCCACTCCGCTTCCAGCACGCGGATATGTTCCTCTTCTTTTTTCGTGTCCGCCTCGATCGCCGCCAGCTGCGCGCGGCCGTCGTTCACGCGCTGGCTGGTCTGGAACAGCAAGCCGCTGCACAGCGCCGCCATCGTCAGCCAGAGAATGACCGGTTTACGCATGCAGTGCCTCCATCACAGGTGCGGTCGTGCGGATGCCGTAGCGCAGCCGCGCGGAGCGGGAGCGCGGGTTGGCCGCGATTTCATCGTCCTGCGGCTTCAGCCCGTTGTTTTCTTCCACGCGGAAGCTCGGCAGCCTTGTATCGGCCAGCACCGGCATGTGGCGTGACACACCTGCCGCGCGCCCGGATTTTTCCTTCAGGAAGTTTTTCACGCGCCAGTCTTCCAGCGAATGAAAGGAAACCACAACCAGCCGCCCATCCGGGTTCAGCAGCGCTTCCGCCGCCTCCAGCGCGCGCTCGACCTCCCCCAGCTCGTCGTTGACGTAGATGCGCAGGGCCTGGAAGGTGCGCGTCGCGGTGTCGGTCTTCAGCCCGCCATGCATTGGCAGCACGCTGTGGATGACATTGACGAGCCCCTTGGTCGTGGTGATGGGCCGCGCCGCGACGATTTTCTTCGCGATCGCGCGCGACGCGCGTTCCTCGCCATAATTGAAGATGATATCGGCGAGGTCTTTTTCTTTTGCCGTATTGACGACATCCGCTGCCGACAGGCCCGACTTGCTCATGCGCATATCGAGCGGCCCGTCATGCTGGAACGAAAATCCGCGCTCCGGCGTAGAGAGCTGGATCGATGACACGCCAAGGTCGAGCACGATACCGTCGATCTTCCTGACGCCGGCGGATTCAAGCAGTTCGGCAACGCTGCCAAAGCAGCCTTCCAGCGGGATCAGGCGGCCGCCGAATTCAGCCGCCATTTTTTTTGCGCGCTCGATCGCCTCGGGGTCCCGATCGATCGCGTAAATCGTGCAGTTCGCGCTTTTGAGGATTTCGGAAGTATAGCCGCCCGCGCCAAAGGTGCCATCGACATAGACGCCGCCGTTGCGCGGTTTCAGCGTCGCCATCACCTCGCGCAGCATCACGGGGATATGCGCGCGCGTTTCCGCTGCGGAAACTGTCTGGTCGGAAGCGATCAAGGCCTGTGCAACCCCGGAGATTCTGCCGGCGCGGCTTATGCGCCGCTGCCGTTTATTTTGTGCTTTACGTCAAATCCGGCCGGTTAACACCCCTGAAAAACCAAGCCTTATTCAACCCCGTTTATAATGTACGGGAGATTACCGGAATCGTCAACGCGCCCGCCGTGCAAAAACGGTGCAATTATCACGGATAATCAGCGCAAACTCAGGCGCGCAGCGCCGGCGATTTCAGCGCGGGCTTGGTGGGCCCGTCCAGAAGATCTTCGGGGGCGGGCGGCTTGCCGCCCTTTTGGGAAAGCACGGCATGCATCGCGCGCACTTCGTCGAGACTGTCGAGCTCGCTGAACCGGGTGGTGGTCATGCTGTTCGCAGTCGCGTTGCTGCTGGACTGGATGAAAATCTCGCTGACCTGGCGCGACTGGAAGTTGAAGATGCGGCGCAACTTCTCGTTCGACCAGTCCTGAAAATCCGTCGTCACCAAAAGCGTGTAATCATTCAGCTTTTCAAATTTTTCGTTTGGCATTTCCCACCTATGGCAAATAACTTTATGCTGTATCTTTACGGCGTTCCGGATTTGAGTTTCTTGTCCATCTTCTGCGGCAGGATCTCATTCAGCGCGGGCGGCTTGCCGCCCAGGTCGACCAGCTTCGCGTGCATCTCGGCAATTTCGTCGCTGCCTTCAAGGTCGCGGAAATTCTGCACGGTCATGGAGGAGGTGACGGCGGCGGCATAACCGGGGGTGGAGGAGTAATGCCCGTCCGGAATTTTAAACTCCTGCGTGCCGCCGCGCTCATAGATCGTCGTCAGCTGCCGCGCCTTGAAATTAAAAAGCCGCGAGATACGCGCGCCGCCCCATTCCTTCCCTTCCGCAAGATCCGTGCGGGCAAGCAGGGTGTTCTCGTCGAGGCGGCGGTAGGTTGTCATGGCTTGGCGGCGGTGAGCCCGCTGCGGGGCTTGATCGCGGATTGCGGCAGCACATCGTCAAGATCGGGCGGGTTGCCGCCAAGTTCTTTCAGTTTCGCATGCATATCGATGATTTCGCGCGGTGATCCAATCTCGCTGAAGTTGCGGATATCCATGACCGCAGTGAGCGCCGCGCCGCCTGATATCAGCCATTCGCGCGCAATCGTCGTCACCTGCGCCGCCTTGAAGTTGAACTGGCGCGCGATGCTGCGTGTGTGATGGCCTGAAGACGTGTACTTGACGTTTTGCGTCAGCGTGTAGTCGTTCTCTTTCTCGAAGCTTTCGTCTGCCATCATGCCCTTCCCGTTGGTACGGCCACCATAGCAATGGCCGCTTAATATGTCAATTAATGCGACCCAAGGCGTTGGGGACTCAGGGTTTTAGTGCAGGACCTTTGGCCGTGGGCTTCTCAGAGGCTTGCGCTTCGCGTGCCGCGATTTTTTTGGTCAGGAACTGCTCCGACGCATTGCCGAGCTCCACCATGATGTCCGGAATCTCGGGGTTGCGGGTGATGATGAAACCCGCGCGCAGGTTTTCCTGCGCCGCCAGTTGCGCGGCGGTCAGGTTCACGTCACCGTAAGATTCGCCAATGCCGGCATCGCCGGAAATGGTGTCGAGCTCCAGGCGGAACAACACGCGGCTTTCCCCCGCCTCGTTCGGCGGATTGGCGAGGTAAAAATCGTAATCCTTCTGGCCTTTTTGCTCCGCGCCAACCGGCTCGATGATGGTGAGAGTGAGCAGGGTCTCAAGTGCCGCTTCCTTGCGCTTCGCGACCTCGCGCACATATTCAGCGCGCAGCGCGAAGTTCTTGTGCGCGATTTCCTTGAACTTGTCGCTCAGCGATTTCGCGCGCGCGGGGTCCATCAGCTCGGCTTGCGGAATTTCGGTGCCTTCTGCGGCGTCGAGCAGCAGCGGGGTCTTCGCCATGCCGATGCGCGCAACGGCCGTATGGCCGTCGATGGTCGCGTCGATATCGCGCGCGGCCGCCTTTTCCAGCGCGGCGTCGACGCGCTTGGTATAATCCGACGCGCGGATCATGTAGCCTTCGTCTTTCTCCTTGCGGTTGATGTAACCGACCTTCGCCCAGGCTGCGTCTTCGAGGAAGCCGAGATAGATATATTCCGACGTAACGGCATCGCGGTAGAGGCTCTTCACTTGCGCGTTATCCGGCATCATGTCGTAGAGCGATTTCAGCTGCGCGACCTTCTTTTCGTCATACTGCAGCAGGGCTTTCGCGCGCGCCTCGAAATCGGACGTATCCGTGATCTCGTCCGACAGCAGCGAGGCGATGTCGAAC
The DNA here is from genome assembly GCA_035626855.1 of Patescibacteria group bacterium. Taxonomy (GTDB): domain Bacteria; phylum Pseudomonadota; class Alphaproteobacteria; order Micavibrionales; family UBA2020; genus JAPWJZ01. The sequence goes on from DASPMW010000158.1 coordinate 5,877, forward strand.
ACCGTTTCCTGCAGGCTGATGATGGCGATGCCGCTGTCGGAAATGAGGTGCGGCTTGTTTTCGCGGAAACCGGCGAGCTTCGCGTCGAAGAATTCCTTCATTTCAGGCGTCAGCAGCACGCGCTCGCAATCGGCGATCAGCCGGGTTTTTTCCTCGGCCTTCTTCTTCATCTCGTCGCCCGTGCGCGCCTGGCGGTCGGGGTGGTACATGCCGCGCGCGATCGTGAAGGCGCGGGTCATCTCCTCGCGCGTCGATGTTTCGCTGAGGCGCAGCGCCTGTTTCCCGTCTTCGAGAATCTGGTTCATGAACGCATAGCGGTCGAAGATATAATTGACGCCTTCAACAGGATCGAAATTCATCGCGGCACACTCCTCAAAAAAATTAGGCCAGAAAGCCTGTAAGCCGGGTTTTGTCCTGCCCTTGCGGGCATGGATAACCATTCGTCTGGGACGGCAGTCTCCTGCCGCCTCAAGCAGCCAACCCGGAGAGCAAAGGCTGAAAAACGCGCCCGCCCGTGCTTGCGCACGGACTGGCCCTCCCTATTTGGCCTTGCTCCCGGTGGGGTTTTCCGTGCCGCGCCTGTTGCCAGCCGCGCGGTGCGCTCTTACCGCACCTTTTCACCCTTACCGTCTTGCGACGGCGGTATATTTTCTGTGGCACTGTCCCTGGGGTCGCCCCCGCCGGCCGTTAACCGGCACCGTGTTTCTCCGGAGCCCGGACTTTCCTCGAGACTTGCGTCCCGCGGTTATCCGGCTTTCTGGCAGGGGGAAGAGTAGGATTTTCGGTCGATTATGTCAAGAAAACGGCGTCAATGCCGCGTTTCATTGAGGAAACCGTCATATTTGCGGTCGCCATTCGGCGTCGTGATCGCGCCGCCCGCTTCCTGGTCAGTGCCCATCGGCGCGGCGCCGGGATCGGTGATATAGACGCCTTCCCTGATCTGGTGGCGGACCGGAATCTCTTTTTGCCACGCGCCCTCATCTGCCGTGATGCGCCGGAGGTCTGCGATCGAGCCCGGAACTGGCATCGACGCCTTAGCAAGTGCCTCGAATTCGATCACGTCATGCGCTGCGAAGATTGTGGTGTCGGTATATTTCCGCGCGTAATCGCGCAGGCGCTGCTGGTTGGCAAGGCGCATGGCGCGGTCGGTTTCCATCATCCACTGGTAGAATCGCAGGCCGGGCGTGCATTTGTATTCGGCCTCCATCTCGCCGCGATAGAAATAGGCGTCGCCGGCATCTAGCACATAGCCCTCCGGTGTCTGTACCGCGACGCCGGCATGTCCCGGCGTATGCCCCGCGAGCGGCACATACATGATCTCGGGCGGCAAGCCGCGCAGGTTGCGCACAGCGGAAAGCCCGCGCCATGCCTCGCCATCCATGGGGTAGAATTCCCACTTCTTCACATGGCCCCACTGGTCGGGCCGGTAGCGCCGGTTGGCGATGAAGCCCTCCATCGTGCGCGCGGCATCGATTTCGGCGAGCATCACATGCACCGTCGCCTCCGGGAAATCGGCAATGCCGCCGGCATGGTCGAAATCAAGATGCGTCATCACGACGTGGCGCACATCGCTGGGTTTGAAGCCCAACTGCTCCAGCTGGTAAAGCGCGGTGTTGCGCGGATGCAGCTGAATGCGGTTCAACTTGCGGAAAAAACCGCTGATGCGCTCAGGCTGCGCGACATCCTGCATACCGACGCCGGTATCGACCATCACGATGCCGTCATTGGTTTCGATCGCAAGGCAGTGGCAGGCCAGCTTCGCCGTCAGCCCCTTGCTGAAACCGTCATAGAACGCCCCGCCCAGGGGCTTCATGCAGGCGCAGTTGATGTGATGGATATGCATGGCCGCTCCGTTATTTGTACAGAGTGGCCAAAACCCCGGCGGGCGCGAGGTTCCCTTCAGCGCGCTGAATAAAGGCTTGTCACGCGATTCGCGGCCGCAGCGCGAGCCGCTGGCGCACCACCGCCTTCAGCCGCGCAAGCGTGCGCAAGGACGCAATGCCGATCTTGGTTTCATCGGCAAACGCCTCAGGCTCGAAATGCCGCTGGAAGGCGGTCAGCAGCACGGGCAGGTCGAGGCTTGGGTCATAGCCGTAGCTGGTCAGGTAGGATTTGATGCGGTCGTTATCGCCCTCCATTTCCTCCGCCTCGATCTCGTCGCGGTCGGTCACCCGCGGCCAGAGGCCGATATGGGATTTGGCAAGGCTCTCCCACGGGAACAGTTCGCCCGGGTCTTTTTTGCGCGCGGGCGCGATGTCGGAATGGGCGAGGACGTGATACGGCAGGATTTTATGGCGCGACAGGATATCGCGGCACAGCTCCGCCACCGCCTGCATCTGCACTTGCGGAAACGGCACATAGCCAAAGCCATGGCCGGGATTTTGGATTTCAATGCCGATCGAGGTTGAATTGATATCCGTCTCCCCGCTCCACCATGACTTCCCGGCATGCCAGGCGCGCATTTCCTCGGGCACGAGTCGCATCACCTGTCCGTTATCGCCGACGAGGTAATGCGAACTCACCTGACGCTCGGGGTTCTGCAAGATCTGCAGCGCGTCGAAAGTCGTGCGCGTATCGGTATAATGCAAAATCAGGTGCGTTGGCTGCTTGCCGCCCGCGCGCGGACCGAAATTAGGGGAGGGGGCGTCGGTAACGATGATCATTTTTTCGCGGAGGCGCCGGGGCCAGCCGGCTTCTTATTCGCAAACGTATTCACCCGCGCCACCGCGCGCAATTTTGCGACTGTCTTCTCGGTCGCGATCCCGGGCGTCGCCGCCGCGTCATTGAACACATCCTGCTCATACCGCCGCTGAAACGCCGTGACGAGGTCTTTGGTCTTGATGCCTTCCGTCCCATAGCCGGCGGCACGGAACAGCGCGCGCAGTTCCTGCGGCTTTTTCGCGACGGCGGCCGCGTTGAACTTGTCCATGATCGTCGGCTTCGGCCAGCGGCCGATGTCGTGGCGCGACAGCTTCTGCCATGGGAAATGCTCGCCCGGGTCCTGCTTTCGGTTGGGCGCGACATCGGAATGGCCGACGATGTTTTCGGGCAGAACGTCGTGGCGCGACTGGATGTCTTTAATCAGGATCGTCAGCGCAAACAGCTGTTCCTTGGTATAGGGTTCGCCGTTGCGGTTGGAAATTTCGATGCCGATCGAGCGTGAATTGACGTCGTCGCGACCCTGCCAGCTCGACACGCCCGCATGCCAGGCGCGCTTGTCCTCCGGCACCAGCGCATAGATATCGCCGTTCTCCGCGATCAGGTAATGGCTGCTGACCTTCGACGCCGGGTCGGCGAATTTATCCAGCACGGCTTGCGTCGAATCCATGCTCGTATAATGCACGACGATAATCTCGATCTTCGAATCCTTCGCGCGGTCGTCGAAATTGGGCGATGATTTGTTGTCGTAAAATTTCACAGCAGGCCCACGAATTCCGTCACCAGACGTTCAAAATCCTCCGCCCCCTTGGCCGCCATCTCGAGCGTATGCGCATGGCTGAGTTTTTCGTCCGACAGCCCCGCGCCCATATTGGTGAGCATCGAACAGCCGACGACCTTCAGCCCGCAATGCCGCGCAATGATGCAGTCCGGCACGCTCGACATGCCGACGGCATCCGCGCCCATCTTGATCGCCATGCGGATCTCGGCGGGCGTCTCGAAGGTCGGGCCGCGAAAGGCCATATAGACGCCTTCATGCAGCGGGATGCCAAGCTTCCTCGCCGAAACAATCAGCTGCGCGCGTAAGTGCGGATCCCAGGCCTCCGTCATCGGCACGAAGCGCGGGCCGAATTCATCGTCGTTCGGGCCGGAAAGCGGGCTCAGGCCCATATAATTGATATGGTCTGAAATCGCCATCAGCTCCGACACCTTCATGTCGGGGCGCAGCGCCCCCGCCGCATTGGAAACGAACAGCGTCTCCACGCCGACCGCCTTCGCCGTGCGGATCATCGTCTTGAGCGGGTAGGGATCGTCGGTTTCATAGAAATGCTTGCGTCCCTTGAAGGCAATCACGTCGGTGCCGCCCAGCTTGCCCGCAATCAGCTCGCCCGTATGCCCGACAACGGTCAGCACGGGAAAGCCCGGCAGGTCCTTGTAGGGAATTTTCACCGCATCGGTAACTTTATCGCCAAGCCCGCCAAGGCCGGAGCCGAGGATAATCGCGACTTTCGGCTTCAGGCTGCCGAGTTTCGCCGTGACGATCTCTGCGACGGCAGCAACGTCCTGCGCATGGCGCGAGGGGGCGGTGCCGCTGTCTTTTGCTTGGGCCTGGGCTGTCATTTATGATTTCTCCGCTAGACGTAAAATATAGCCCCGCCAGCGGT
>DASPMW010000159.1:0-5643 GCA_035626855.1 Patescibacteria group bacterium
GTCGGCGAGTTTGTTCTGCGCCTTGTTATTTTGGTTGGCGGCAAGGTGTTCCTTCAGCGCGGCCAGTTGCTGCACCGCTTCCGCATTGCCGTTCAGCTTGAAAAGCTTCGTCCAGCGGTCGGGCTCGCCGAGATCGGCGGGGGCCGCGTTGATGCCGCGCAGCGTTTCCTTGACCTCGTCGACCGAGCGGCTTTCGCCGGCGGCAGAGAGGAGGGATTTCAGGTGCTCGTCGCCTTTGTAGCTCATGCGGGCTTCTCCAGACTGAACCAGGTGATTTCGTGCTTGTTGTGATACAAATGGATAGCATACGACCCTTCGATGTCAAGGAAGGGCTGGATGACGGAAAAGTCCGTATCCCCTTGTAATTTAATCGTGGTTACAAAGTTGCGCGCGTAACCTTTTTCCCGCCATTCGCTGACCAGCCGGAACAGGCGCTCGGGATAACAGATGACGTCGGAGAACAGCCAGTCAACGGGGCCGGTATCTTTCGCGGCTACTGCAAAGGCGCTTTGCTCGAGGTATTTCACGCGCGGCAGTTTCGCGATATTGGGGGCAAGCGGCGCCTTGTCGACGCTGATCACGCTCGCGCCAAGTTGATGCAGCACCCAAGTCCAGCCGCCGGGCGCAGAGCCGAAATCGATGCAGGTCTCGCCCGGCTTCGGCATCTTTCCGCAGCGCGTTAGCGCCTCCCATAATTTCAGGTAGGCTCGGTTCGGCGGCTCGGCCTTGTCTTCATCGAAAACATAGGCGCCATTCGGCACGGGTTCCGAGCAGGCGGGGGAGGCGAGGAGAAGATTTTCCTTCACCAGCGTCCAGGACCCGAGCGGGGCGGTAATGAGCGGCTGGCCGAATTTCAGCGGCTTGCCGCCGACATGCGGCAGCTTTTCGGTGATGAGGCCCGAGCGGCGGTGGAAATCGAAGTCGTAATTCCACCAGTTGCGCTGCAGCGATCTCAGTTTTTTCGCGGCGTCGCCGATGGATGATATCTCGATCCATTGCGGATTGAGCCAGCTGTTTTCGGCCCAGATCAGTTTTCGCGCGGGCTGCGGGGAAATGACGAGGCGGTCATAAACATCCGTGACCTCCCCGACTTCTTTCACAAGCTCGTCGACGAAGCCTTCGGGCGCGAGATAGGCGGAGAAGCTTTCGCTCATGGCGTTTTTGGGCGGGGCAGGGCTGGCTTGCGCAGCGCGGCGGGCGCGTCGTTGAACGCCTGCGCCGGGTCGTTCGCCGCAATAACGCTGTTACGCGCGGCATGGACGAGGATTTCCCGCTGGAATTTTATCAACGCCTCGGGATCTTTTTTCAGGTCGAAAACAATCGGGCGCACTTTGCCCGAGACTTTGCCGTCGGCGATCTCGCCTTCGGGTCCGTTGAAGCGGATATCGGTATTGGAGAGGCCGATCTGCAGCGCGGGTTTGCCGCCGGCCTTCGTCGCAATGCCGAACAGGCGGTGGATGGGGCCAATGCGCAAGACACCGCTGATCGGCACCGTCACGCCGCCCTCGAACAAATCAAAGGCCAGCTCGGACGCGTCGCCGAAAATCTCCAGCGAGACATCAATGCCCGCTTCCTGAAGATCGCCGAGGGCCAGGCTGACCTGCTGCAAGGCATCGGCGAAACCGGAATCGCGGCCGAAGTTTTCGAAGCTGTTGCGCGCGGTGCCGAATTCGGCGCGGATGTAGGAAGGTGAAAGACGTTTCATGGCCATGCGTTAATTTCTGCTGAAGCGGTTCCACTATAGCGAAATAATATATCCGCGCAATATGAAAACTGGCAGGGGCGGTTTGCTTGCCGGGAAACTTTGCCTGCGATAAAACTGTAAGACCCTGTCGAATTAACATTTTTCATCGGACCAGAATTAAATGACCACCGCAAAAAGCTACGCCAGCAAGCATAATTTCGACGCCAGTATCCTGCGCGAATACGATATCCGCGGCACGGTTGGCAACACGCTGAAGGTCGAGGATTGCTATTTCATCGGCCGGGGGTTCGGCACCATCTTGAAGCGCAAGGGGGGCAAGACGATCGCTGTCGGTTTTGACGGCCGCGAGAGCTCGCCGGAATTCGCCGAAGCCGCCATTCAGGGACTGACCGATTGCGGGCTGACGGTGGAAGCGATTGGCCTTGGCCCCACGCCGATGGCGTATTACGCGATGAAGTCGCGGGGGCTTGACGCGGCGATCCAGGTGACGGGCTCGCACAGCCCGCTCAGCTATAACGGCATCAAGATGACGTTCAAGGACCAGTCGTTCTTCGGCGCGGCGATCCAGGATCTTGGCAAGCTGGTCGCGTCCGGTGATTTTGAAAACGGCAAGGGCAGCGCCACCACAATCGACATCCAGGATGATTACGTTGACCGCCTGGTGAAGGATTACAACGGCCCCAAGGACCTGACTGTTGCCTGGGACAACGGCAACGGCGCGGCGGGCGAGATTTTGCGCCGCCTCGTCAAGAAACTGCCGGGCAAGCATATCCTCTTGTTCGATGAAATCGACGGCACTTTCCCGAACCATCACCCCGACCCGACGGTTGCGAAAAATCTCGTCGACCTGCAAAAGGCCGTGCGCGACAACAATGCCGATGTCGGCATCGGCTTCGATGGCGATGCGGACCGCATCGGCGCGGTCGATGGGGACGGCAGCATCCTCTGGGCGGACCTGCTGCTGACCGTCTATGCGCAGGAAGTGCTGAAGGAGCATCCGGGCGCGCATATCATTGCCGATGTGAAATGCAGCCGCGTGCTGTTCGACGAAATCACGCGCTTGGGCGGCAAGCCCGTGATGTGGATCACCGGCCATTCGCTCATCAAGCAAAAGATGCGCGAGCTGAAATCGCCGCTCGCGGGGGAGCTGGCGGGGCATATCTGCTTTGCGGACAAGTATTACGGCTTCGATGACGGGCTTTATTGCGCGGTGCGCCTCCTCAATATCCTCAGCCAATCCGGCAAGTCGCTGGCCGAGCTGACCGCGCATCTGCCGAAGATGGAAAACACGCCGGAGGTGCGCTTCCACGTGCCCGCCGAGCGCAAGTTCCAGATCGCGCCCGAGATCAAGGAGCGGCTGAAGAAAGAAGCCGCGAACGATATCGAGGTCAACGATATCGACGGCGTGCGCGTCACGACGCCGGACGGCTGGTGGCTGATGCGCCCCTCCAACACCGAGGACGCGCTGACCATCCGCGCCGAAGGCTTCAACGAACAGGGGCTGGAGCGGCTGAAGAACCAGCTCATCGACCAGCTGAAACAAAGCGGCATCGGCTCGCCGTTCTAGAACGATATAATCTCTGGGGAGAGAATACATGGACGTCCTGCTGAGCCCGCGCGTGATGGAGCTGATCGCTTCCCGCATCTGCCACGATCTCGTCAGCCCGGTGGGCGCGGTATCAAATGGCGTCGAGCTTTTGCAGGAGCTGGGCGAGGATGCGGGGGAGGAGGCGATGAAGCTCATCGCCGACAGCGCATTGCAGGCCTCCATCCGCCTCAAGGCCTTCCGTCTTTCCTATGGCGCGGCAGGGACCGACAAGAATGTCGGCTTCAAGGATATCCGCGACGTATTCACCGACCTTCTGACCTCAGGCCGCGTGCAGGCGGAGTTCGAGCCGGATCTCGCCGTGAAATTCTCCATGCCGCCGCGCGGCTTTTTCAAGGTGCTGCTCAACCTGCTGATCCTCGCGGAGGAATGCAATCACGGAGAAGGCAAGATCGCCGTTTCGGCGATCGAGGGGAACAAGGGCATCCGCATCCTCGTCACCGGCAAGAACCCGGGCTTCCGCGAAGGCGCCGAGGCCGCGCTGCGTGGCGAGACGGCGGCGGACGACCTCGATCCGCGCTCGGTCCATGCTTATGTCACCGGCAGGTTCGCGGCCGCCTTTGATCTAAAGATCAGCTGGGCGGGGCAGGCGGATCTCGGCCGGGTGGAATTCCAGCTGTTTAATCAATAGCATCGCTGCATTCATTGACATAAAATGGCCGCCTGATACTATATTGCATCAGGAATAAAGGTGACGCATGACCGCAACCGGACCGCAAGCCGTGGCGCATGGCAAAGAGCTGCTGACCGAAGTGCAAAAAGCCATGCCCGATATGGACACGGTGAAATGGCTGATCGAGCGCGCCGACCTCACCCTGACCGACAACCAGAACCGTACGGCCTTCATGACTATCGCCGGCTGGGGCAATGACGAGATTTTGCAAAAGGCGCTGATCCACGGCGCGCAAGTGAACCAGCCCGGCCCGCGCGGCAATACGGCAGTCCACATCGTCGCGGCAAGCGGCGGCAAGAGCGCGCTCGAAACCATGATGCAGCACGGCGGCGATTTCGCGCAGAAGAACGACGCGGGCAAGACGCCTTACGACCTCGCGCAAGGACGCTTCACGGGCGACGTGCTGATAAAAATCCGCGAGAAATTCGAGGTGCAGGACCCGACCACTTCGCGCCTCAACGCCTTCCGCGAATATATTTCGGAGCAGGGCCTGCGCACCGAAAAACCAACCGGTGCACCGCGCCGCGCCGTTTTCAAACCGAAACAGTGATCGCGACATACCAGCGTATGGCGCTGCGCGAAATTCATCGCTGAAATAATCTTTATTTAATCGTTTCCCTCCATTCTGGCGTTAGGATTAACGGGGGTGAACGCCGAGAATGGATGACCTGATGCAGGAATTTCTGACGCAGACGTCGGAGAGCCTGACGGCGATCGACAACGACCTCGTGCGCCTCGAAAAAAATCCAAACGACAGCGAATTGATCGGCCGCGTGTTCCGCCTGGTCCACACTGTAAAGGGCAACTGCGGCTTCCTTGGCCTCGCGCGGCTTGAGAACATCACGCATCACGCCGAGAACGTGCTCGGCCAGTACCGCACCGGCGCGCTGCCGGTCACGCAAGACTCCGTCTCCCTCATCCTGCGCTCGCTCGACTGCATCCGCGGCATCGTCGACGGCATCGCGCGCACCGGGCAGGAACCTTCGGGTGAAGACGGCACACTGATCGAGCAGCTCGACCGCGCAGCCGCAGCAAAAACACCCGCGCCTGCGCCCGCCGCCGCCTTCCAGAGCGCGGCCGAGGAAAACAACGCAAAATCGCTCCGCGTCAATCTCGACACGCTCGAAAACATCATGACGCTGGTCGGCGAGTTGGTGCTCGCGCGCAACCAGCTGCTGCCCCATATGTCGCCCGCAATCAGCGCGCCGCTGCAGCGGCTCGATAAAACCGTGACAGACATCCAGCAAAGCGTGCTGAAGGTGCGGATGCAGCCGGTCGGCAACGTCTGGGGGAAATTCCCGCGCCTTGTGCGCGATATCGCAATCGACCTGAAAAAGAAAATACGGCTGGAGGTCGCAGGCGGGGAGGCGGAGCTGGACCGGCAGGTGCTGGAACTTATCCGCGACCCGCTCACGCACCTGCTGCGCAACGCCGCCGATCATGGCATCGAAAGCCCGGCCGAGCGCGTCACGAAGGGAAAGCCGCCGGAAGGGACCATCCGCGTCGCCGCAAGGCAGGAGGGCGGACAGGTGATTATCGATGTCAGCGATGACGGCCGCGGGCTGGACGAAGCAGCCATTCGCCGCAGGGCGGTTGAACTTGGGCTTGTTCCGGCCATGCGCGCACGCAGCCTCGCCCCCGCCCAGATCCAGCAGTTGA
>DASPMW010000160.1:0-21927 GCA_035626855.1 Patescibacteria group bacterium
CGTCGCGGGGCATTTTCTCGAGGATATGCTCGAGCGCCTTGTAGTCGTGAGAGCCGCGCGTGAAGCCGGCGCGCTCGATCGTTTCGGCGACCTTCTGGCGCACCATCGGAATCTCGCTCGTGCGGCAGGAGTAGGTTGACGAGGTGAACAGGCCGACGAAGGCGGACATGCCCTCAAGCTCGCCCTTCGCGTTCAGTTTCTTGACGATGACGACGTCGAGCGGCACGCGGCGATGGACGGTTGATATTTCGCTCACCAGCTTGCCGACCATGGCGGGCCAGCGGGACTCGCGCAGGCCTTCGATCAAGCGGCTCTCCGCATCGGCGCCGATATCGATGACACGGTTGCCCTTCAGGATTCCAAGACCGGAGCCGGATACCAGCGAAGCCTTGCCGCCCGCGACGTTATAGGCGCGGAAGCCCAGCAGCGTGAAATTGTTGTTCTTGATGTAGCTGAGGAAATCCTGCGCTTCCTGCACGTCATGGCGGTCATGGTTCTTCGCCACAGCATCGCCGAATTGCGAGACCTCGTCGATTTTAGCCAGCATCTTGCGCCAGTCGGACGTCGCCGCGCGCACATCGCCGAGCGTCGCTTCGAGCGATGCCTGCAATTTGCGCATCGCGTCTGTGGTCAGCATCTGCTCGAGCTGGATATAGACGCAAGATTCGACCAGTTTCCCTTCGGCGCCCTTGCCCGCCTGCACGGATTTCAGCTTGGCGCCGTCGCGGCTGACGGTGAGGATCGGGTGGAACAGAACATCGATGCCGTAGCCCTGCGCCCCGAGGTCGGAGGCGACGCTGTCGATGATGAACGGCATGTCATCGTTCACGATCTCGACGACGGTGTGCGGGATATGCCAGCCATCGCGTTTCAGTTCGGGATTGAAGACCCGCACTTTCAGCTGCCCGCTTGCGCGTTCCGCCGCCCATTCGCACATCGACGTCGCGACGCGGCTGAGATCCTCCGCCTTCCACCCCTGGAGGTCGTCTGGCGGCACCTGCTGGTAAAAGGCCGAGAGGAATTCGTGCAGCAGCTGGTTTTCCTTCTTCACCCCCTTCCCCTCCCGCGACGCGATCAGCGCGTTCTGGATAAGACGATCTTTCTGGGGGGATTTGGACATTGGAAATACCTGCTGGAGACGGGGTTTTCGGTGCCTCAATCATACGCCTTGAGGCATGCACAATTAGTTAAACCAAAGACCCGCAATTGCCAACAGAAAAGCGGGCGGAATTCCCTTGATATTTCCGTGAGTTAGCCCTGCATTTTATGCTGCGCCGCAGCGGAGTTGGACCTGCCGAAAATCAGGCCCCTGGCTTCGGCGGCTTGATGACGGGCGTCGGCGCGTCGTTCGACGCCGTGTTTGCGCGCGTGGATGACGCAGCGGGTTTGAACAGGGATCGCAGCACGGTTTCGCGCCAGTCCACGCCCTGCCCCTGCGGCAGCACGGAATCGATATGCGACGGCTCGTTCTGGCCGAGACTGTCGAGCCAGGATTTCAGGGCATCCGTATGAAGTTTATCGGCGCTCATTGCTCTCGTCCCCTTTCAGACAACCAAACAAATATAGTCAAAACACGTTTAAAATCCATTAATCGCCGCGGCCCGCGGTGTGCAGGGTTGTCACGTTGGCGCACGGACAATCCTGCATAAAAAAACGGCCCGCATGAAGCGGGCCGTTTTATAACTTCGCAAGCGCGCTGTTAGGCGGCTTTCGGCTTGGACAGCGTGTCTTCGCCCTTGTTCCAGTTGCACTGGCAGAGCTCGTCGGTCTGCAGCGCGTCGAGGATCCGCAGCACTTCGTTGACGTTGCGGCCGACCTTCAGGTCGTTCACCGAAACGTGGCGGATGATGCCGTTGGGATCGACGATAAAGGTCGCGCGGTTGCACACGCCGGCATCCGCATGCAGGATGCCGAGCGCGGTCGACAGTTCGCGCTTGATGTCGGAAAGCATCGGGAAGGGCAGGTCCTTCAGGTCTTTATGGTTCTGTTTCCAGGCAAGGTGGACGTAGTCGCTGTCGGTAGACAGGCCGAGCACCTGCGCGTCGCGATCCGCGAAATCCTTGTTCAGCTTGCCGAAGGACGCGATTTCGGTCGGGCAGACGAAGGTAAAATCTTTCGGCCAGGCGAAGAGAACCAGCCATTTGCCTTTATAGGTCGCGTTCGTGAGTTCTTTGAACGCGGTCTTCTGGTCGTCAGAAACGACGCCGGTGAGTTTGAATTCGGGGAATTTCTGGCCGATTGTCAGCATGTTAGACACCTTTCGATATTGTACTGGCGATTGATACTGGGAAGAAAATGGGGCGCAGGCCGTGCATTGTCAAGGCGAGGTGGAGGAGATTTTTCATTAACATAAACAATCGTTTGGCACGGAACGTACTGTATCGTCAGCTGTTTTTCTTAGAGGCCATTTCAGGAGGACATCATGACGTTCAAGGTTTTAGACCGCGATACTGCGCCGGCTGCCTCCGTGCCGTTTCTGGAGGAAATCGAGAGCAAAAAAGGTTTCGTGCCCAATATCGCCGGCGTGCTCGCGGCCGCGCCGCCTGCGCTTGAGGCTTTTGTGACCCTTCAGGAACTGCTCGGCAAAACCAGTCTTTCCGCGGTCGAAAAGGATATCCTGTTTCTTGCGATTTCGACCTTCAACGACAGTCCATACTGTCAGGCGGCCTTCGCAAAACAGGCCGAAGCAGACGGGATGACCTGGGAAATGGAAGAGGCAGTCAAAACGGGGCAGCCGTTGCCGAATCCGAAACTCGACGCGCTCCGCAACTACGCGCGCGGCGTGCTCGAAAACCGCGGCCGTCCGGATGATGCGACAATCGAAGCGTTCCTGGCAGCGGGCTACGGTCCCGCAAACGCGCTTGAGATCCTTCTGGCGATTTCGTTCAATACGCTGACCAATTACACGGCCCGCCTCGCGCACCCGCCGATCGATGCGGCCGTTACCGGCCAGCCGTCCGGGCAGCAGCAACAGGCCGTGCTGAACAACTGACCGGGAAATACATGCTCCCCACCTACTCCAATTCGAAGCGTGCGCTGCTGGCGCTGTGCCTGCTCGCGGTAGTTGCGTTCGCGGGATTGCTGACTTCCTGCGTTTCCGTTGGCGTGGTGCTTATCAATATCCCCGCATCCGTGAAAGGCGGCTATACGATTCAGCACGCGAATTACGGCCGGGGCCCCGCGAATGCTGTCGATATTTATGTGCCCGATCCGAAAAACACGAATACCCGGCGGGATGCTGTTATGTTTTTCTACGGCGGACGCTGGGAGTCAGGTCAGATCAGCGACTTTAAGTTCGTCGGCGCGGCGCTCGCGCGCCGGGGTTACGTTGTCGCCATCCCCGAATACCGACACTACCCTGCTGTACGCTTCCCCGACTTCGTCGAGGATGGCGCCCGTGCCGTCGCATGGTGGGATGACCATGCCGGCGAGTTTGGCGCGCGGCGCGGCGTGCATCTCGCCGGCCATTCTGCGGGCGCGCATATCGCGGCGCTGATCGCGGCGGACGAGCGATATCTCGCGGCCCAGGGCAAGGACACCCGCAAGGTCGTGCGCGATTTTGCCGGCCTCGCAGGCCCGTATGATTTCACGCCGGATGAAAAGGACCTGATTGATATATTCGGGCCTGCCGCGAATTATCCGCAGATGCAGGTGACGACCTTCATTGACGGGCGGGAGCCGCCGATGCTGCTGCAATACGGGTTGGATGACAAAACAGTGGGCGCGGCGAACCACGAAAAACTTGCGGGCCGCATTCGCGAAAAAGGCGGACGCGTAAAAGTGATTACCTATCCCGGCATCGGGCATGTCGGCATGGTCGCGGCAATATCAGGGATCGGCCCGGAGAAACCCGTGCTTGACGATATGGTTGCGTTCTTCCGGCTACATGAAAAGCGGCAGCTTCGGCGCGATCACGGGGGCGCGACGTTGACGCCGTAGTTGCGGGCAATTTCGAACAGTCCGCCCTTCGAGCCGGCGCCCATCGCCTTGAATTTCCAGCCGAGGCCATCCCGGAACAACTCGCCGAAAATCATTGCGTTGTCGGAGGAGGCATCCTCGGTCAGATCGAAACGCGCGAGCTCCGACCCTGTATCCGCATTCACGACGCGCATATAGGCATTCTTGATGTCGCCGAAATTCTGCTGGCGGTCGTCGGCGTTGTGGATCGTCACGGAAAAAGCGACCCGCTCGACGTCATAGGAAAGGTTTTCGAGGTTCACCATGATGACCTCGGCGTCCTCGGTATCCCCCTCTTTTTTCTCGCCGGTCGTGTTGTCGCCCTTGTGCTGGATGACGCCGCCGTCGGTTTCGAGGTTGTTGTAGAAAATGAAATCCGTATCGCGGCGAACCTTGCCTTCGCGGTTGAGGACGAAGGCGGAGGCGTCGATGTCGACGGCGTGGCCGTCTTTCGTTTCCGGGGCTTCCCAGCCGAGGCCGACAAAAACCTTGTGCAGCGCCGGATCGACTTCGAGGAGGTTGACCTCTTCGTCCTTCTTCATAATCTCTTTGCGCAGGCTGATACCCATCGTCTCACTCCCTCGAAAAATTCTTGATCAAAGTTTCTGCAACTGCTTGATAAGCCGCTGCATATCATCGGGCAATCCCGCCTTAAATGATAGCTTATCATTTGTTAGCGGATGGTTAAATTGTATCTCGGCGGCATGGAGCGCCTGGCGGGGGAATTCCTGCAGCGCCTGCGCAGTCTTTTCCGGAACCTTGTGGTTTTTAAGAAAGCGCGGGATGCTGCCCTTGCCATAGACAGGATCGCCGATGATCCAGTGATTGATATGCGCCATATGCACCCGAATCTGGTGCGTCCTGCCCGTTTGCAGCCGGCATTCGACCAGGCTGGCCACGAGCCCGTAGGGCTGCAGCAGCCTGTAATCGGTAACCGCGTCCTTGCCGCCCTCCTCCATCACGCCCATCTTCTGGCGGTTGGCGCGGCTGCGGCCGATTTGTGTTTCGATGCGGCCAGAGGTCGGCGTGACGTTCCCCCAGCACAGCGCATTGTAAACGCGCTTGAGCTTTCGCGATTCCAGCTGGGCGGAAAGGCCTTTATGGGCAGCATCGTTCTTGGCGACGACCAGCAGGCCTGAGGTTTCCTTGTCAAGGCGATGGACGATGCCGGGGCGCCTGACGCCGCCGATGCCCGACAGCTGGTCGCCGCAATGTGCGAGCAGAGCATTGACCAGCGTGCCATCCCAATTCCCGGCGCCGGGATGCACCACCATGTCGGGTGCCTTGTTGATGACAAGCATATCCTTGTCCTCATAAACGATATCGATGGCGATTTTCTGCGCAACCGGCGCCGCCTCGACCGCGGGCGGGACGACGATGGTGAATTCCTCGCCGGGCTTTACCTTGTGCGAACTATCGGCGAAAGCGGCTCCGCCGCGCAGGACGTTTCCCTGCTCGATCAGCTGCTGCAGCCGAGAGCGGGAAAATTCCGGCGCATGTCGCGCAAGCACCTTGTCGAGCCGCGCGCCCTTGTCCGTTTCATCCGCTTTGACCGTCACCTTTTCCATGCTAACACTATAGCGAAAGCGGAGAAGAATGCCATGCGAGGAATAAAGCTGCTTGTCGCCGTGATGACGGCCCTGATCGTGATCTGCCTCGGCCTGCTAGGCTGGGGCGTTGCGCGGCAATCGAAGGCGCTGGAAAAACCGGCCGCAGCGGGTGCAGCTTCAATGCCGGAGCTTGTTCTTCCGGCGCTTGCGCGCGTTGACCAGCTCTCGGGCACCGGCGAAAGCGCGGTCCTCTATGTCGAAAGTCCTGAGGGCGATTACCTCTATTTCGTGACGCCAGTCACATCCTCGCGCCTTCGGATTAAACGACAGTAATTCAAGGGCTTATAAAGCACCCGGAACTTTGCCGACCGCGCTTGCGTTGGGTTTTCATGCCACATGATGTCCAACGTACACGGGAGGACGACGGCCATGAAAAAATCGGAATCGAATCCGGTCGCGGAAGAACGCGTCGATGCCCTGCAGTTGCTGCAGGAAGACCATGATCATCTTCTGAATCTTTTCAAGGAATACAAATACCTCATCGATCACGACGATGAAAACATCGTCCGCAAGGAGCAGGTCGCGATCGAAGCCTGCGACCTGCTGCAGTTGCATACGCAGCTGGAGGAAGAGATCTTCTATCCGGCGGTACGCAAATCTTTGAACCTCGACGAGATCATGGCCGAGTCCAAAGTCGAGCACGACACCGCCGGCGAACTTATCGATGACCTGCGCAAGCTCCAGGCGGACGACGAGATCTTCGACGCGAAGTTCATCGTCCTGAGCGAAATCGCGGCGATGCACATCAAAAAAGAAGAAGCGGAAATTTTTCCCTTGGTACGCCAGGCAAAGACGGACACGATCGCGCTTGGCCGCAAGCTTTCGCTCCGCCGCGAGGTGCTGGTGATCGGCATGCGCATCGGCGAGACGCTGCAGGAAATGAACCAGAACGTGAAGCCTGTCGATGAAGCAGCGGGCGCGGATGCAGCCGGGCTTCTTCCCGATATCCTCGTCCCCCCTCCAGGTTTCCGGTAACGGAATACCCTGATGCGCGTTAGCTGACTGTGCGAATTCAACTGGAGGGCACGATGAAGAAATCCACCGCAAAGAAAAAAACGGAAGCAGAAATGAAGGCCCTTTCGCTGCTGGCGAAAGACTTCGGCTCCGCCATGCAGAATTTCCGCGAGTTTGCGCGCGTCGTTGAAAAGGACGACGACAACATTGACCGTAAGGTCGAGATCGTGACGCAAACCTGCGCCGACGTCATGACCCATTTGCAGGTCCGCGAAGACATATTTTATCCGGCCGTCAAGGAAGCGACAGGCGACGAGCGGCTCGTCAACCGCGAAATTTCGGGTAACGAGACGGTTAAGCAACTCATCAAGCGCCTGACCCAGTTGGAACCCGGCGACGAACTTTACGACGCCACCTTTATCGTGCTCGGCGAAACCGTCGCGGCGCATGTGAAGGCGGAGCAGCAGATCCTTTTCCCCGAAGCCCGCGCAGCCGGCCTGGACGATGCCGACCTCGCCCGGAAAATCCAGAAGCGCGAAGCAGAACTGAAGGCGCGCGAGGGGATCGAAGAACAGTTACCTTCGCTCAACGTCACCGGCCATCATTCGGATGGCGTTATCACCAAGGCTGGCTTCCAGCCCTAAGGTTTGTTGTTCCCGCTATATGTGGGAATTCGCAAGAGGCATCCCGTGCCGCCGCGTGTACCGGCAGCACGGGATGCTTTCATTTTGTGGCGGCTTCAAGCCTTGCCAGAATTTCGGGCTTATCCCATTCAAAGGGGCCGTTAAATGTTTCAACGATATTCCCCACGGGATCGAGGAGAAAGCTTGTCGGCAGACCCTGATACAATTGCGACCACGCCGCCGGGATTTCGCGATCGCGGTCGAGATAGAGCGAAAGCCCAGCCGCCTCGTGCTTGGCCAAAAAGGCGGTAATCTGTTGCGGGTCGGCTTTTCGGTCGAGGTTGATCGCGACCACCTCCAGCTTTCCACCAAGCTGTTTGCTAACGCGACCGAGCGCCGGCAGCTCCGCGACGCAGGGCGTGCACCAGGTTGCCCAGAGATTGACGAGCACTGCCTTGCCGCGGAAGCGCTCAAGGCCCAGTTCTTTCCCCGCTCGGTCGTAAAAGGTCACCGGCGGCAGCGTCTTGTTCTCAATAACCCGCGAAACATTTTCCTTATTACCAAAGGGTTTCGCGAGAATCATCGTCACGATACCATAAGACAGCAGCGCTGCCAGCGTCACGGCCCAGAGATAGATGATTTGGGGCTTTACCCGCACGTTTCTTTAACTCCAAAATAACAAAAAACACGATATAATAATAAGATAGAGGGTGAAAGATGAGAAATGCGCTGCTGATCCTGCCGTTGCTGGCATTTTTGCTGTCCGGCTGCGGCGTTAAGCCGAACGCTGTCGATCCGCCCGAAAGCCTTGAGGGCGGCAAGGACAACTTCCCGCGCACCTATCCAGATCCTTCCACCGACCCCGCGCCCGAGAGATTCACCCGCCCATGACCACGACCATCGCCTATAAAAATTCCCGCCTGTTCATGGAGGATGTGGACCTGACGGCGGTCGCCGAAAAATTCGGCACGCCGCTCTATTGCTACAGCGCGGGGCAGATCGCGGAGAATTATGACGCCTATCGCCGCGCGCTGAAGAGCGTTACCGATGATTTCACGATCTGCTACGCCGCCAAGGCGAACAGCAACCTTGCTGTGCTGAAGCTCCTTCAGTCGAAAGGCGCAGGCGCCGATATCGTCTCCGGAGGTGAGTTGAAGCGCGCGCTTGCGGCCGGGATATCGCCGAAGAAAATCGTTTATTCCGGCGTCGGCAAAAGCGATGCGGAGCTCGCCTTCGCGATCCGTACCGGCATCATGCAGATCAACGTCGAGTCAGAGCCCGAGCTCGAAGCAATTTCGCGCATCGCGAAAAAACTGAAAAAGACCGCCGATGTATCCATCCGCGTCAATCCGAACGTGGACGCCAAAACCCATGCCAAGATCACCACGGGGAAAAAGGAAAACAAGTTTGGCATCGATATCGACCTTGCGCCCCCGCTATACAAGCGCGCGCTGAAATTGCCCAACATCCGCGCAATCGGCGTGGCCGTGCATATCGGCTCGCAGCTGACCTCCCTCGCTCCCTACAAGCGCGCCTATGAACGGGTGGCGGAACTGGTCATCGCCCTGCGCAAACAGGGCAACGATATCCGCCGCGTCGACCTCGGCGGCGGCATTGGCATTACCTATCGCGACGAAACGCCGATCGATCTTTACCTCTACGCGCTGATGGTGCGCGATGTGATCCTGCCGCTTAACGTGCATATCGTGGTCGAGCCGGGCCGCTTTATCGTCGGCGACGCCGGTGTGCTGCTCAGCCGCGTCGTCAGCATCAAGCAGGGACATGACAAAAAATTTCTCATCCTCGACGCCGCGATGAACGACCTCATGCGGCCTTCCCTCTACGACGCCTATCACGCGGTGAAGCCCCTGAAAAAAGGCGGCAGGCCGACTCTCTATGACATCGTCGGCCCGGTATGCGAGACGGGAGATACCTTTCATATCGACGAGACGCTGCCGCAGGTGAACACGGGGGACCTCGTCGCCATCATGACCGCCGGCGCCTATGGCGCGGTCATGTCGTCCAATTACAACACCCGCCCGCTTGCGGGCGAAGCGATCGTGCAGGGCAAAAAATTCGGCCTCGCGCGCAAGCCGCAGACGGCGGAGGACCTCGTTAAAAACGACCTCGTGCCGGGGTGGCTGGCATGAACCTGCTGCGCTATAGGCTGGTGCTGTTTTTCAGCTGGCTGTCGCTGTTTGCGGAGCGGTTTTGGGCATCGTTCTGGCCGGCTGTGTCGGTCGTCTTTGCCTTTATCGGCTTTGCCGCGATGCGCTTCTTCACTGCCTTCGGCAACAACGTCCACCTCGCGTTGCTGGCGCTGTTCGCAATCCTGTTCGCTGTCGCGCTGTTGCGGCTCGGCGCGCCCTTCCGGCGGCCGACGATGCGCGAAGTGCGCCGCGCGGTCGAGCGCGAGAGCGGCCTTGCCCACCGCCCGCTAGAGGCGCTGCTGGACAAGCCCGTCACCGGCACGCCCAAGGAAACCGCCCTCCTCTGGCAGAAATACCAGTCCCGTCTGCGCAGCATCTGGGCCCGCACCAGGATCCATCGCCCGCGTCCCGCGGTGCGCGACCGTTACTCGCTGCGTCATGCCGCCCTGCTGCTATTGATCGTCGGGCTCGCGATCGGCCAGCGCGACACGCTGTTCCGGCTTCAGCAGGCGCTAAATCCAGACGTCAAATCGTATCTCCACCTGAACGCAGCCGCGCTCGATGTCTGGATCACTCCGCCCGATTACACGCAGGAAAATCCGATCTTCCTCGCAACGAACCAGCTCGGCGCAAAGGCAATCAACGGCGGCGTGCAGGTACCGGAAAACAGCATCCTCAAGGTTCGCGTCGGCGGCTTTGATTCCGCGCCCGCGCTCACCTACGGCACCGAGAAGCCGGAATTCACGCAAGCCGCGCCAAAAAGCTTCACGCTGGAAATGCCCCTGAAAACGAGCGCAGTCCTGAAGCTGAAAAAATGGTGGGTGCGCTCCCTCGGCGAATGGCCGATCACGGTCATCAAGGACCGCGCGCCCGGCATCGTGCTGCTGCAATCGGAAGCAACCAAGCGCCAGCAACTGAAGCTGACCTACACCGCCAAAGACGATTACCGCATCAAGCAGGTCTGGGGCACGATTTCGCCGACGCCCGAACTGATGAAAACATTCGGCACCAAGACGTTAAATTTTGACCTTCCCGCGCCCGACAGCGGCAGCGACGAAAAAACCTATGTTTCCGACATGACCTCCCATCCCTGGGCGGGTTCGAAAGTGATGCTGACGCTGAACGCGGAGGACGACGCGGAGCAAACGGGCTCGAGCGAGCCCCAAAAAGTCCTGTTGCCCGAGCGGCAGTTCACTAACCCGACGGCGAAAAGGATCATCGTCGAGCGCCGCAAGCTGATCTGGTACAACAACGCGTTGACGCGCACCCTGTCGACCCAGGCGCTGCTCGAGATCGCTTCTAATCTCGAAGGTTACAAATACGATAAGAAAGTCTTCCTTGGCCTGACCGTGGCCTATAAGCGCCTCATGTATGACGGCAGCGCGGAGGCGGCGACTTCGCTTGTGCCTTTGCTTTGGGACCTTGCCATCCGCGTCGAGGATGGCGGGCTTGCGCTCGCGCAGCGTGAGCTCAGCGACGCCCTCCAGAAACTGTCGGAAAAGCTGAAGGACAAGAATGCGACCAAGGAAGAGATCCAGGATCTCGTGAACGAAGTCCAGCGCAAGATGCAGGAATACACGCAGAACCTGGCACAGGACATGAAGCAGCGCATGATGGAAGGTCAGACGCGGCCTAATATCTCGCAGGAGCTCGCCGACCGCATCATGAAGCAGGTCGATATGCAAAAACTGATGCAGCAGATGCAGGACCTCCAATCCGGCTCCGAGGCCGAGCAGATGCAGAAAATGGCCGAGTACCTGAAGAACAACGTCGACCGCATGGATCCGAAGAATATGGACCGCATGCAGCAAGGGCAGAAGAACGCACTTCAGGGACTGGAGGAGCTGCAAAAACTTATCGAACGCCAGCAGCAGCTGATCGACAAGACACAGAAACTCTCGCCCCAGAAACCGGAACAGAAAAATCCCGAAGAACAGCCAGCGCCAAACGAGCAGAAAACCGACGCGCAGCAGCAGCCCAAAAACGAGCAGGGCCAGCAGCAACAGGACAAGCAGCAGCAGGGCGACAAGACAGGCGATCAGCAGCAGGACAAACAGCAACAAGGGGATAAATCCGGCCAGCAGCAACAGCAGCAGCAAGGTGACCAAGGCAAAGGGCAGGGCAGCCAAGGCCAAGAAGCCGCGCAGCAAGGCCAACAACAGGGCCGGCAAGGCGAGCAGCCGGGGCAGCAACCGGCACAGCAGCAGGGCCAGGGAAGCCAGCCCGGCCAGCAGGGCACGTCCCAAGGGCAGCAAGGGCAGGCACAGGGCCAGCAGCAGGGTTCAGGCAACGGATCGGATAAGGGCCAACTGCCCCAACCGTCCCCCGCCAGCGATCCCAACGCGCCCAAAAATAACGCGCAAGGGGGCGGCGGACAGGAAAAGATCATCCCCGTGCCCCAGGCCGGCAAGGAGGGTCAGCCGCTTCCCCAACAAGCCGAGGGCGGCGATCAACAACAGCAACAGCCATCCCAGGGAGAGCAGGCGCAAAGCGAACAGGCGCAGCCCAAGCAGGGGAAGGACGCGGGCCCGCCGGTGCGCAACGCGCGCGAGGGCGCGCAGGAGCAGGGAACGCTACGTGGCAAGCTCGGCGAGATCATGCGCAAGATCGGCGAAGGCTTGCCCGAGGTCCCCGAAAATTTCGGCAAGGCTGACCAGTATATGAAAGGCGCGGTGAAGGAGCTGAAAGAAGGTGACTCATCGGGATCCCTTCCCCACCAGCGCGAGGCGCTGAAGGAACTCGAAGGCGCGATGGACAACGCCACCAAGCAGCTGGCGGAACAGCTGCAGCAGACGATGATGAATTTCGGCATGCCGCAGGACGGCCCGGGATATGGCCAGGGCTTCGATCCGCTCGGCCGCCGCCAATACGGCAAGCAGGACGGCCCCGGCTCCGGCGATGATTTTGTCCAGATCCCGGAAGAGCGCGAGCGCCGTCGCGTGCAGCAGATCATCGAGGAGTTGCGCACGCGCTCCAACGACTATACGCGCCCGAAACAGGAGCGCGAATATATCGACCGGCTGCTCAACCAGTTTGAATAAGCGCTTAAGCGCTGCGATTTCCCGCGCTCTCGCGCATATAGGGGATCATGCAAGCGACGCCCACGGCTGCCGCGACATGCTTGATGGTATGCCCGCTGATCGTCCCGCCGGTCATCGCAAAAACCTGCGGGTCGAAATGCTCCAGCAGTTTGGCCACGATATACCAGCCAAGGGTCAGGAACAGGTAACGGGTTGCCTTCGGGTTGCGTGCCGGAAACAGGCTGATCATCAGCAGGATCGCAACAATCGGGAAAAATTGCACAAGAGCGTAAGGACGCAGGTCGCCCTGCCCCAGCGCCTCTGTATGATCCCAGTACCAGACGCTGAACAGTCCCGCGGCAATGAACAGCGGAAACAGCCGGTTGCCCCAGCGCTCGTTGACGCGCTCGCGGATCACGATGGAAAACAGCGACATGAAAGCAATCGTCATCGGCAGGCGATCCCAGACAAGCGTATGGTTGTCAGGCGCGATATGGTAGTAGCCGGAGCCGAAGGCGACGAGGAACACCCCCGCAAAGAACACAAGCCACAGCCGGAAATCGGAGGGCGGCATTTGCTTGCGGAGCTGGGCGGCAACGGCGAGCCCCCAAAGCCCGACGATGGCGAACGGGATATTTCCCATGACATCGCCGAAATTCGGGATGCCCAGCCAGCCGCGCTTGTCGGCAAAATCGTGATAGGCGAGGTCCTGCGCGATCGGCGGCAGCAGGAAGGTGCCGATGACAGAGATGGCGGCGACCGCGAAAAGGATGGCGATGCGCCACGTCCGGTGGGGGCAATCACATTTCATGCGGCGAGCGCGTTCGAGATGCGCTTGGTGATTTCCTCAAGCGTGAAGGGCTTGGAGATGACTTCATGGGCGAGGAAATCGAGGTTATGCGCCCGCTGCCGCTGGTTCGCGTAACCCGACATCATGAGGATCTTGGTCTGGGGATAATCCTTCGCGACCTTGAGGGACAGCGCGATACCGTCGAGGTCAGGCATCACGATATCGGTCAGCAGCAGGTCATAGGAGCGCTTGCCGAGCGCATCTAGCGCGGCATTGCCGTCCGGCACGACCGTCACCGCGTAACCGGCATAGTTCAGCGCGCGTTCCACGAACTGGCGCACGGAGGGCTCGTCATCGGCGACCAGTACCCACTTCGTATCATCCGTCTCGGTTGCCATGTTTAAAATCCTATTCCTCTGAAATGGTGACTTCCACGCTCTTGCCGTCTTCCGGCGCATCATTAAACGTCATCTCGAGCGGAATGGTTTCTCCTGCCGCCAGTGCTTCTTGCTTTTCCGGCGTGTACTGCCAGGTCTTGAGCGCGCTGCCATAGTTGCCGAGCAGCCGGATATTGAGGACCGGCGTTTCAACCTCGTGCGCCGTTGTATTGGCAAGCTTCGCCTGCACCGAAAGGCTGCGCTTGATGCCATCCACGCGGTTTTCCACGACCATTTCAGAGAGCTGGAATCCCTCCCCGGGTGCTTTCACGCTGAAGCCGAGCTTGCCGTAGAAATAAGCCATCGACGGGAAGTGCGTGGTGACCGGTGCCTTGAAAATGAACAGGCCCAGAAGCGCGGTAAACAGGAGCGCCAGGAAAACGAAAGCCCCGAACTGACCCGCCCCCATGCCGAGCGGGCGATAGGTCATCACGGGAATTTCAAAATCGGCCGGCAGCGGATCAGTCGGAACGGGCATGTCGCCCGCGCCAACGATATCCGCCTTTACCAGCGCGTGGAATTCGCTTTCGGTCGGCGCTTCAACCTGCGGCGCCTTCGTCCAGTCGAGGTCTATTTCGACGGGGGGCGGCGCGGGCTCTTCCTCGCGCGGCGGCGGCTCGGCATGCCACATATTGTGGCACTGCGTGCAGCGCACGGTGCGGCCCTTCGCGCCCAGCAGGCGCTCCTCGACTTTGTAGGCCGTGCCGCAATTTTCGCAAGTGACCTGCATCGCCCGCGAAACCCCCTTTTTTCAATCACATATGCCTAAATATAGGTGGCATAAGACCTTGTTTGAGGATAGCATATCAATTATTAATTTTTGAGCCTATACTTATGCGAAGCCCATGATATTATTGACATATCATCGGGGGGACGGAGCCACGGCATGTCGATCGTCAAATTTTCCAATGTAGGGCTGCGCTACAGCACCGGGCCGGAGGTGCTGCATGACCTGTCTTTCGAACTGACGCCCGGGTCTTTCCACTTCCTCACAGGCCCCTCCGGCGCGGGCAAGACATCCCTTCTCAAGCTGCTTTATCTCGGCCAGCGCCCGACGCGCGGCATCATCAACATGCTGGGCAAGGACCTCTCCACCCTGCCGCGCAAGGAGCTGCCGATGCTCCGCCGCCAGATCGGCATCGTTTTCCAGGACTTCCGCCTGCTGCCGCATCTCTCCGCCTTCGACAACGTCGCGCTGCCCATGCGCACCTCCGGCGCGGCGGATGCCGACATCACGCGTAACGTAACGGAACTGCTCGACTGGGTCGGCCTCGGCGACAAGCTGCAGTCCCGCCCCGAAACGCTGTCGGGCGGCGAGCAGCAGCGCATCGCGATCGCCCGCGCGATCATCAACCGTCCCAAAATCCTCGTCGCGGACGAGCCGACCGGCAACGTCGATCCTGCCATCGGCACGCGCATCCTGCACCTGTTTGAAGAGCTCAACCGCCACGGCACGACCGTACTGATCGCAACGCATGACGAAGAACTGATCGGCCGCCATCGCCATCCCGTCATGCGCCTCGACCAGGGCACGCTGACCGACGGTCCGCGCAAGAAATCCCGCGCGGCATAAAGACAACAAGAGGCATTGCTATGTCGAAGACGATCCCGACCGCCAAATACCAATATGATATCGGCCTCGACCAGGGCGCAGGGGCGCATCTTGTCTCCTGGTCCACGGGGCTCATGGTGTTCTTCGCGACCCTCGCGCTTGCGATCAATCTCGGCCTCAACACGATCACGCAAAACTGGATCGGCGGGCTGTCCGGTTCGCTCACGGTCGAGGTAAAGCCCACGATCGGCGGTCAGGCGAAGGTCGCGGCGGACGAGACGGTCAGCAAGATCCTCGCGGTCGCGCAGACGCATCCGGCGGTCGATAAGGCCCGCGTGCTGGAGCGCGCGGAGATTTTTGCCCTGCTGCGCCCCTGGCTGGGCGACAAGCCGCCGGAGGGCCTGCCACTGCCCTCCATCCTCGACATCACGCTGAAGCCGGGCGCCGATGCCGCGCCGCTCACCGCCGAGATCGCCAAGCTTGCGCCCGAGGCTGCTGTCGACAACCACGCCGATACGCTTGACGATGTGCAAACGCTGGTCGCGACCGCGCGCTTCGTTGTCCTCCTTCTGACGACCGTCATCGTACTGCTGGCGGCAGGCTCGATCGCCGGCATCGTGCGCTCCAAGCTCGCCATCCACGCGGCCGAAATCGAAACCCTGCACCTGGTCGGGGCGAGCGACGAATATATCGCCCGCCAGTTCCGTCACCATACGCTGAAAGGGGCGCTCAAGGGCGCCATCGGCGGCGTGGTTACAATGATCCTCGCCATCCTCGGCGTGAGCTATATGACGCATACCATCGACACGGCGGTGTTCCCGCATATCCGGCTGATGCCGCTAGAATGGGCGCTGATCGCGGCCGCCCCCGTCGTCTTTGGCTCGCTCCTCGCGCATTTCACGGCGCAGCGCACCGTCATGCGCGAGCTTGCAAGGCTGCCGTAATCTGCCATGACCATCCATCCCAAAACTGCAAGGGTGCCGCTTGCATTCCTGCTCCTGTTCGCCGCGTGGCTGGGCGGGCTTTACGCGTTTACCCGCGATCTGGCCGAGGGCCCTCCCGCCGAAATGCCGAAGGTAGATGCGATTGTCGTCCTCACCGGCGGCACCAAGCGGCTGGATGCCGGCTTCGAACTGCTCGAGAAAGGTTTCGGCAAGAAACTTTTCATCTCGGGGGTCTATCGCGGGGTCGAGGTGCGCGAGCTGCTCGAGCGATCAAAAAAGACCGCCTCCAACCTCGACTGCTGCGTCGAGCTCGGCTTCGAGGCTGACGATACGATCGGCAATGCGCGGGAGGCGACCGCCTGGCTGCGCCGCGAAAACTTCAAGAGCTTTTACCTTGTCACCGCCAACTACCACCTGAAACGCGCATTAATGGATTTCAGCGCATTTGGCGACGGATTATCCCCCATCCCCTACGCCGTCCAGCCGGAAGGGCTCGACATGCATAACTGGTGGCGCGAAGGCGCGACGCGCGGGTTGATCCTGCGGGAATACATGAAATTTATCGCCGCGCTTGTCTGGCGGCCGTTTGCATCGGCGGGGAACGCATGAACGCGCTTCGATCCATCCTGTTCAACTTCCTTTATATCTTTGGTTCGCTGTTCTGGAGCGTCGCCCTGCTCTGGGCGCTGTTCCTGCCACCGGCAAAATGCACCGCGGTGATTTCACGGTTTTATGGCGGCTATATCGCGCTGATCGAAAAATACGTGCTCGGGCTGAAGCTGGAGCTGCGCGGCCTCGAGAACCTGCCGCAGGATACGCCCTGCATTATTGCCGCAAAACACCAGTCCGCTTATGAGACGCTGAAACTGCCATTCCAGGAGAAGTTCCGCTACCCCGTCATCATCCTGAAAAAGGAACTGACGATGCTGCCGCTCTGGGGCCTTTACCCCCGGCGCATGGGTCAGGTGGCAATCAACCGCGGCGACGGCATGGAAGCGCTGCGCGCGATGAGCCGGGGCTGCAAGGCCGCGATCGACAGCGGCCGCTCCGTCGCCATCTTCCCGCAAGGCACGCGCGTCAAGCCGGGCGCGCCCTTCCCCTACAAGGCCGGCCTTGCCAAGATTTACAAGGACCTCAATGTCCCCGTGGTGCCGATGGCGCTTAATTCAGGGGTGTTCTGGGGCCGCAACGCGTTCTTCAAGAAGAGCGGCACGGTGGTATTCGAATTTTTGCCGCCCATTCCAGCAGGAACGCCGCCGCTGCAAATGATGGCGCAGCTGGAGGCTGTGCTGGAGGCCGCCAGCGACCGGCTGGCTGCCGAAGCCGACGCCGGCCGCGGCCATGCGTAATTTTAACGGGCGTTAACGATACCTTTACCGGTTGCCTGCTAGGGTGAAGCCAGATCAGGGAAATGCGGGTCAACGCAAGCCAGGACAAACGGCAAAGAATTCAAGTGTGTGTGTGAAGATCCGGGGGCCTCGCAAGAGGCCCCCGAATTCATTTCGCCTGGCGACTTAACGCCGTAATGATTTCTTTACATATGCTGGCTATAATTCCGGTATGGCATTAAAGGGTGAGTTTTCATGCAGATGAAATTTGTCGATGGTCTTGTCGAACAGTTAAAGGGCCAGGATCCGTTGCCGGAAATGGACGGCAACCCCATTTACACCCTGATGCAGGAAAAATCCTTAAGCGGCTACAAGCTCGCCGGAATCGTGCGCGACCTTCACGAGCATCGTCCCGTTACACAGGACCGCTACGGCGAAGACGTGCAGGCGCCGGAAAAAAACATCCGCATCATGACCGACGCGACCCCTGACCGCGCGACATTTGCCATCGTCAGCCGTAAACCGGACGCGGATGGCACCTTCGGCATGCTCGCGCGCATCTCGATCGAGCGCGACGAAAAGGGCAAATGGGGCATCGACACCTTCCACACCGCGCTGGACCCGACAGGCATCGAGGATAACGCGCACAGGTATGTTGACCTGCGGAACGGCATTATGAAAGAATACAAATCCGCGCCCGACCAGTTCGTCGCCAACTTCCTGCAAGGCATCGCGAAGGGCGAAGACGTATGGGGCGCACTGTCCAACGCCGACTATCAGGGCCGGATCGACGAGATCTTCACGGCCGCGCGCAAGGAAGAACAAAAGAATATCGACGATGGCGGCAAGCCCACCTCGCTGCGCAAGATTGTCGAAAGCGACTATATGCCCGGACAGTTCAAGGGCTATAGTGGCCCCGAAGATAAGAAAGTGGAGACGCGCAGCGCCTATGCGCCGACCCTGCGCAACGGCAAATAATTACTTTTTGTCCTCGACCGCGAAGATCAACAGCGCGCAGAGCGTGACGTAGGCGAGGGCCATCTCGCCCAGCTGGATCCGGTCGATCCGATCTACCCGCAGGATGATATAGCTGTACCAGGCCGCGTTCAAAAGGTTCCAGACCGCCGCCGCGATGCGCACGCGCGACAGCATCCCGAGCGAGCTGAACTTGCCGGGCCGCCATAGCGCGACGCAAGTAAGCGCGCCGCCGACCGCGCCAAGCGTCGCATAAAATATTGCAAACTTGCGGTCGCCGCGGATATCGAGCACGCCGATTTCATGAACGAGCAGCACCAATGCCAGCGCCGTCAGGAAAAGATGCGGCACGAGAAGAAGAGACGCGGCAAGCCTGGTTTTCGTGATGCCCCTCACGCCAGCACCTGCTTTACGGCCTGCTGCCATCCGGCATAGAGCCGTTCGCGATCTGCAGACGCCATCTTCGGTGAAAACCGCTGTTCGCACTCCCAGGCTTCGGCGATAGCCTCGGTCGATGAAAACAGGCCAACATGCAGCCCCGCAAGATACGCGGCGCCCAGCGCCGTCGTCTCGATGCAGGTGGGGCGCAAGACGGGTGTCGAGGTGATATCGGCAATCAGCTGGCAGACGAGCGAGTTTTTCACCATGCCGCCATCCACGCGGATTTCCGTCATCGGATATCCGGCATCCTCCGCCATCGCGCGCATCAGGTCCTCTGTCTGGTAGGCCTGCGCCTCCAAAGCCGCGCGCACGATATGCGCCGGTTTCGCCCCGCGCGTGAGGCCGCTGATCGAGGCGCGGGCATGCGGGTTCCAGTAGGGCGCGCCAAGGCCGGTAAAGGCAGGCACGAGGTAAACGCCGCCGTTATCCTCGACCGACAGCGCCATCTTCTCCGTTTCCGAAGACGACTTGATAATGCCAAGCCCGTCGCGCAGCCACTGCACGGCCGCGCCGGCCACGAAGATCGAGCCCTCGACGGCGTAGCTGATCTCGCCCTTCAGCCGGTAAGCGACTGTCGTCAGCATTTTGTTGTTGGATCGCTTGAATTCTGCGCCGATATTCATGAGTGCAAAGCAGCCGGTGCCGTAGGTGCTCTTGACCATCCCAGGCTTGAAACAGGCCTGCCCCACCAAGGCGGCCTGCTGATCGCCAGCCATGCCGGTGACGCGCGTCGGCGCGCCGAGAAAATCCGCCGATACCTCGCCGAAATCGCCGCTATTGTCCTTTACTTCCGGCAGCATCGAGGCGGGAATGCCGAGGATCTTCAGCAGTTCCTCGTCCCATTTCTGTTCGACGATGTTATAGAGCAGCGTGCGCGACGCGTTGGTGATATCCGTGGCATGGACCTTGCCTCCGGTCAGCCGCCACAGCAGGAAGCAGTCGATGGTGCCGAAGGCAAGCTCGCCCTTTTTTGCCCGCGCAGCGGCCCCTTCGACGTTATCGAGAATCCAGCGGATTTTTGTGCCGGAAAAATAGGGATCGAGTAGCAAGCCCGTCTTGCGCGCAAAAATATCCTCATGACCCGCGCGGCGCAGATTTTCGCACATGACATGCGTCCGGCGGTCCTGCCAGACGATGGCGTTGTAAACCGGTTCGCCCGTCTTGCGGTCCCATACGATTGTCGTTTCACGTTGGTTGGTGATGCCGATGCCAAGCACGTTGGACGGGTGGATACTGTGCTGCTGCATGACGCCCTGGCAGACATATTGCGTATCCGCCCAGATATCCTCGGGGTTCTGCTCGACCCAGCCATTGTCGGGGTAGTAAAGCTGCAGCTCTTTCTGGCTGATGCCGGTGATATGCCCGTTTTCATCGAACAGTATCGCCCGCGTGCTCGTCGTCCCCTGATCGATGGCGAGGATGAATTTGGACATTATGCGGCCTCCTGCTCGCCGACGAGTTCGGCAAGCAAATCGGTGATCATTTTTTGCGTGCCGCCATTGGTGTGCAGGCCGAGTTTCGAGCGGCGCCAGAGGATGTCTTCCAGTGTCTGCGCCCATTCATGCGTGACGAGATAGCGGATCTCCGCCTCGTAAATGCTTTCGCCCATATGGCGGCCAAGATCGCTCAGGCGCTTTGCGCCTTTAAGGATTTCATGGCTGCGCGTGCCATAGGCACGCAGCAAACGGCGCGCAAGGTTTTCGGGCAGCCACGGGTATACGCGGCGCACGTCCTTGGCGAGAGCTTCGTGCCCTGCAAGCCCGCCCTCTCCACCCGGGAGCGGCGCGGTTTCGGTCCAGGCCTTGTCGCCGCGGCCCAGCTGCTGCACGACGATGTCGCCCGCCTGCTCGCCTAGCTTGCGGAAGGTCGTGATCTTGCCGCCATAGACGGAGAGGATCGGCAGTCCCTCATGCGTTTCGGCATCGAGGATATAATCGCGCGTGACGTCGGACGGGTCGCTGTCGCCGTCATCGGCGAGCGGGCGGACGCCGCTATAAGTCCATTCGACCTGCTCGGGTCTCAGCGGGTGGCGGAAGAAGCGGTTGACGGCCGCGCAGAGGTATTCCACCTCTTCCATCGTAATCCGCACTTCCTCGATATCGCCGGTGTATTCGACGTCGGTCGTGCCGACCAGCGTGTATTTCTTTTCATAGGGGATCGCGAAAACGATGCGCTTGTCCTCGTTTTGCAGGATATAGGCGTGATCGCCCTGGAACAGCTTCGGCACGATGATATGGCTGCCCTTGACCCAGCGCACCTTGTACTTGCCAATGTGGTCGCCGACCATGCCGAGCGTCTTCGCGACCCAGGGGCCGGAGGCATTGACGATCATGCGCGCATGGACGGTGAACTTCTCTTCGGTGTTGACGTTCTGCAGCACGGCCTTCCAGATTTCCTGCTTGGGATGCTTTCCGAGCGAGATGCATTCGGTACGTGTGAAAACTTCCGCGCCTTTTTCAAAGGCGTCACGAGCGCTCAAAATCACGAGCCGCGTATCCTCGACCCAGCAATCGGCATAGGAAAAACCCCGGCGGAATTCGGGGCGCAGCGGCGCGCCGTACATCGTGCCCGGCAGGTAATGGCTGTGCGAGCGCGACAGGATTTTCCGCCCGCCCAGATGATCATACAAAAACAGCCCCGCGCGGATCATCCACCAAGGGCGCAGTTTGCGGTGGTGCGGCAAAACGAAGGTCAGCGGCCAGATAATATGCGGCGCCGCCTTCAGCAGCACTTCGCGCTCATGCAGCGCGTGGCGCACGAGCGAAAATTCATACTGCTCCAGGTAGCGCAGCCCGCCATGGATAAGCTTGGTCGACGCCGATGACGTGGCGGAGGCGAGGTCGTCCTTCTCGCACAGAACGACGGAAAGCCCGCGCCCGGCAAGGTCGCGCGCAATGCCGCAGCCGTTCACGCCGCCGCCGATTACCAATACATCTACTTCGCGAATTTTAGGCACGCTGGGCTGCTCTCCCTAAATCACTGATATTTAAGCGGAATATGGCAAGAATGGCAACAACTAACTTGCGCGCATTACCGCAAATCGTCGTCCCCGCCCTCTTCCGCGAACTGCCGCGCACGGTCCAGGATGGACTGGACAACCGGCGGCAGGACGAAAGCTGGCGGCATGATCGGCAATGGCGCAATTT
>DASPMW010000161.1:0-4633 GCA_035626855.1 Patescibacteria group bacterium
TGCGCGCGGAAGGCAAGGCCCGCGCGGCCGTGAAATTCGGCGCGGTCAGCCACCGCCAAGTCATGTCGGCCGAGCTGACCTCGGAGCGCGAAAAAGACCTGAATGGCCGGGCGGAGAGTGTGCAGGACCAGATGACCGCGCTGAACGCGGAGCGCGCGGCGCTGGATGCCCAAAAGAACTTCATCACGCAGCTGGCGGCGCAGGCGCAACTGCGCTCGGGCGAGGAGATCGCGCAGATCAACCTGAAGCCGGAGGAATGGACCGGCGCGGCAACCACGATCCGCAACAATATCGCGGAAATCAACAAGGCGGCGCTCGAGCTTGATATCCGCAACCGCCAGCTGTCGCGCGAATATGACCGCATCCAGAATGAAATCGCCACCCTGCGCACCGGCGGGCGCAGCACCTATGCTGTCTCCATCCCGGTTGAAGCGGAAGCCGCGACCCAGCTGACCGTCGAGCTCAGCTATCAGGTGCCGGATGCGACCTGGGCGCCGATCTACGATGCGCGCCTCTCGACGGAAGGAAAAGGAAAGCTCACGCTCACGCAATACGGCGCGGTCATGCAGCGCACGGGCGAGGACTGGTCGAATATTTCCCTGTCACTCTCCACCGCCCAGCCGCAGCGCGGCGCAAGCCTGCCCGACCTGCAGCCGATGTGGGTGGATGCGTATGACCAGAACAGTTATGGCGGTCGCGGCGGCGGGGTCACAACCTTCCGCGACATGTCGCAAAACATTGTTTCATCGAAAGGCATGATGGAAATGGACGCGGCCGCACCGATGGCCGCCGGTGAGCCGCCGCCCCCGCCGCAGGAAGTGGCAGCGACGTTCAATACCGCGCAGACCCAAGGCACGGGATTTACGACGGAGTACAAAATCCCCGGCCCCGCGAATGTGCCCGCCGATGGCAGCGAGACGAAGCTGATGGTCGGCGATTACGAGGTCGCAGCGAAGCTCGAGGTTCATATCAAGCCGCAGCTCTCCGGCGACGCCTTCCTCGTCGCCAAGGCGAAACTGAAGGGCGAAAACCCGATCCTGGCGGGGCAGGTCAACCTGTTCCGCGACGGCGGCTTCGTCGGCCAGTCGCGCACGCGGCTGCTGCGCCCCGACGAGGAAACAGATTTCTATTTCGGCATCGACGACCAGGTTTCGGTCAAGCGCAAGGTGCTGAAGGACGAGCGGCAGGAATCTGGCGTGATCGCCAGGGACACGGTGCTGGAGCGCCATTACGCGACGGAGATCCAGAACCTGCACAAGGACGCGGTCGATGTGGTGGTCAAGGAAACGACGCCTGCGCCGCGCAACGAAAAACTGAAATCGGAACTGGTGGCCGAGGCGACGACGCCCGGCTACAAGGACAATTCCGACAACATCAAGAATATGCTGTACTGGGAATTCCCGCTGCAGCCGAAGGAAAAGAAGATCGTGAAGCTCGGCTGGACCTTAAGCTGGCCGAAGGATATGTCGGTCAACGGCATCCAGTAGAAGATCTTTCGCGATATACCTATCCCGGTTCATCGGAGCTGAACTTTAGGATTTATCCAATAGCTTTAAGACAAGTTCACGAATTCCTGCAGAAAACTTAACGTCTTCCTCTGAGGAAACGAGAAGCCCTACGTTATTCAGTTTTTCTAAATCATCACGAAGCTCAGGTCCCTCAGATATTGCTAGCCGTACGATCTCACCCTCGTCCAGTTCTAGATCCCCTGCTGGGACCGCGTGCTCGCGAGAAAGTTTTCCCTTTTTAAGGAAAACTCTGTCCTTGTTGTCGACGTGAGATAAAAGGCGTTTAATTCGCTCCGCTCCACCTTCCACGTAAATTTTCTCTAGTACCTTCAAGGAATCCTCAGAGTATATAAGATCGACCCGAGTTACCTGTTTTCTAAATTTTCCTCGTCTATAGGGACGGGAGATGAATAGCAGTGCGCTGTTTACTAGAAACGTTGCAAAGACCACGCAGATAACCAACACCACCGCTAAGAGGAAGTAGATTACCGTCCGGAAAAGTTGCACAGAAAAAGGTCCCGCGAATGCCTGTCTTAGCGTTCCTTCCTTGCCCTCGTTTCCGCGTCTATCGTCGTATTTAAATTCTGCTCCGGCGATTTTGCCAAAAAAGGCATAGTGAGGTTCATTCTGCGGCGAATGTTTTACTACCACTTCAAAAGAAAACTTTTTTCCTTTCTCAAAGATGAAATTTGGGAAATTAATTCTTCCATTGGAAATGCTCGACCTAACTTTTGATTGCAAATAAGGGTCATCAGTCGCGATCGGAGTTGTATTTATTATACTTCCGTTCGTGACTTCAATACCCCAACTTTCGTCATGGTCAAATAGATTCTGAGTAATATGTGTGTTGCCAGAATTTTCAATTGAGAACCTGTCCCAAGTAATAGCTGTCGTGTTGGGATCTACAGGTTCACCATCAAAAGAAATTTTGAGCGTTTCAGCGCCTTTGTTAATTGCAAAGGCGTTCACGCTTGCGGAATGGGTTAGGGTGATCTCTGTCTGAATCTTAAAATATTCTTGGTATACGGGGAATGCCAAACCCAAGAAGCCTAAAAGCAAACCTAAAAAAGCATTTTGTCGATTAACCCACGCCCACATCTCGGCCCCCAGAAAATAGGTTTGCGCTATCACAATAATAGCATATAGGCGTACAAATATGGCTTCAATTTATTGCCATATTTGTACGCCGTTGGCTTTTCCGGCGCCGCTTAGTGGGCATGCGTAACTATGGCTAGCACATTAGCAGACACAAAATGAATTATGACGCGAACTGAGTGCCTATGGATGCAAGAAACTTCGTTTTCGAAAGTTAAGTGGTCTGGTTCTGCGCATCGGTCTTCACGCGCCTGATTTCCTCGCGCACGAGGTTGACGCATGGCCCGACGCGGGCGATCGCGCCGCGCAGGTCCTCTTCGCTCACCTGGAACACGCGCGACCAGTAGAGTATCTCGACCGGATCGCCCGCCGCAATCGGCACGTCGCGCGGATCGCAGCCGGAGCTTCCGTTCATCAATTCACCTGCAAACGGCGGACTTCCGCGTAGACCGCGTCGATGGTCGAGCCGACCGCCGCGATGATTTCGCGCAGGCGTTCATGCGAGATGCCGAGAATATGCGACCAGTGGAGAATGTCGCCGCAATCAATGCGGATGGGCGGTTCGTCCTGCGCGGCGGCAGGGTTTTCAATAATTTTCATCGCTATCCTCTTAACCGTAACTTTAAAAGGCTCGGGCGACAACGGCACCGCCGTGGGATAAGTTCCCGCAAAAAACCGGTTCAAAAAAGTTTTATGTGAGATCAGGCGTTCATGACAGCCTGATAAAGATCCTCGATCATTTTTGCCGGCTTGTCCGCCTGTCCCGCCAGAGCAAGCGAGGTGATCCCGGTAACGCCCGCCCAAAGGAGCGCGGCGCGGCGGCGCGCGTCTGTGCCTTCATACCCGTGAACGGCGAGATAGGAAGCGAGCAGGTCAGGCAGCGCCGCGCATTTTTCGCGGTACCAGTCGGGGATTTCGGCGGGCACATGCTGGGTCAGCGCGGACCAGAGGTTTTTATATTCCCGCCCGAACACGAGCACGCTGTTCAAAAATCCCAGCGCGCGCTTGTCGAATTTTACAGGGCGGACATTCACGGCGTCATGGAGCCAACGGTCGAGCGTATCGGCATTGACCGCGAGGAGAAACTGGTCGAGATCGCCGAACAGGTGGTAGAGGGTGCCGACGGTGTAGCCCATGCGGGCCGCCGCGCCGCGGGCGCTGAATTCGCGCAGGCCTTTTTCATGCAGCTCGTCCCTGCCCGCCTTAATTGCGATTCGCCTTAATTCCTCGACCGGATGCTCCGAGCGGCGCGCCATGATTTCCCCTTTAATTCAACGATGTATAATTATTAATTTGACACTGTTGAATTTTACGGCATACTGGAAGATGAGGCAAGTTCGAAAGGATCGACAGACAAATGAAAAACCGCCCCGGCCCATCCCCCTCCAGATCGGAAAGAAGGGGATGGCCATGGGCGGTTTCAATTTGGGCGGTTTTTCTTGTTCAGGTATGGCTCTTGTTAGCCGCGAGCGCCGCCGGAGCGCTTGCCGCCGCCGAAGGATTTACCACCGAAGGACTTTCCGCCGCCGCCGCCGAATTTACGGCCGCCGCCAGCGGGCGCGCCGCCGTCGCCGCCGCGCTTGGCGTCGCGTTTGGCGAAGCCGCCGCGGTTATGCGTCTTGTTGCGGGAGAGGAACTTGCGTTCCTGCCCTTCGCGGGAACGCGCGGGACCTGCGCCGCCTTCGAAGCTGCGGGCTTCGCCGCTGCGCTCGGCACGCGCCGGACGGTCGCGGAAATCGCTCGCGCCGGCGCCCATCACCTCGTCGCCGAAATCGCGCGCGGCGCGGTCGTGGCGGTGGCTGCGGTCGTCGCGGCTCGGGCGGTCGCTTCTTTCGAAGCGGTCGTTCTGGCGGTCAAACGGGCGCTCGTTGCGGTCGGAACGCTGCGGACGGTCGCCGAAGCTGCGCTCTTTGCGTTCAAAGCTGCGCTCGGGCCGGTCGCCGAACTTCTTGTCGCCAAACTTGCGGTCGCCGCGCGGCTTGTCGAACTTGCGGTCGCTGCGGACATGGCCTTCTTTCGGGGCCGCGTCG
>DASPMW010000162.1:0-4553 GCA_035626855.1 Patescibacteria group bacterium
AAAAAGGAATACGATCATGAACAACGAAGAAATGAAAAAAGACGAAAAAGGCTCCTGTTCGACCAACGCGCCCAAGACCGGCTCTTGCGGCACCGAAGCGAAAAAGGACGAGACCATGGGCTCCTGCTCCACTGGCTCGAAAGAGAAAAATGGCGGCGGCTCCTGCGGCTAAGCCTTTTTCACTGACGTGATACAAGAAGCCGGGTCTAACACCCGGCTTCTTTTGCTTTTGGAACCACCGTTCATCCCCCCCGTTGGACTCCTGCACAACAATCCAAATCCACGGAGGAGGTACAGTGATGCAACCCATTACCCAGCAAGAACTGAAGCGCCTCATCGATTCTGGCGAAGATCTCGCCATTCTGGAGGCACTGCCCAAATCCGAATATGCGCAAGGCCACCTGCCTGGCGCGGTTTCGATGCCCCTCGAAAAAATTGCCGAGGAAGCGCCCCGTGCCCTTCCGGACAAATCGCAAAAAATCGTGACCTATTGCAGCAGCGCCGATTGCGCGGCATCGACTAAGGCGGCGGAGATCCTCGAAAGCATGGGCTATACGAATGTCTCCGACTTCGTCGAGGGTAAAGCCGGTTGGAAACTGGCAGGGCTGCCGCTGCAAGGCGAGAAAAACATTTATGACGAAGGCCTGAAAGGCGATGACATGGAGGATGGACAGGGTGTGGCCGACGCCGTCTCCTCCCGCACGATCGAAGACCTGGAGAGCCTTGCGCGCGATTACCAGCGCGACTACCGGAACGACGGCAACGTGCCTGATCCAAATTACTTCAATCCGAACGAGCAGGGCGGGCGCGAGATCTACTAAGATCTCGCATCGCACGGCCGTGCAAGAGGGAAGCCGGGCCCTGCAGCGCCCGGCTTCTTCATGTCAGCATAAGATCTCCATTATTTTTCGATCGCGCCCGCAGGCTGGTTATTTGGCGGCAGGCGTTGCTTCATTCCCGATCAGGGAGTGCCGCGCCGACCAGCCGACAAAACCGTCCAGCGGCGCCTGCACCGCGGGGGGGAGTGCCTTGGCATCCGCCAGCGTCTGCATCGCGTTGCGCTGGCCGGGCATATTGCCAAGAAAGGCATACAGGAGGCCCGCCCCTGCAATAAACCCCAGCAGGATCGTCAACGGCTTCAGCGGAATGTGAAAGCGGCTGTTGGGATCGACCTTGAAGGTGCCGACGACAATTACCAGCGCCATGATTGCCATCGACACCAGCAGGGCGATGTTGAAGCCGCCCCTGAGATGCATCGCACGGTCGGCGACGAGCACGAGGCCGGCGTAAAACGCTCCGATCAGCAAACTGCGTAAATGCGCCCTGCCCATGCGTTGGCCGTTTAGCCGGTTTTTTCGAGGCGCTTGCGCATGTTGGGGTCGAGGATCGCCTTGCGCAGGCGCACCGTCTTCGGCGTCACTTCGACCAGCTCGTCATCATTGATGTAGGTGATCGCCTGCTCCAGCGTCAGGATGCGGGGCGGGATGAGCTTCGTCGAGTCATCCGAACCCGACGCCCGGACGTTGGTCAGCTTCTTGCCGCGCAGGATGTTAACCGCGAGATCGTTATCGCGGTTATGCTCGCCGATGATCATGCCTTCATAAACGCGGGTGCCCGGCATGATCATGATGATGCCGCGCTCCTCGAGCTTCCAGAGGTCGTATTCGGTCGCTTCACCGGTGTCCATGGCGAGCAGAACGCCGACGCGGCGGCCTTCGACGTTGCCCTTGAAGGGGCCGTAGCCGTGGAACAGGCGGTTGATGATGCCTGTGCCGCGTGTATCGGTGAGGAATTCGCCGTGATAGCCGATCAGGCCGCGGGTCGGCGCAATAAAGGTCATCTTGACCTTGCCGCCACCGGAGGGCGCCATCGACATCATTTCCGCCTTGCGGATCGCCATTTTCTGAACGACCGTGCCGGAATGTTCCTGGTCGACGTCGATCACGACTTCTTCATAGGGCTCCAGCTTCTCGCCCGTTTCTTCGTCGGTCTTGTACAGCACACGCGGGCGGCCGATCAGCAGCTCGAAGCCTTCGCGGCGCATGGTTTCGATCAGGACCGACATCTGCAATTCGCCGCGGCCGAACACTTCGAAGGTGTCGGAGGTCTGGCCGTCGAGGACTTTCATCGCGACGTTGCTTTCCGCTTCCTTGAACAGGCGCTCGCGGATCATGCGCGATGTCACCTTGCTACCTTCGGTGCCGGCGAAGGGGCCGTTGTTGACGGCGAAAGACATGGAAATCGTGGGCGGGTCGATCGGAATCGCCGGCAGGGCTTCAGTCACCGCGGGATCGCAGACGGTGTTGGTGACGCTCGTCGCCTGCGTCATGCCTGCGATCGAAATAATGTCGCCGGCATGGGCTTCGTCGAGCGGCGTGCGTTCGATGCCGCGGAAGGCGAGGATCTTGGTCGCGCGGAAGTTCTCAACCGCGCTGCTGTCGATCGCCAGCGATTTCAGCGCCTGGTTGGTTTTCACGCTGCCGGACGTGATGCGGCCCGTGACAACGCGGCCGAGATACGGGTTGCTTTCGATGAGGGTGACGAGCATCGAGAAGGGCTTGTTTTCCTCGACCTTCGGCTCCGGCACGTATTCGCAGATGAGGTCGAACAGCGGCGCGAGGTCTTTTTGCTCGCCGTCCTTGGTCTTGGAAGCCCAGCCCTGGCGGCCGGAGGCGTAGAGCAGCGGGAAATCGAGCTGCTCTTCGGTCGCATCGAGCGCGGCGAAGAGGTCAAACACCTCTTCATGCACTTCGTCGATGCGCGCATCGGGGCGGTCAACCTTGTTGATGACGACGATCGGCTTCAGGCCCATCTTGAGCGCCTTGCCGGAAACGAACTTGGTCTGGGGCAGCGCGCCTTCCGCTGCGTCAACGAGGATGACGACGCCGTCGACCATGGACAGGATGCGCTCGACTTCGCCGCCGAAATCCGCGTGGCCGGGCGTGTCGACGATATTGATGCGGGTGTCTTTCCACATCAGCGAGGTGACTTTGGCAAGGATCGTGATGCCGCGCTCTTTTTCAAGGTCGTTTGAGTCCATCACGCGCTCGGCGACCTTTTCATTCGCGCGGAACTGGCCGGACTGGCGCAACAGCACGTCGACGAGGGTGGTTTTGCCATGGTCGACATGGGCAATGATGGCAATGTTGCGAAGTTTCGTGGTCATTTTTTCCGCCCTGAATCGGTAACTGTTAATTTGTTGCGCTGCATCCTATTGAAAAATCGTTATTTTTCAATATGTTTTTGGTCATGCGTTCGACATAATACACAAAATCTTAATTATGTATAGTATAATATAGGCTCGAAGAATTCTGTTTGCCATTTCAGATGGTTATTGATGACCGGTTTTTTCACTCACCCGCCGCGGCTGCGCGATATATGGCGAAAGATCGTATTATCGACGGCGCTTGGCACCACGATGGCGGTGGTTCCTGCGCACGCGCAGCAGCTCTCCGGACCTGACATGGTCGATATCTTTCATCTTCAGCCACTCAATCCACCCAAGGCGGGGCCGCTGACCGCGCAGGACCGGCAGGACATCGCGGTTAACAAGGCGCTCGTCGGGGCAGCACAGAAACGTTTCCTCGCGCTCGCAAAAATAGGCGAGACTCCCTACGCGGCAGAGCTCGCCGCGACGGAGGCGCGGGCGAATGCATATATAAAAGTGTTCGGCGGCTCGCAGGGCAACAGGCGCGTCGTTTTCCTGGACCCTTATCACCTCGATATTGGGATGAGTCTCGGTCTGAAAGAGCCGGAAATCCTGCGGCAGCTTCTGGCCGCCGAGCAGGTGAAAAATATGCCGGGACGGGAGATCAAAGATATCGCCGCCAAATTCGCGCGCCGCGCCCCCTCGATCCTCGGTTACCTGACGCATACGCAGGAGGCATCGGCGCATAACGACGGCGGCGTCGGCGTGGCGGTGGTTGTGCCGACTTCCGACCATGCGCTGCTGTTCGAGATACCCGGCCTCACCGTGGCCGAGCAGGTGGAGCTGATCAACACGCATGAAATGTGGCACACGCTGAACAACCGCTTCAACCAGACCCATGCGGCGAACGAAGCTGTCGGCGCGTACCTCCGAACCGGAGACTGGCCGGAGTTCGTCAAGGACAACAGGGCGATGTTCCTGTATTCCCAGCTGATCAAGAGCGAAACGCTCTCCGACGTCGCAGGCGTCGGCGACATGATCCGTGCCGGATACGGCATGCATATCCTCGACCGGATGCGCGACAAGCGCGCGGGAAACATTCTCGACACCCAGCATATGTCCGTGGAGGCGCTCGACGCGTTGAAAGCGCATCTCGAAAAGACGGGCGTCGAGAACTTCCGCACGCTGGACGACAAGGCGGCCCGTGACCTCTACCTGAAAATCACCGAGGAAAGCGGCGTCAGCCCCGGCATGCTGAAATTCCTCTATAGCTGGTACGACTTGCCGGACGATGCGGCGCGCGATGCCGAGAAGGCCAAGGCGGGGAGCAATCCGGATATCCGTCGCGGCCTCGCAATGCTGCCCTATTTCCCCGACCTCTCCGCCCCGCCGGAGCCTGGCGGCA
>DASPMW010000163.1:0-12871 GCA_035626855.1 Patescibacteria group bacterium
CTTTTCGACGCCGGCGGGATCGACCGCCTATAACCTCTCCGCGCATGGCCCGATCATTCCGCTGGGCGCGGGCATTCTTGCGCTCACGCCGATCAGCGCCTTTCGCCCGCGCCGCTGGCGGGGCGCGCTGCTGCCGCAAAGCGCGCGGCTGAAGCTCACCATCATGGAGGCCCGCAACCGGCCCGTCTCCGCCGTCGCCGACTTCACTGAAATCCGCGATGTGGAGACTGTCGAGGTCTGGCAGGATACGAGCGTCGAAATCTCGCTGCTGTTCGATCCCGAGATGAATCTCGATGAGCGGATGATCAAGGAACAGTTTATGCCGTGAAGCGGCGGGGCTCGCCGTAGAGAGGCGGTATCTCCAGAACTTTCGGGTTATCTTGCGCGAGCGCCGTACGTAACTGTATTTCAAACTCTGCCAAGGTGATCTGCGGCATGCCGTTGCTGGTGCGTGAATTTTTCTCCTGCTCCAGCCATTCGGCGACCTCGCGGTGAGACACGCGATAGAGTGTCGCAAGCCGCCGCGTTTCGTTTTCGCCACTCTTCTTTTTCGAGAAGTAGTGGAGGGTCAGATTCGCGATAAGTTCGGCGAGTACGGGCCACATAGCTTCGATATTAACGCGTTTCAGCCGCAGACCCGGATAATTTAATTTCTCCTTTTGGGGATTCATCGCAACAAAATCCCGCTGGCGTTATTTGACGGAATGCGAAGTCTTATGGCATCCTTCTTCCCATGACGAAGCTGTCGCAAATCGCCGTGACCTATTTTGCTTACGCCTATTTTGGCGGATAAGCCCGCCATATCATTCTTCTCTGGCGTCTAGAACGCCGCAATCCAAAGCCAACCGAAATGCATTACCCCTCACGAGACGAGGGCCTTCAGGAATATTCCGCCATGACCGACGTCAAGAAAGACAAGCATACCCTCATTCATACCGAAGCCGAGGCGCGCCGCCTCTATACGCCGCCGCCCGCCGGTTTTCATGGCATGGTCGGGCTGGAAGTGGAGATGCCGCTCTACCGTCCGGGCGCGGCCAAGCCCGAAATACCGCCGCCCGCCGCGATGGCCGCGATGCACAAGCTGCTGAAGGAAGCGGGATACGACGCGCAGCTGGAGCCCGCGGGCGTGCTGGAATATGCGAGCCCGCCCGTGAAGGTGGAGGACGCGGCCAAGCTGGTCGCGCAGGCGAGGGAGGACATCGCGGCGTTTGAAAAAGTCATCGGCGATCACGGCTATGCCCGCGCGCCCTTCGCGATCATGCCGACGACGACGCCGCAGGACGCGCTGGATAACAAGGTTTCCCGTGAAAGGCTGGAGGCGGCGCTGGCCGTGCTGAACGAGGTTTATCCGCCCGGGCTTTCCAACGTGCCGCTGCTCACGACCGGCGTGCAGACGAGCTTCAGCCCGAAATCGGATGCGGAGCTGTTCCGCATGGCGTATCGCGGTTATGCGCTGACGCCGCTGATCGTGGCGGCGATGAACAGTTCTTCCGGCTATGCCGCCAATGATGATGTGCGGCGCGACGATGTGCATTTGCGCACGAAATATTACGAGGATTACGGCACCGCGGGCGGCATTTCGGCCGCTTTCCTGAAGGCCGCGAACCCCGAGCAGTTCATCCGCAACCATATACATGAAGTGTTCGACAACCCGATGTTCTTCGCCTATTGCGAGGATGGAAGCCTCATGCGCTCGACGAAGGACAATGTGCTGACCTTCCGCAAGCTAGTTGATATGGGCATGAACACGCTGACGAACTACGAGCTGGCGGAGACGTTCCTATATAACGACATCAAGATCGCGAATGTCCGCGATGCGGAAGGCCAGGTCGTCGGCAAGCGCGTCGAAATCCGCGCGGCGGATTCCGGCCTGCATCAACCGGCATCGACATTGCTGCTGACCGCCGCGCTGATTCCGGATGGCGCGACCGCGGCGAAATTCGACCGGCTCCTGAAGGATTACGGCTTCACGGGCAACCCCGTCGCCGATGCCGGCTTGCTGAAAGCCGCGCGCAAAAGCGCGGTCGAGCATAACGGGCGCTTCATGGACGTCGCTTTCGGCACTGGGCGCCTGCGCGATTTCGCGGCGGATGTGGCGGGACTTGTCGTGAGCCATTATGAGCGGGACCGCGGCGTGCAGGCGGAGGTATCGAAGCTCGCCGAAGTGCTGCTGTCCGGCAATTCGGATGCGAAGCTGAACGTGGCGAAATATCCGACGCTGGTCGATGTGACGCGCGAGCTGCAGGCGACGACGGTCAAGCTGCTGCTGAAATCGCCCGGCCTCGCGCCCAAAAACGCGGCCTGATTTTTCACGGTGTAACCTTCACCCGCCGCGGCGTCCTTGCTGCCGTGGCGGGTTTTTCTTTGTATTTCAAAGCGCGTTATAAAATTACATTGACAGAATAAGACGGAATCGGGCATAGTCACCGTCATGACAAACCGCGCGAACATCTCCGCCGCCCTGCATCATCACTGGCACTAAGCCAGTCATTGTCATTTTGCGGTTTTAAAAACCGCGCATCCCAAGAGACCGAAAGACAATCGCCCCTGATGCAGCCGGGCCAGCCAAGGAATTTTCGCTATGACCGACGTCCAGAAAAACAAATCGACCAAGATTAATTCGCGGGAAGAGGCGCTCGCGCTCTATACCCCGCCGCCGGCATCCTTCGCCAACAAGATCGGCGTCGAGGTGGAAATGCCGCTGTATAAAACCGGCGCGGTGAAACCGCAGCTGCCGAAACCGGACGAGATGCAGGCGCTGCAGGAGACGCTGAAAGCCAAAGGCTTCGATGCGCAGCTGGAACCGTCGGGCGTCGTCGAATATGCCGGGCCGCCCTTCGATCTGAAAGACAGCGCGACACTGATCAGCCAGATGAAGACCGATGTCGCGATTTTCGACGCCGCGATCGCGGAAGCAGGCTTCCAGCGCTCGCCCTTTTCCATCCTGCCGACGACGACCAAAGACGAAGCACTCGGCAACATGGTCAGCCGCGAGCGGCTACAAGCCAGTTTAAAGGCGATGCAGGAGATATTCGACGAAAACACGCTGCGCCTGCCCATGCTGACCTCGAGCGTGCAGACGAGCTTTTCGCCCGAAGACCCCGAGCAGATGTTCCGCATGATGTACCGCGCCTATGCGCTGTCGCCGCTCCTGATGGCTGCGACCAATTCCTCCAGCGGCTTCGTGGTGAACGAAGATACGCGGCTCGATTACATTCCGCGCGCGAAATATTATCTCGGCTATGGCGATGCCGGCGGCGTGTCTCCCGCCTTCCTGAACGCCAGCAACGGCGACGAATTGATCCGCAACCAGGTCGATGCGGTATTCAAGGCGCCGATGCACTTCGCCTATGCCGAAGACGGCAGCATTATCTCCTCGGCGAAAGACGACCGCCTGACATTCGAAAAACTGATCGAGCGCGGGCTCAACACACAGTCGAATTACGAGCTGGCCGAAACGTTCCTCTATAACGACGTCAAGATCGCCAACCTGCGCGATGAAACCGGCGCGGTCGTTGGCAAGCGCATGGAAGTGCGCGGCGCCGATAGCGGCTGCGACCAGCCGCTGATGGCCGTGCTGCTGACAGCGGCGCTGATC
The DNA here is from genome assembly GCA_035626855.1 of Patescibacteria group bacterium. Taxonomy (GTDB): domain Bacteria; phylum Pseudomonadota; class Alphaproteobacteria; order Micavibrionales; family UBA2020; genus JAPWJZ01. The sequence goes on from DASPMW010000163.1 coordinate 3,599, forward strand.
CCCGACGGCAGGGCGGCGGAACAATTTGATGCGCTGCTACGCGATTACGGCTTCACCGGCAACCCGAAGCAGGACGCCGCGCTGTTCGTCAATTCGCGCGCGGCGGCGGTCGATAACGGCGGCAGGTTCATGGACGTGGCGTTCGGGACCGGCCGGCTGATGGATTTCGCGGCCGACGTCGCGGGCATCATCGTCAACGCCTGGGACGGGCAGGTGCAGGCGAAGGATATGGAGCGGCTGGTCGATGTGCTGCTGACGGGGAATACGGATGCGAAGATATTCGCGGAGAAGTTCCCGAAGCTGGCGGATGTGAACGCGTTTTTGCAGGCGGCGAACCAGAATACCACGCAGCCGGCGGTGCAGAACAAGCCGAAACCGCGCGCTGTCTGACAGAGCACCCCCTCCCCCTCTGGGGGAGGGTTGGGGAGAGGGAATAGAGCGGACGAACCGGCGCGCAAGGAAGGCAACGACTAATCACGTTGTCCTCCCTCTCCCTAACCCTCTCCCGGAGGGAGAGGGGATTTGGCGATTACTTCCGAATGCTCGCAAAGAACTGGCTGCGCAGGGCTTCGTCGGTTTTATAGGCGCCCAGAAACCGCGTCGTCACCGTTTCCGAATGGCCCTGATGCGCGCCGCGGACTTTCATGCAGAAATGTTCGGCCTCGATGAAGACGGCGACGCCTTTGGGCCTGGCGTATTTTTCGATCGCAAGCGCGATTTCGGAGGTCAGGCGTTCCTGCACCTGCATGCGGTGCGCATACATATCGACGACGCGGGCGATTTTGGAGAGGCCGAGGATGCGGCCGTCCGGAATATAGGCGACATGGGCCCGGCCGATGAAAGGCGCCATATGGTGCTCGCAGCGGGATTCAACCTCGATATCGCGGATCAGCACAGGCTCGTTATAGCCGCCCATATCTTCGGAAAAAGATTTGCTGAGGATCTGTTCCGGCGTGATGTTGTAGCCGCTGAAATATTCCTCGAAGGCCTTCACGACGCGGCGCGGCGTTTCCTTCAAGCCCTCGCGTGCCGGGTCTTCGCCGATCCATTTGATGAGCGTGACAATCGCGGCCTCGGCTTCTTCGCGCGAGGGGCGGGATGCGGACAGGGGGGGCGTGAGTTCTTGGGACATGAGGTTTTATAGCCCGTTCACGCCTTCCAGACAATAAGGGACGCGGCGGTGCGGTAGGGCGCCCAGGGGTCGCCCAGCTTGCGGCCCTTCACCGGATCGGGCCGCGTCTTGAGGCCGAGGAACCGCTGGAGCCCGCTGAGCAGGCCGAGATCGCCGGCAGGCCAGATATCCGCTTTGCCAAGACAGAACATCAGGTAAATCTCCGCGCTCCAGGTGCCGATGCCTTTCAGGTCGACGAGCGCCGCCATCGCTTCTTCCTCGTTCATCTTCTCCAGCGCCTTCGGGTCAAATTTCTTCTCGATGATGCGCTGCGCGAGATCGCGGCAATACACCATTTTCTGGCGCGAAAAGCCGATGGCGCGCAAGTCCTCGTCGGCGAGTTTCAGGAAGTTTTTCGGGGTCAGCTTGTTCTTCACCGCCGCCTTCAGCCGCGCGGCCATATGCGCCGCCGCCGCGACCGAGACCTGCTGGCCGAGGATGATGCAGACCAGCCCCTCGAATCCATCGGGCTGTTTCTTCCATGGCAGCTTGCCGATGCACTTCATAGCCGTCTTGAATTCGGGGTGCTTGCGGGTCAGGGCGCGGATGCCCTTGGCGATTTCCGGTAAATCATGGAGGAAAACCTCGCCTTCATGCCAGAAATTGGGCGGTTTGGGGGTGGGGGCTTGGGGCATGGGGCTTTTCCGGTGCGGATTGATTTTGGCTCAAAACTGTATATAAGTACCATGAATAAGCTAGACCGCGCAGTCGCGCTTAGCAAATTAGACGGCGCAACCGCGCTTAGCAAGGAGGGCAGCCATGACGGCTTCGATGGACGACCGCGAGAAGGTCTTCGAAAACAAGTTCAAGATGGATGAAGAACTGCGCTTCAAGGTGCAGATGCGCGCGACCAAGCTATTCGGCCAGTGGGCCGCGGCCAAGCTCGGCATCACCGACCCCGCTGGCGTCGAGAAATACGTGGATGGCGTGATCGACGCGGATTTCGACGAGCCCGGCATCCAGGACGTGCTGCGCAAGGTGAAGGCGGATTTCGACGCCCGCGAGATGGATTCCGATATCGGTCATCTTGAGCGCGAATACAACCAGTGCCTTGCCGAAGCGAAGAAGCAGTTCGCGAGCCAGAATTAATTCTGAGACAGAGGCAGTACCCTCACCCTAGCCCTCTCCCAGAGGGAGAGGGAACTGGGGACTTTTGCTGACGCAAAAGACGTTACAAAAATTATAATCTTGGTGGCATAGCCAGCTCGGGAATCCCCCCTCCCCCTGGGAGAGGGTTAGGGTGAGGGTGCTACCCCTTGCTCTCTTCCCTCAAAAACTCGCGCGTCCTCTCGATCGCCTCTTTCAGCCCGATGCGCTCCACCTCGACACCATCCGGGAAGGCGGAAAGCAAACGCGTGGGCAGCGCGCCGTCGAGCATGACGAAGACGCCTTTGTCATCGCTGCGGCGGATCAACCGGCCATAGGCCTGCTTGATCTTGAAGCGCGTCAGCATGTCATCGAGGTCCTTGCCGAAATGGTTGCGGCGGGCCTTGTGCAGGATCGTCGGGCGCGGCCAGGGCACGCGGTCATAGACGACGAGGCGCAGCGAGCGGCCCGGCACGTCGATGCCGTCGCGCGTGGCATCCGTCCCAAGCAAACAGGCGTTTTCTTCCTCGCGGAAAATATCGATGAGCGTGCCGGTATCGAGCGGATCGACATGCTGGGCGTAGAGGTGCAGGTTTGATTCCGCGAGCGGCTCCGCGATTTTGTCGTATACCGCGCGCAACCGCTGCACGGCGGTAAAGATGCCGAGCGCGCCGCCGCCCGATGCCTTGAACAATTCCCGGAAGGCGGCGGCCGCCTCGCCCGGGTTTTCCTTCTTCACATCGCCCACGACCAGCACGCGCGTCTGCGCGGCATAGTTGAAGGGGGAGGGAACGTGGAACAGCTTCGGCTCCTCCGGCGTGCCGAGCACGGCCGAGCCGGTGCGCGCCTTCGGGCTTTTCCAGCCTTCGTGATCGTCGAGTGATATATCGCGCAGGGTGGCGGAGGTAACGACGACGCCATGTGCGTGCGGCTTCAGCACTTCGGCAAAGACTTTTGCAGGGTCAACGTAATAGCGGTAATAGCCCGCATCGTAATCCTTGCCGTCGGCGCGGGTGACCTCCAGCCAGTCGACGAATTCGGGACTGCCGTTGTCCTGCACCGGCGTGCGCAGCGCGATCAGCATGGCGATCCAGCCGCCGATTTCATGCGCGGCGCGGCGGTAGAGGCTGTTGCGGATGAAATGGATGCGCTCGCGCTGCGCGGTGTCGAGGGTTTCGGCCTCGTCCTCGAGCTTTTGTTTCAGGCTGGCGATCAGCGCGTTCATCGGGCGCTGCAGGTCTTTGAGGCGGTTTTCCAGCTTCTGCGCGGCTTCCAGCAATCCCGGAACGGGGGGCAGGGTTTGCGTCTCGAGCGAATAATAGCCGCCATGTTCCTTGGTGCGGGCATAGACCTGCTGGCGGCAGATGAGCAGGAATTCCTCCGCCGCGCCCTTCGGGGCGTTTTCGGCCATGCGCTGCCGCCATTGCGGGCCGGGCAGGGCTTTCGCCGCCTCCATGATCTCCTCGACCAGCGCGACCGCGACATCGTCGCCCGCGACGATATCCTCGATGCGGCGCTTAAGGCCGCGGGCGCGGGTTTTCTGGCCGGTTTCGGTGCCCAGCAGCCAGCGGCGCAGGTCGCTTGTCCACTGGCCGTTCAGCTGCGCGTCAAAGGCGCTATCGGCGGCCTCGAACAAATGATGGCCTTCATCGAAGATATAGCGGCCGGGCAGCACGTCGTCGGGGCCGCTCGACGCCGTCTGGTGCATGACGAGCGCGTGATTGGCGATCACGATATCGGCGCGTTTCGATTTGCGGATGCTTTTTTCGACGAAGCATTTGTTGAAATGCGGGCAGGCGGAATAGATGCATTCGCCGCGCTTGTCGGCGAAGGCGGCAAAGCGCGTCCAGCCCATGAGGCCGGTCAGCCAGCCCGGAAATTCCTTGCCCATCAGGTCGCCGTCGCTCGTGACGGCCGCCCAGCGGGTCATGAGGCCGAGCGCCATGGCGCTCAAATCGTTTACCGCGACACCCTGCGATGCCGCCGCGTCTTCCAGGTTCAGCAGGCAGATATAATTCTCCCGCCCCTTGCGGGTCACGACCTTGCGCGCCTTGGTGACGGGATCGTCGTAAAGTTTGTCGAGCTCGCCATCGACCTGCCTTTGCAGGTTGCGGGTATAGGTGGAAACCCAGACCGGACCGCCGTTTTTCTCCGCCCAGATCGTGGCGGGGGCGAGATAGCCGAGGGTCTTGCCGGTACCGGTGCCGGCCTCCGCCAGCACGACATGCGTCTGGTTTTCGTCATGGCAGGGGGAGAAGGCGCGGGCAAGCGCGGCGGAATAATCGCGCTGCTGCGGCCGGTCCTCGACGGAGGGACGCTTGGTCAGTTTTAACAGGCGTTCTTCGACTTCGCGCGCGTCGATGCCGATATGGCTGGCGGGCGGCTCCGGCGCGGCTTGAGCCCATTCGGGAAGCTTGTCCCAGATTTTGACGGCCGCGCGCATCTCGCCGCGGCTGGGCGGATCGACATCGCGGCCGAGCGCGGCCAGCACGACGGGCGTCCAGGGCCAGCCGCTGTTGAAATCCTGCGACTGGTCGCTGCCCATGCGCCCCATCACCGCGGCGATGCCGGCGGGGTCGGATTTTTCCTCCCGCCCGGGCGCCGCGAGGTCGGCGAGCAGGTGGCGGATGCCGTCGCGCAGCGCAAGGCACTGGTCCTCGGGTGCTTCCGGCTCCATAAGGCCGAGCGCCTTGGCGATGCCGCGCGGCGTGGGCACGCAGAAGCGGCCCGGATGGATAAAGGCGAACAGCTCCAGCACGTCATAGGCGGGGAAGCGCTCGACTTTGAGGCGTGCGGCCAGCTGCGGGCCGTTGCAGATGATCGGCATGACGCCCTGGCAGATTGCGCGCGCCTCCGCATCGCTCACCTGTTTGATCTCGCCGTCGAGCGTCAGGCACCATAGCCGCTGCCCCGCCAACGCCAGCACGGGCGCTTTCGGGATGACAAGGCGCTTTTGCGCACGCTGTTCGACAACGGCGTTGGTCATGAAGCTTTCTTAAAAACAGTTCTCGTTTTGTTTTACAGGAAAGGGGCGTCAGCGGCCACTTATTTCATATAAATGGCGCGGTCCGGTTGCAGAGCGCGCTGATCAGGCTGCCGGTGGTTTCAGCTTCGCCGCGAGGTCGGGGAAGTTCTGCTCGATGCGCTGCCAACGGTGCGGATCGGCCTCGATGAACTCATCGATTTTCTTACCGGTGTATTGCGCGATTTCATCGGCATAGCGCTCGCGCATGAGGTGCCATTCGCGGTTGAGCTTTTCGGCGGGGCCGTAGGCCGCGATATCGCCGCGCATGCGCGCCACATCGACCGAGGCCGCGATTTTGGCGAGACGCTGGTATTCCTCGGAAATTTCGGGGTGTTTCGCCGCGACATCGTTGAAGTATTCGGACGCCTTGCGCGCCTTGAAGGTGCCGAGATCGATCGCATCCTTGACACGGCCGATGATTTCCTGCGTTTCCTGCTGGATGGCCTCCGCCTCGCGGCGCAGGCGGGCGAGTTCTTTTTGCTGCTTGCCGGTCGCCATGTCGTAGAGGGTTTTCGGTGAATCCTTGATTGCCGACAGCATTTCCTTCAGGCTCTTCATGCCAAGTCCTTCAACATATTCGGTAATTTCAAATTATGCGGCTATTATATGGCGGCTTTTCGCGATTGCAATTCGTAATTTTATTGGCGCATCCTTTAGGAATCTGGTATTTAATTCCATAATATTTTCACCGGCATTAAAGGATATGACGATGACCGCACCCAAAAATTCCCCCAAAGCGCAATTCAACAAGGCCAGCCTCGGCGAGAACGGGGAGTTCACCTATGGCATCGGCCGCAAGCGTCTCGATGATATCGTGACTGAGAAAACCCGCACGCTCGATTTCACGCTGCCTGAGGCGGCCTATGACCAGCTCTCGGAGGCGAACAAGAAAGCGCTCGCGCATCTCGTGAAGGCCGCCAATTTCCTCGACATCGTCTTCTTGAAGCAGGACCATCCCGACAATATCCGCGCGCGCGAGGTGCTGGAGAAAGCGGCGGCGGCAGGCGACAAGCGGGCCGAACAATCGCTCGTGCTGTTCAACCTGCATAACGGCGTCGAAGGCCCCGATATGTATTCGTCCAAAACGAAACCGCTCCGCATCTTCAGCGACAAGAAGATCCAGCCGGGCAAGAATTTCTATCCGCAGGACATCACCAAAAAAGAACTCGCCGTTTATATCGTGGCGCATCCGGAACAGGCTTCCGCGCTGCTCTCCAACAACACCGTCGTGCAGCGCGACGGCAACCGGCTGAAGGCTGTGCCTTATTCCGTCGCCTTCCGCGAGGAGATGGAGGGCGCGGCGCGCGAGCTACTGCTGGCCGCGAAAGAGACCGACCATAAAGGCTTCGCCGAATACCTGCGCTGGCAGGCGCAGGCGCTGGTCAACGACAGCGACCCCGAAATGGGCTACACCGCCGACAAGCTCTGGATCAGCAACCTCGAGGACAGCCCGCTCGAATTCACCGTCGGCCGCGAGAATTACGAAGACCGCATGAGCGCCGATGTGGCGTCGGAGCCGCGCGTGCAGAAAGTGCTGGAGGAAAACGGCATTAAGGCCAAGGCAAAGGATTCCATCGGCACGCGCGTTGGCATCGTCAACAAGGACAGCTACTCCGAAATCGCCGATTACCGCAAGCATCTGGAGGGCTTCGCCGCCACCATGCCGCATACGAACCAGTACAAGCAGCAGACGGAAAGTGGCGGCGCGAAGATGACCTTCGCCGATGTCGACCTGGTCGCGATCACCGGCGATTATGCCGCGGTGCGGGGCGGCATCACCATCGCGCAGAACTTGCCCAATTCCGACAAGCTCGCGGTCGAGCTGAAAGAAGGCAGCCGCCTTGTGTTCCACCGGCAGGTGCGGCAGGGCGGCGATCCTGCGGCGGAGAAACGCTTCCTCGACGCACTGATCGATCCGGCGCAGCACAAATGGCACGACAACAACGCCGATTTCCTGTTCACCGTCGGACACGAACTTGCCCATTCGCTCGGTCCCCGTGCGACGAAAGACGGGCGCGACAAGTCGGGCTCGCTTGGCAAATACGGCGCGATGCTGGAGGAAAACAAGGCCGATGTGGCCTCGATCGCCATGACCGATTACTTCGTGCAGATCGGAAAATTCACGCAAGAACAAGCGAACACGATTTACCTGACCTGGGCGGCGGGCGAGCTGCCGAACAAGCAGCCGTCGGAAGACGAGGCGCACCGCTCCCGCTCGATCATGCAGCTGAATTACTTCCGCGAAAAGGGCGCGATCGAATTTGAAAAGGGCGGCAAGCTGAAAATCGTGCCGGAGAAAATGGGCCAGGCCGGCCGCGACATGCTGGCGGAGGTTGTGCAGCTACAGCTCGTCGGCGATGTGAACAAGGCAGAGGCGTTTGTGAAAAAATACGCGGCCTGGAACGATGCGCTCCAGCATGCGGCGGATGAAAAGATGAAATTGAAGCCCAAGCTGTATCGCAAGGTCCACCAACCGCTGCGGACGAAATTGTCGGCGTAACCTCTCAAGTCCCCTCTCCCGCTCTTGCGGGAGAGGGTTAGGGAGAGGGTGGGGACAGCTAAAAAATCCCAGCGAGCTGTTTTCGCCGTTCTTCCTCTCACCCTCTCCCCATCCCTCTCCCGCAAGCGCGGGAGAGGGGGAGCATCAAGTCGTTCAAAGGATTGGCTTTCCATTTGGTAGCCTGAGGGAGCGGAATCCGGTCATGCGCGTTAGCCCTATCGGCTTAACAGCGGCGCAGGTATCCCTTGCCAAAGGACGACAGAAACAACGGACCCGACCCCATCCTTGACAGCGGCTTTGTCGAGGTGCGTGGCGCGCGCGAGCATAACCTTAAGGACATCGATGTCCGCATCCCGCGCAACCAGCTGGTGGTTTTTACGGGCGTTTCCGGGTCGGGAAAATCCTCGCTCGCCTTCGGCACCTTGTACGCCGAAGCGCAGCGTCGCTATTTTGAATCCGTTTCTCCCTATGCGCGGCGGCTGATCGACCAGGTGGGTGTGCCGGATGTGGATTCAATCGACGGCCTGCCGCCTGCGGTCGCCCTGCAGCAGCAGCGTGGCACGCCTAGCGCGCGCTCGACGGTCGGCAGTCTCACCGCAATCTCTAACCTTATGCGCATGCTTTATTCCCGCGCGGGCACCTATCCGCCGCAGCAGCCCATGCTCTACGCGGAGGATTTTTCGCCGAATACGCCGCAGGGCGCCTGCCCCGCCTGCCACGGTATGGGCCGCGTCTATACCATGACGGAGGAATCCATGGTGCCCGACCCGTCGCTGACCATCCGCGAGCGGGCGATCGCGGCCTGGCCGACCGCCTGGGGCGGGCAAAACCTGCGCGACATTCTCGTCTCTCTCGGCCATGACGTCGATACGCCCTGGAAGAACCTGCCGAAGAAAACGCGGGACTGGATATTGTTCACGGACGAGCAGCCGGTCGTGCCGGTCTATGCCAGCTTCACGCCTGCCGAGACGAAGCAGGCGCTGAAGCGCAAGCTGGAGCCGAGCTATATGGGCACCTTCAGCAGCGCGAAGCGCAACCTCGAATACACCCTTGCCAATACCCAGAGCGCGCAGATGCGCAAGCGCGTGCTGCAATACATGCTCGCAGATAACTGCAAGACCTGCCACGGAAAGCGGCTGAAGCGCGAGGCTTTGTCCGTCACCTTTGCGGGCTACGATATCGCAGAACTGTCGCGCCTCTCGCTCGTGCAACTGGCGGAGGTCATCCGCCCTGCAGCGCAAGGCGCGCTGGACCCCGCTTCGGTCGATGCGGGAAAACCCCTCAGCCGAAAGGCGGCGCAGGCGGCGGTCGACAAGCGCGTGCGGGAAGGTGGTGCCTCCCATGCAGGCGCGCCCGATGTGCGCCGCACTGAAAATCTCTCCATTGAAAAGCGCATGGCGGCCGAGCGGCTGTGCGGCGAGTTCCTCGACCGGCTGGAGCCGCTGATCGAGCTTGGCCTGGGCTATCTCTCGCTCGACCGCAGCACGCCGA
>DASPMW010000164.1:0-29776 GCA_035626855.1 Patescibacteria group bacterium
AGATTTGTGAATACTGCGTAAAATTGGGCAGATAGCATATTCGCCTTTGCTACCGTCACCGGATCGAGATCAATATCCTTGTTACTGCTCGCAGCGCCGATCCCGGCCACAGCGCCCCTTGCCCCACGCAAAGGAATGCCGATGCCTTGGTGAAGTCCCGCCTCGCGGCTTTCATTCATCAGTTTAATTTGCGGCGAGGTCTGCCGGTGCGGGTCCATGCACTCTTCCCAGAGAAACGGCCCGGGGGCCGCGAACATTCTGCCCCGGACCGGGTCCGTATTCGCATAGTTGTTCCCGATATAGTATTTCATCCAATCGTCGGGATAATTCGAAATTATTCCATGGCCCGCGACGCGCTTTATATCGAGATGGTCGGTCATCAGGCTGAAAATTACCCGATCAAACCCAAGCCCTGCCATCGCGCTTTTATAGACATCAAAAAGTTCGTTTACAGACCGAACCTTCGTTGACTGGATAACGAAGTCTTCCAACAATGTGAACTCTCCCCCTTTGCCTATGAGGAGTAAGAGAAGATGCTTGGCCGAGTCAAGCAAACCGTCCGAGGTGGGTGACTAATTCGGTACCGCTTTTCCTATGCGAATATTTTACAAGCGTTCAAAAAATTAAGCGCAGCTGGCCTTTAAACATTAAAACGGAACAGCATAATATCGCCGTCCTTAACGACGTATTCCTTGCCTTCCTGACGCATTTTTCCGCCTTCCTTTGCGGCGACTTCGCCGCCGAGGGTGACGAAATCCTTGAAGTCGATCGTCTCGGCGCGGATGAAGCCGCGTTCGAAATCGGTATGGATGACGCCGGCCGCCTGCGGGGCCTTTGCGTTGCGGCGCACGGTCCAGGCGCGCGCTTCCTTGGGACCGACCGTGAAGAAGGTGATGAGGTCGAGCAGTTTATAGCCAGAGCGGATGACGCGGTTCAGGCCGGGTTCGGACAGGCCGATCGAGCTCAGGAATTCAGCCTTTTCCTCGTCCGTCGACAGCTGCGCGATTTCGGCTTCGATTGCCGCACAGATAACGACATGCTGCGCATTTTCGGCCTTCGCCATGGCGGCGACGCGCTCCGTCATCTCGTTCCCCTTCTCCGCATCTTTTTCAAGTACGTTGCAGACATAGAGGACTGGCTTGGAGGTCAGCAATTGCAGCTGCTGGAAATATTTGGCTTCGTCATCTGTGTTGAGGGCGACGACCCGGGCGGGCTTGCCGTCGCGAAGCGCCTCCAGGCATTTTTCCATCACGGCCACCTGGATGATGGCTTCCTTGTCTCCCCCTTTGGCCTTCTTGCGCAGCGGCTCGATGCGTTTTTCCAGGCTCTCGAGGTCAGAGATCATCAGTTCGGTTTCGATGATTTCCTTGTCGCGGATGGGATCTACCCCTTTTTCGACGTGGGTGATGTTTTCATCCTCGAAGCAGCGCAGCACGTGCAGGATTGCGTCCGTTTCGCGGATGTTGCCGAGGAACTGGTTGCCGAGGCCCTCGCCCTTTGACGCGCCCCGCACGAGCCCCGCGATATCAACGAATTCCAATTGGGTCGGTACGATGTTCTGCGACTTGCCGATCCGGGCGAGTTCATAAAGACGGGGATCCGGCACCGCCACGCGGCCGACATTCGGCTCGATCGTGCAGAAGGGGTAATTTGCCGCCTGTGCCGCGGCGGTTGCCGTCAGTGCGTTGAACAGGGTCGATTTGCCGACATTCGGCAGGCCCACGATGCCGCAATTAAATCCCATCTTTTACTTCCTTCTGTTCTTTTGTCTTTTCTTTTTGTTCTTCTTTAATCTTCGGCGCTTTCGGCTTCGGGGGGTCTACGTCCTGCGCCACTTTGCTCATGAACGACGCTTCGTCGCCTTTGGCAAGCCGCTCCGCATGTTCGCCGATCGCGGCGAGCAGTTTCGTCAGCCATTCCTCGTCGGCGCTGCCGAAATTGCCGAGTACGTAGCCGCTCACCATTTCGCGCCTTCCGGGATGCCCGATGCCGAGGCGCACGCGCCAGTACATCTGCCCGAGATGCTCGTCGATGGAGCGGAGCCCATTATGGCCTGCCGCCCCACCACCCTTTTTCACGCGGATCTTGCCCGGCTGCAAATCAAGCTCGTCATGGAATACCACGATATCGTCGGGGAGTATCTTGTAGAAAGCGGCCGCCGCCTGCACCGACTGGCCCGAGAGGTTCATGAAAGTTTGAGGCTTGAGCAGCAGGACTTTTTCCCTGCCGAGCTTCCCCATCGAGACGAGGCCGTTGAACTTCTTTTCCCAGCCGGAAAATTTATGGCGCTCAACAATAACGTCGAGCGCCATAAATCCGATATTGTGACGGTTGAACTGATATTGCTTGCCCGGGTTGCCGAGTCCGACAAAGAGCCGCATATCAGCCCGCCTTCAAAGTGGTTACTTCTTGCCACCTTTTGCGGGAGCGGCTGCGGGAGCAGCGCCCTTCGCAGCGGCAGCAGGTGCACCAGCTTTCGCACCGGCAGCAGGCGCAGCAGCGCCCGCAGCAGGGGCAGCAGCAGCATCAGCCGCAGGGCCAGCAGCAACTTCATCCGACTTGAGCGCGGACGGCGCCACGATCGTGATGACGGTGAAATCGCCCTGCATGACCGGCTTGACGCCTTCGGGCAGGTTGAGCGCGCTGACATGCACGGTCTGGCCGACATCGAGGCCGGTCAGGTCGACGACGAATTCGTCGGGAATGTCAGTTGCCTTGCAGTAAACTTCGATCTCGTGACGGATCAGGTTGAGAACGCCGCCCTTGGTGATGCCAGGGCTTGCTTTCTCGTTGCTCACGCGCAGCGGAACGCCGACGGTGATGATCGTCTTGTCGGAGACGCGCAGGAAGTCGACGTGTTCGGGGCGGTCATAGACGGGATCGACCTGCACATCGCGGGGCAGGACGAGGTGTTTCGCGCCATCGACGGTCAGGTCGCAGAGCTGCGTGAAGAAGCCTTTTTTGGCAAGCGCCAGGCGCAGTTCTTTCTGGTCGACGGATACAAGGGCAGGTTCTTTGTTATCGCCGTAGATGACGCCGGGAATTTTTCCATCGCGACGGGTTGCACGGGCGGCCCCCTTACCGGCCTTCGCGCGTGCATAAGCCGCAAGCGTGTTCTTGTGTTTGGACATGGTATTTTCCTTCAGGATTAACGTTACATTCCCGCCAGCCTCCAGGGGTGCTGATACGGGAACGGCTATAAATAACGGAAATTGCGGGGAAATCAAGGGAATTCTGGAATTATGCTATTCCCGCTGTCGTTTCGAAAACCAACAAAAACAACGGCCTGACGCTAACCGCTGGCTGGCACGCTATCAAATAGCGTCGAAACCGAACGTTCCTCGCTGATACGCAGGATGGCCTCGCCGAACAGCGCCGCGATTGGCAGGTATTTGATTTTGTCGCAGGCCCGGGTCTTGTCGTTCGCGGGGATGCTGTCTGTCACCACCATTTCGGTCAGCGGCGATTTGCTGATGCGGTCCATCGCGCTACCGGAAAACACGCCATGTGACGCCATCGCGCGTACCGACGAGGCCCCATGTTCCATCAACGATTGCGCGGCGTTGCAGATGGTGCCGGCGCTGTCGACCATGTCATCGATCAGGATGCATTCCTGCCCCTGCACATCGCCGATGACATGCATGACTTCCGAGATTCCGGCCTTTTCGCGGCGCTTATCGATGATGGCAAGGCCGGCGTCGAGGCGCTTGGCGAAGGCCCGCGCCCGTACCACGCCGCCGACATCTGGCGAAACGATCGTCAGCTGGTCGGATTTGCGCGTTTTGTTGATATAGGGAACGAAGATCGGCGCGCTCGCGAACAGGTTATCGACGGGAATATCGAAGAAGCCCTGAATCTGGCCGGCATGGAGGTCCATGGTGAGCACGCGGTTCGCGCCGGCGGTCGTGATAAGGTTCGCGACGAGCTTGGCGGAAATCGGCGAGCGCGGGCCGGTCTTGCGGTCCTGACGCGCATAGCCGAAATACGGGATGACCGCCGTGATGCGCTTGGCGGAGCCGCGGCGCAGCGCGTCCATCATGATCAGCAATTCCATCAGATGGTCGTTGGCCGGATAACAGGTGGACTGGATGACGAAGACATCCTCGCCCCGGACATTGTCGAGGACTTCGAGGTAAATTTCCTGGTCAGCGAAGCGCTTCACATTTGCCTCGGTCAGCGGGATGCCGAGATAGGCGGAAATGGCATCAGCCAGCGGCTGGTTGCTAAGGCAAGAAATCAGTTTCATCTTCTTTTCGCCCATCGAATGTGACCAGGTTAAACAGGGGGTATATTAGCCAAGGCTTCTGCCTTTGCACTAGCCAAACTTCGGAATTTCACAAGCATAACGCGCCACGGGAAATTTTTCTTTGACATAATATCTGTGCGACTATAATCTGTGGCTCTAAAAGCATCAGGAGCAAGACATGGCCGTAGATTCATTTTTCGACAACGCACCCAGGCAAAAGACACTTGTTGAAGCATTCAATGATTCCGCCGCGGATTATTCGGCGCGCAACCTGCCGGCCACCCTGCTCGTCCAGAAATATCAGGCCCTCTATAAATATAAGGCGAAGGATGACGACGTCAGAAGCGATCTGGCCGATAGCCTCTTCCGAGCTGCCGAAAATTACCTGCGCGGCATCACTTCAGCAAACGGGCGACTACAGCGGGAGGAGTATATCTCCGGCGTGCAGCCCCTGTTAGATGCGCTTACCGAGCCCGCTTCCGCGCCCTTCATACCGGCGCGCGCGCCGGAATCCCTTGCAGACATCGTCATCGCTCTCGCCGACCGTGTGGGCAAATTGACGGAGCGCGACGCAAAGGCACAGAACTTTCATGAATCTTTTATACCGCAGTATCGTGTGTCAGCAGCAGCGCTTGGCGTAACGCTGATGGAATATGCGGAAAAGTTCGAGGAAGCGCTTTCCAGCAAGCGCAAGACGATCAAGCCAGTCGGTCCCGGCAAGCTCTCCCAGTAAATCAGCGGATCGCGATCGCCGAGATCTGGCGGCCGTAATCAGGCTCCCCCCGCAGGCAACTGCGGCGATAGCTGAAATAGGCGCTTTCATTCGTGAGCGTATCCTGCCGCGTATCATAAACCGCGCCAACACCTGCCTGCTGCAATCTGTGGGCGACATAACCCGGGAGATCGAAAATCAGGTGACCCGGCTTGCCGGTGCGGAAAAATTTTTCGTTCGCGGCTTCTTGTTCCAGAAACGGTTTTTCAAACCCTTCGCTGACTTCGTAGGATTGCGGTCCAATGCAGGGGCCGATGGCGGCGGAAATATCCTCGGCTTTCGCGCCAAGCGCGACCATTGCCTTCACCGTTTCATCCATCACACCTGTCAGCGCGCCTTTCCATCCGGCATGTGCAGCGCCAACGATTCTTGACCTTTTCGCCGCGAACAGCACCGGCGCACAGTCGGCAGTCAGGACGGAAATCGCAAGGCCCTTCTCCGCCGTCACCAGAGCGTCCGCTTCCGGCGCCTTGTCACGCGTCCAGGCCTGCGTGACCGTGATGACTTTATTGCTATGGACCTGCTTTAGGGTCACGACATTTTCCGGCTCAACGCCGATAACCTCGGCCACCTTGGCGCGGTTCGCCCTGACGTTCTCGCCATCGTCCTTTGAACTGAAAGCGCAGTTGAGAGAGTCGTATAATCCGCCGCTGGCCCCGCCGATGCGCGTGAAAAAACCGTGGCTCAGCCATTTCATTTTTTCGAGGTCGGTCGTGAGGAATTTCATTCTGGCTGCTCGTCTGCGGGGTGGGGATGCGGATCGAAGCCCGCCGGGTGTATTGTATCCGTTTTGCGCGTCAGCCCCAACACCTTGAACAGCCGCCCCATCGCAGACGGGGAGACGAGGCGTTTGAGCGCCTGATCTATTTCAGCCCGCTGCTCCTCGCTCGCCTTTTCACGAAGGCCTTCGGCGCGCTGCACGATGCCGAGCGACGTCAGGAACTCCCCCTGCTCCACCGGCCCATGTATCGAGAGGGTTTCGCCGGGGCGCGCCGCCAGCGCGGCGAAATCAACATGCGCCGTGATATCGTCGCCCCCCGGATTTTCCAGCACACCTGTAAACTGGTGCCTGCGGAGCGTCTGCAGGGTATCGCCAAAGCCAGGCTTCGCATGGCCGTAGTCGACAATCAGCGCGGCGCCGCCTGCCTCCGCGATATGTCCCGCGATCTGGTCCATGAAGGAAAGCGACACCGGGCTTGTCTCGTAGATGCTGCCCGTCGGTGCTGGTGGAAAGCCGGCCCCCTCGAAGGGTCGCGTGGTAAACTTGAAAGTATCGTTCTCCGCGTCATACCCGACGCACCGCTCGTGCCAGCCTGCCGGCGTCTTGATGTATTGATGGATCGGTAATGCGTCGAAGAATTCATTTGCGACGATGAAGGAGACTCCGGGTGGCACCTCCTCCAGCTTATCGTGCCAGGTCGGGTTATAGTTCATCAGGACATCGGCTTGCATCTGGCGCAGAAGTGGGCTGGTTTCAATGAGGTGCAACTGAAAAGCCGCCTTGCAATCCGGCCAGGCCGATATGGTCCGCATAATGTCGGCCGCCAGCGTGCCCCTGCCCGGACCGAATTCGATAAGACGGGCAAACTCCGGCTTGCCTAGCTGCATCCAGCCATCGACGATCCAGGCCCCGATCATCTCTCCGTACATCTGGGAAATTTCAGGCGCGGTGGTAAAATCGCCGTCTACTCCGAACGGGTCGCGCGCCGCGTAGTAATGCGCGGCGGCAACGCTCATGAATTCGGCGACCGTGATCGGGCCCTCCGCCGCGACCCGCGCGATAAGCGCGGCGCGCGCAGCGGTCGGCTCAGGCTTTGGCGGGTTCGGACTTACTTCTGGCATATTGTATAATCAACACTCCGGCAATGATCATCGGCAGGCACAGGATCTGGCCCATCGAGAAATATCCAAGGTAAAGGCCGAGCTGCACATCCGGCTCGCGGAAATATTCGACCGTCGCGCGACTGAGGCCATAACCCACAAGGAGAGATCCAAAAAGGAAACCGGGGCTCCGGCGGATTTTGGCGTTGCGCGCCAGCAGGAACAGCACCCCGCCGAGCAACAGCCCTTCCAGCCCCGCTTCGTATAGCTGGCTGGGATGACGCGGCACATCCGGCCCGCCATGCGGGAAGTACATGCACCAAGGCACGTTCGTCGGGCGTCCGAACAATTCCCCGTTCACGAAATTTGCAAGTCGCCCGAAAAACAGCCCGATCGGCACCACGGTCGAGACGATGTCGCCCATCGCGAAGGGATGGAATTTGTGGTACCGCGAATAGGAGACAATCGCGATTACGACGCCCATCAACCCGCCATGGAAAGACATGCCGCCTTCCCAGATCTTGAAAATCTGCAAAGGATCGGCGAGGAACACGTCGAAATTGTAGAAGAGCACATAGCCGATACGCCCGCCGAGGATAACCCCCAGCACCAGCCAAGGCAGGATATTGTCGATATCCTGGCGGTTCGGCCGCCGATCCGGATCAAGATCGGCAAGCCAGCTGCCATAAAACCAGCCGCCGACAAACCCTGTGAGATAGGCAAGCGCATACCAGCGGATCTGAAAGGGTCCGAGCGCGAGGGCAACGGGATCGATGTCGGGAAAGGGTAAGCAGGACATTTCGTTGCTCTCGCCGCCTCACTTCTATACTAATCGTGCACGGGCGTTGAATTTTCTTGGTTTTTTCGGCTTTTAGCGGCCCGGCAAGCTGATTTCATTGCATAGACCGATACACCGTGATAGTAAAGGGTGCAAACAGGGGCTGTATTATGAGAAGTACGCGCGACAATCTGAAGTTTTTCGACGACCTCGCCAAAATGGCGACGGGAGCCCTCGGCTCCTTTGGCGATGTGCGCGAGCAGTTGAAGAAGCTCGTGAAGGAACGCGTCGATCAGGCGCTTGCGAAAATGGATCTTGTGACGCGCGACGAATTCGAGCGCGTGGAAGCCCTGGCGGAACGCGCCCGCGAGCGTCAGGAAGACCTCGAAGACCGCCTGCGCGCGCTCGAAAAATCGCTGAAAAGCAAACCCGCTGCCAAACCCGCAAAGGGAAAAAAGAAATGATCAGCTCGCCTTTCGATTACGCGCCGGATATCGGCGATAACAACCCGCTCGAGATGGTTGAAGAGCTTTGCGAGAGCAAGGAATGGAAATTCGTGCGGGTCGATAACGACCTCATGACGCTGACGGTGCAGGGCACGAAAGTGAAATATGAAATCTGCCTCGAGTGGCAGGAAGAATTTTCCGCCGTGCTGTTCGCCTGCTCAATCCCGGTCGAGATCAAGGACGATGTCTATGACGCCGGCGCACTTGCCATCCAGGAAATTAACGAGAACCTCTGGCTCGGCCATTTCGACCTGTCGAACAAGGGCGTGTTCCCGACTTATCGGCACACCCTGCTGTTCCGCATGATCCCGGCCGGTCTTGCCGTCGATATCATTCAGGATACGATCGAGATCGCCATCGCCGAGTGCAACCGTTTTTACCCGACCTTCCAGCTCGTGCAGGCTGGCGATACGCGCGTACAGGATAACCTTAACGCGGCCATCTTCGAAACCGTCGGCGAAGCTTAAACATCATGGCTGCCACCAATATTCTGCTCGTCGGCTGCGGCAAGATGGGCGGGGCGCTGCTCCGCCGCTGGCAGGAATTGCAGCTCTATAAAGACATCCGCATCGTCGAACCCTCGCCCATCAACGTGCTGGCTGCGAAGCAGGTTGCGGATTTCTCGAAAATCCCCGCGAACTTCAAGCCGGGCGTGATCGTCATTGCCGTCAAGCCGCAAGTGCTGCCTGACATGGCCAAGCATTACAAAAACTATGCGGCCAAGGGAGCGTTGGTTATTTCGATTGCCGCGGGCAAGCCCGTTTCCTTCTTTGAAAAGGAACTCGGCAAAAAGGCGGCTATTGTGCGCTCAATGCCGAATACGCCGGCCTCTATCGGCGAAGGCATTACCGTTGTTTACGCTAATCGTAACGTCACCAAGGCGCAGAAGGCGCAAGCCGAACAGCTGTTGAGCGCAGTCGGGGATGTGCTGTGGGTTGCCGACGAAAAGCTGCTCAACCCCGTGACTGCGCTATCGGGGAGTGGACCCGCCTATGTTTTCCTCTTGATTGAAGCCCTGACCGCGGCGGGCGTAAAAATCGGGCTGGATCCGAAAATGGCCGAAAAGCTTGCGCGCCAGACCGTTATTGGCTCGGCCGCGCTGGCGCGGGAAGAAAAAACACTTCCCGCCTCGAAGCTTCGCGAAAACGTGACTTCGCCGGGCGGGACGACCGCTGCTGCGCTCGATGTGCTGATGAAAGACGCCGCGTTGCAGAAGCTTTTTGAAAAGGCCCTGACCGCCGCCTCTAAACGCGCTGAAGAACTATCCAAATAATCATTTGCGGGCGCGATTGTTATCCGTGCCGAGGCCAATTGCCTTGGCAAGGCTCGAGCGCTTTTCCGCGTAATTCGGCGCAACCATGGGGTAATCGTCAGGAAGGTTCCACTTCGCGCGGTAATCTTCCGGCGTCATGTTATACGCGGTCTTCAGGTAGCGTTTCAGCATCTTCATTTTCTTGCCGTCTTCAAGACAGATGAGGTAATCCGGCATGATCGACTTCGCAATTGAAACCGCGGGCTCAAGCCCGTGCGGGAGGAGATGTTTCGCCTCACCGCGTTGCAGCTCAAGCAGGGTCTCGTACACCTCGCGGATCAGCGCGGGCAGGTCATCCACCTTGTGATGCGACGAATATCCCGACACGATCTGGGCGGTATGGCCGAGGAGATCGGCCTTTGACTTATCATCCATGTAAATACTCCGTTCATTTATTATACCACGGAGAAGTATTGATGGCAAAACGCCGGCCTTGCCGTTATTTCGCTATGGTCACGTCGGCCTCGCGAAGATAGAAAGGTACCGGGCGCTCCCCCGCGCCTGCAGCCGCGAACTTCGCGCTTGCAATTCGTGCGGCGTCAGCCGCTGTTACCTGTCCATCATTCCGTGCTGCGCCTGGAAGAACCGCAACCATTTTATCCACAGCGTCCCCGGAAAGCAGAAACGGACCGGGTATGTCCCGCAGCGTCGCCAGGAAATCTTCCGGCGAAAGGTTGACCGGTGCGGCGACGGGCTTACCGAACGCGTCATTCACCTGGAAGTAAAGTTCCTCCCGCCAGGACTCGATAACGATAATATTGGCATGCCCCTCGCGCTGTGCGGCATAAAGCTCGAACGAGGACACGCCCATGACCGGAACCTGCGCGGCCATCGCGAGCGCCCGCATCGTTGCCAGCCCGATGCGGATGCCGGTAAAGCTGCCCGGCCCTGTCACCACCGCCAGTAGGTCCAGATCACCATATCTCAGGCCGGCCTGGTCGAGCGCTTTCTGTGCGTGTTGAAGCAGCAGATTTCCCTGATCCCGCGTTTCGGTGGTTTCATACGCGTGTAGCACCCTCCCGTCCGAAACGAGGGCCAGCGTCAGCAGCGTATTCGCCGTATTTACTGCAAGGCATTTCAAAGGATTTTGCACGCCTCGTCAAAGCCGAGCCGCGGATTGCGCGGGAACAGTTTCGCTTCATCGCCATAGCCGAGCGCACAAATGAAATTCGACTTCCATTCGCCGCCCGGGAAGAATTCGGCATCCGCTTTCGCCTGGTCATATCCCGACATGGGGCCGCAGTCGAGGCCGTGGGCGCGTGCGGCAATCATGAAATAAGCCGCTTGCAAGGAGCTATTGCGGAAGGCCGTATCGTAGATCATTTGGTCATTACCGACGAACCAGGACCGTGCATCTGCGTGAGGAAACAGTTTCGGGAGCTGGTCGTAGAATTTCACGTCCCATGCAAGGATGGCTGTGACAGGCGACGTCATCACTTTTGATTGGTTGCTTTCCATGAGGAACGATTTCAGTCGCTCCTTGGACTCCTTCGATTTCAGGAAAACAATACGCAATGGGCAGGAGTTGGCGCTCGTCGGGCCGAATTTCATGTCATCGTAGATTTTCTGCAACACATCGTCGCCAACCGGCTTGTCCAGCCAGCCATTGGCGGTGCGTGCTTTGCGGAAAATTGTGTCGAAAGCCTGGTCTGTTAATGGCGGGCCACCCATGCTAATGTTTCCTTCTCTGCCAAATTCGGTCGAAAGATGCTGTCTATTCAAAAACATAAACATGGCGCTTTGTACAGCGCGATTTTAGGCTTGGGCCTGCTGTTCGCCACGCCCGCCCATGCCTCGATCGAAGCGGACCGCAGCAGCGCCATCGTCTTCGTGTATCAGCGCGTGGGCGAGGAAACTGTCCAGAACAGCAGCATTTCCGTTGACCAGTTCCGCGCGCATATAAACGAATTGAAGGCCGGCGGCTACAAGGTGCTGCCGCTGTCGAGGATTGTCTCGGCTGTTCGGGCGGGTGAGGCGCTGCCGCAGAACACGATCGGCATCACCTTCGACGGCGCCTACCTGTCGACGATCAACAATGCCATACCGATGCTCGATGAATCCGGGCTGCCTTATACCATCTTCTTCTCGACCGATATGGCGGACGCGCCCGCGCCGGGCCATGCAAGCTGGGCGCAGCTGAAATCGCTGCGGGGAGACCAGCTCGCGGGATTCGGCATCATGCCCTCCTCCTATACGCATATGGCGGGCCAGACCCCCGCACAGAACGCGGCCATCATCAACAAGGCCGTTACGCGATACCGTGATGAAATGCGCGAAGAGCCGGAATTTTTTGCTTACCCCTATGGCGAATATTCCGTGGCGGTGAAGAAGGCGCTGGCGGATTACCCGTTCAAGGCGGCCTTTGCGCTGCAGTCGGGGGTGGTCCATGGGAAGTCCGATTTCCTT
Source organism: Patescibacteria group bacterium (assembly GCA_035626855.1). Taxonomy (GTDB): domain Bacteria; phylum Pseudomonadota; class Alphaproteobacteria; order Micavibrionales; family UBA2020; genus JAPWJZ01. Next base: position 11,842 of record DASPMW010000164.1, read on the forward strand.
GCGCTGCCACGTTTCATCATGACGGACAGCTTCGGGGATCTGGAACGGTTCAGGCTAACTGCAAATGCGCTTCCCCTGCCCGTCAGCGACGTCATACCGGAAGACATGATTGTGCGGGAAAATCCGCCAATGATCGGGTTCACGGTATCGCCCGAGCTGCATAGCCTTACCAAGCTTTCATGTTTTGCCTCCGGCATTGGCAAGCTCGATATCGCGCGCGCCGGCAGCGGGCGGGTCGAGATCCGGTTCAAAGCGCCGTTGCAGGACCGTCGCACGCGCGTGAACTGCACGCTGCCTGACGAGACCATCATCCCCGGCCGCCCTCAAAGCTGGCGCTGGTTCGGCATGCAGCTGATCGCGACCGACATGAACGACGGCGAAGATAATGATACCGATGGCACCAACCAGTCCGAGCGCGACGACGACACGGGCGCCAATCCGGTCGAAGAATAGCGGGTGACATAATATGCCGCGACTGTCGCAGTATTGCCAAACCGCCTTAATGCACTATTCTTAAGGCCGAAATTCACGCCTCTTCAACCCACGCAATCAGGAGAATACCATGACCGATGCACCCGCCGCACAATTCGTGCTGCCGCCCCTGCCCTGGCCCAAGGATGCGCTTGCGCCGCACATCACCCCGAACACGATGGATTATCACTATGGTAAGCACCACAAGGCCTATGTGGACAAGGCGAACGAGCTCGTCGTCGGTACCGGCCTTGAAGGCAAACCGCTGATCGAAGTGATCCTGGAGGCGAAAAAACGCAACCTCGGCCCGCTGTTCAACAACACGGCCCAGATCTACAACCACAATGTTTTCTGGGAAGGCATGACACCGAACGGCGGCGGCACGCCCTCCGGCCCGATCCTCGATAAAATCAACGAAGCTTTTGGCAGCTTCGATAAGTTCAAGGAGCAATTCGTCGCCGGCGGCGTGGGCCAATTCGGCTCCGGTTGGGTCTGGCTCGTTGAGTCAGGCGGCAAGCTCGAGATCGTCAAGACCCCCAATGCCGAGACGCCGATCACCGAAGGCAAAAAAGTCATTCTCGTTTGCGATGTGTGGGAACACGCTTATTACCTCGACTACCAGAACCGCCGCGCGGATTTTGTGAAGGTTTTCGTCGAGAAACTGGCAAATTGGAAATATGCCAGCGACAACCTGACGCAGTAAACGCAACTTAAAAAAAAGAGCCGCAGGTAACTGCGGCTCTTTTTTTATGGCAGCTTTTTGTCGGGTGGCGGGCCGGCAGGGATCAGCGCGGCGGCAACCTGCCTCCCCTCCGCCAGCAGGACATTGAAGGTGCGACAGGCCGCGCCGATTTCCATCACCTCCGCAACGATCCCGCGCTGCTTGAGCTCCGTCAGGAGGGCCGCATCGAGCATTGCCGATTTCGCGGCCCCGATGATCAGGAAATTTATGTTGAGGCCGTCAAGTCCCGCCAGATGGCCCGGTTTCAGATCCTGCGGGCGCTCCACATCGAGCGCGCTTACCTTGTTATCCGCAATCAGGACTGCGCCCAGATATTCACTACCGGCAATGCGCAGGCCACGTGCGGTGTAGCTCTGGACTAGCTTGGCATCCGGACTGACCAGCGGCGTGACATCCGTCATCGTCTCAGGCCTTCTGCTCCGTCAGTTTGCGCCCGCGCTTCTCACCCGCTTCATCCGGCCCGCGGCGCACATTGAGGTAGGTGAGCAGCGGCGCGGAAAAGAACATGGATGAGTAAGGGCCGAAGAGGATCCCGACCAGCATCGCGTAGGTGAATCCCTTGATCCCTTCGCCGCCGAAAATGCACAGCGCCGCCATCGACATGAATGTGGTCAGGGTCGTCATCAGGGTGCGGCCGAGGACGTCGTTGATCGACAAGTTGACCACTTCCGGCATCGGCGTACGGCGGTATTTGCGGAGCATTTCGCGGATACGGTCGAAAACGACGACCGTTTCGTTGATTGAATAGCCTGCGACCAGCAGCGCCGCGGCGACCGTAGAAAGATCGAACTCGATCTGGGTGACAAGGAAGAACAGCAGCGTTGCCAGCATGTCATGCGCCAGCGCAAAGACGGCGACAACCCCGAACTGCCATTCGAAGCGAACCCAGATATAGCCCAGAATCCCGATCATCGAATAGACGAAGGCGGTGATGCCGGCGCTGATGAGCTCGCTGCCCACATGCGGGCCGACATATTCGACGCGGCGGAATTCCGCGCCGGGCAGGCGTTGCTGCACTTCGGCGTTGATGGCTTTTTGCGTGGCGGCATCAGCCTCGCGGCCTGGAATCTTGACGAGGACCGCATCCTGCCCGAATTCCTGGATCGTCGGGCTGCCGTGGCTCATTCCGTGCAATGCACTGCGGATCTTGTCGATATGCATGCCTGCCGGCGGCTTCACTTCCATGAGGACCCCGCCCGTGAAGTCGATGCCGAGGTTAAGGCCCTTGGTGAACAACAGGAATACGACAGCGACCGTCATCAGCGCCGACAGCGCGAAGGTGAATTTATGCACCCCCATAAAGTTGAAGTCGGTCTTGTCCTTGACGATCCGGAAACGGAAACCAGCCATCGTTATTATCCCTTAGAGATGGAGTTCGACCGGCTTGGCCTTGCGCAGCCAGCCGATAATGATGAGGCGCGTCACCATGAGCGCCGCGAAGAGCGATGTGATGATCCCGATGCTCATGGCGACCGCGAAGCCCTTGACAGGCCCGGAGCCGAAAGAGAACAGGATGATCGCGACAATCAGCGTCGTCAGGTTGGAGTCAAAAATCGTTCGCAGCGCGTGACGGTAGCCCGTGTCGATCGAAGACAGGACAGACCGGCCATGCCGCAACTCCTCCCGGATACGTTCATAGACAAGAACGTTTGCATCAACCCCGATACCCATGGTCAGGATAATCGCCGCAATACCCGGCAGCGTCAGCGTCGCCTGCAGCAGGGACAGGACAGCGAAGATCAGCACGAGGTTGAGCCCGAGCGCGACGACCGCGAACAGGCCGAACAGTCCGTAGGATGCGATCATCAGCAACGCGACGGCGACAAAAGCGACACCCGAAGCGATTTTACCGGAGGCGACGGAGTCAGAGCCGAGGCTTGGTCCCACACTCCGTTCCTCGACCACCGAGAGCGCCGCAGGCAGCGCGCCGGACCTGAGCAACAGCGCCAGTTGCGTGGCCCCTTTCACGTCGAAACCGCCCGAGATTTGCCCCGAACCACCGCAGATCGGCTCCCGGATGACGGGAGCGCTGATGACCTCAGGACGGTCCTTTGTCATCTCGAGAACGATCGCAAAGGGCTTGCCTACATTCTGCCGCGAGACGTCGCAAAACTTCTTTGCCCCGATGGAATCGAGGCGGAAGGAAACAACCGGACCGCTCTGGTCGAACTGGGGTTGCGCATCGATCAGCCGTTCGCCCTCGATCACGGCGCGCGCCTGAACGACAATATTCTGGCCCTGATGTTCGGTCATGGGAAGCTTGCGCGTGCCGGGGCCGGGCTTGCCTGTGGTCATCGCGTTTTCATCGACAAGGTGGAAAGACATTTTTGCGGTCTTGCCGATAAGGTCTTTCACTTCCTGCGGATTATCGACGCCAGGCAGCTGCAGCACGATACGGTTTTCGCCCTGACGTTGGATGATCGGTTCCTTGGTCCCGGTTTCATCTACCCGGCGGCGCACGATTTCGATCGACTGGTTGACGATCTGCGCAGTGATATCGCGCATCGCGACTTCGTCAAGCTGGACGGAAACCACTCCTTCCGGGGTCAATTTTACTGCTGCAAGATGCTCGAGGCCGCGCGCGACTTTAACGGCTGCGTCGCCGTCCTTTTCCGGGTCGCGGAGCTTGAAGGTGACGCCTTCCGCGTTGGAGCGGAGATCCGTGTAGCCGATATTCTCGGCACGCAGTTCCTTGCGCGCGTTCGACTCCATTGCTTCCATGCGGTTCTGCAGTACCGGCTTAAGGTCCGCTTCCAGCAACAGGTGCGATCCCCCGCGCAGGTCGAGGCCGAGATTTACCGTCTTGGTCGGCAGCCAGTCAGGTAGTGACTGCTCCATTTTCTGCTGCATGTCGGAGGGCATCAGGTTTGGCGCCGCATAGGCGATGCCCAGGAGGCAAACCAGGATCGTCAGGACGACTTTCCATTTTTCGATATTCAGCATGGAATGCGAACTCTCGGCTGGTGATTACTGGGACGCTTTCTTGGCGGCTTCCTTGGCGGCGCGCTGCGCCTCCTCGACGGCTGCTTTCTGTTCTTCCGACTTGCGGTAGTGCGATTCCTTGACGGTCATGATCGTCTGGCGGATCGCCACCACCTCGACGCCATGGCCGAGATCGAGCAGGACTTCTTCGTCATTGATCACTTTCTTGACCGTCGCGACAAGACCGCCCCCTGTGACCACTTTGTCATTCTTCTGCAGGTTTTCCATCATCTTGCGGTGGTCAATGATGCGCTTGTTCTGCGGGCGGATAACCATAAGGTAAAAGACGAAGAAGATCAGGACCAGCGGGAGCATTGTCACGAGGATGCCAGGGCTGCCGGCGGCGGCTTCCGCTGTGTCCGATGCTGTTTCGGCGGCTTCCTGTGCCCAGGCGGGGGTGATGAACATCTGTTACTCCATCTTTATTGTTTACCGATGTTATATCGCGCATTAAGCTTGGAAAAACAATAGGAAACCGCAGCCATCCAAATTCGCGTGCTGCGCGTATAAGACGGTCCAAGGGCGCACCTCGATGAAGAAACTCCTGTTTTTTACGCTCGGGCTTGTTGCGGCTTCATTTTTAGCCGTTTTCATAGGTTTGTTTTTCTTCTTTAAACCTGTTTTGCAATCCCAGGTGCGCGCCGCGGGTTTTAGTGAAGCGCTGCTTGAAAGCGCCGAATTTAGTTTTAACGGCTCGACGCTGCGAAACCTGAAGCTTGACGCTGCCGGAAACCAGATCGACGAAATCAAGGTCCAAACCACACTCGCCGACGCGAAAGCGCGTCAATTAACAACGGTTAAAATCCGCGGCGCCCGCCTGCGCTGGCCGATGGCGACGAGCACTGCCGCTGAAGCTAAGGGCATCCTCGACCTCCACGCGCGGAATATCGTGTTCAATGATGTGGTTGTTACCGTCACGACGCCCTTCGGCGACCTGCCGATCAAGATTGAAGGCGAGATGCAGGACAAAGGCGCGTTGTATCAGGCAACGGCGACTATCGCCGGCGAAGCCGCCTTTGCGAAACTGAGTGGCAAGCTCGGAGTCATCATTAGCAAGGCCACGCGCCAGATGAACCTGCGTCTGGACATCAGCCAAGGTCAGCTGACCGTGCCAGACATTGAAGTGCTGCGGCTCGGCGGTTGGGCACAGGCAGAAGTCGTTCCAGGACACGAACTGCCCTCGATCAATGCCCAGCTAGGCATCGGCGCTCTGAAACTTTTCGGGGTGCCGATGGAAGGCACAACGCTGAATGTCTCATCCGGGGCGGAGAAAAGCGAGGCAGTTCTTCAGGGCGCGGTCATTAACAACTCCGGAGACGTCAATATAGACTTCCGCGCGGATCATACGGACAAGCAGAATGACCGGCTGACCCTCCGCGCCGAAACGAAATTGCGCAACCTATATGCCCTTGACCTCGTTGAGATGGACGGCCAGGGAAGCCTTGTCATTGCCGCTTCGGGCGAACATGCCAAAGGCGCAAGCTGGTCGGATATGGCGCAATGGAAGAACCTGAATGGCAGCGCCGGCGTCGACATGGAAAAACTGTCGCTGCCGGGATTACTGTCCGGGGCCGAGGCGCTTGGCACCGTCAAGTTTTCCCTCGATCCCGCCACACAGCAGGTTACCTTTGCCTCATTGCAGGACGACCTCACCTTTCAGGGCAAGCTGAAGGCGATCAATAACCGCCTCCTCCATATCCGGCTGCCCCTCAACAGCGTAAAACCGGCAGCGCTTGTCTGGGACCACCGGATGAAGACGGCCAAAATCACGCTGCAGGGCGGCGAGCTGTCCGCGCTCGATTTCATGGCCAAGCGTGTCGATGCGAACGTGACAGCCCACCTCGCCGGCGCCCCGGTTTTGGAGGGCAAGCTGGACATCGGCGAGCTGCGCCATAATGCGCAGACCCGTTATTTCGTTCCCGTGCGCGCGTCCCTGCAATTCGTGCCGATGAGCAGCATAAAATCCGGCACGGGCTATACCGGCGCGATCAGCGAAAAAAACGGGTGGATTTCCGCGAAACTCGAGGGGCGCCATGACAGCGCCAACGCCAAGGGGTTTCTTTCCATCAATATGCCGCCGACCAACTTCGCCGTCGGCGCGGCCCAGGTCGCGATGGCTTTTCCGTTTATGCAGAACTATTTCACCGATGGCTTCGGCACGGTTGGCCTCGCGGCCAATGTCACGTGGCAAAAGGGCAAAGGCGGTTTTAATACAACCTCGTCGGGACAGCTTTACCTCAAGGATTTCACCTGCTCGATCCGCGACAACGTTATCACCGGGATCAACACTGTGATGAACCTGGCCACTTTATCGCCCGTGACCATCCAGCAGCAGACCGTAAGTGTCGGCGGCGTGAATGTCGGGCTGCCGCTGACGGACGGCGTTGCCGTCGTCAGCCTTGACCCCAGGCGCAACTTTACAGTGCATAGCGCCGAATGGGCTGCGGTGGGGGGCAAGATTTCTTCCGGCGCGTTCACGATGCCGCTCGAGACGATGTCGACGAGCGTGACGCTGACCGCGCGCGACCTTGATCTGCAGCAGCTGTTTTCCATCGCCCCGCTTGAAGGCCTGGCCGCCGTTGGCAAGGTCAACGGGACGATCCCTCTCCAGATCAGCGGCGGAAAATTCCAGATCGTTAACGGCACGCTGCAGACAACGGGGCCGGGTACCATCAAATACAATCCGCAAAAGCCGCCGGCTTTCCTGCAGAACACCACCCAGCAGCAGATTGTAGACCTGAAGGCCGCCTTGTCGCAGTTCAATTATGACTCGCTCGGCGTTACCATTAACGGCGAGCTGGGACAGTCGCAGCAGGTGCAGCTGCGCATTCGCGGGCGAAACCCCCTATTTTATGCAGGCAAGGCCGTCAACTTTAATTTAAATGTGGATGGCCCGCTTGAAAATATCATAAGATACAATCCGGGCGGCAGCCGCATCCCCGATGCGATCCGCAAGCAGATGGAAAATTACGAGGCGAGCCATGCAAAACAGTAAATTCACTTTCATCGCCGTACTGGCGTTTGTTGCCGCTTCGGCATGCACGCCGACCGTCAAGGTCGAGGCGCCCGACAAGCCCATCGAAATCAACATGAACATCAAGATCGAACAGGAAGTGCGCGTGAAGGTCGAGAAAGACCTGGATGCCGCAATCGCATCCGATCCTGCGCTGTTCGGCATCGACGCGACCAAGAATTAAGGAGAACTCGAAATGATCATCAATACTCTCGCCAAACTCATGCTGATCGGCTTCGCGCTGTTCATGACGGTTTCGACTGCATTCGCAGGCCTGACAGTCGATGCGGCCAAGTCGCAAGGCCTCGTCGGTGAAAAGCCCGACGGGTTGCTTGGTATCGTCACGGCATCGCCATCCGCCGATGTGCAGGCCCTCGTCAACAGCACCAACAGCCAGCGCATGGACAAGTATAACGGCATCGCCGCCAAAAACGCTGCGCCGGTGGACCAGATTCAGGCCGTCGCCGGGCAGAAGCTGATCGGCGCGACGCCTGCCGGCGAATACTTCATGAACGCATCCGGCAGCTGGCAGAAGAAGTAACAGCATGCCTTAACAAAAACAGGCCGCGTCATGCGGCCTGTTTTTTTATGCGGCAAATTCCCTGCGGGTGTAGCCCTGCATATACAGGATCGCCGTGAGGTCGGTGTGGCGTATCTGGAACGGCGTGGCCTCCACGACCGCCGGCTTGCCGAAATAACCGACCCCCGCGCCGGCGGTTTGCAGCATCGGGATATCGTTGGCCCCGTCACCTACAGCCACCGCGGCACGCGGATCAAGGCCCAGGGCCCGGGCTTCACTTTCCACCGTCTGTTTCTTGGTGTTCTTGTCCACAATCGGCGGAATAACCTCGCCCGTCAGCACGTCGCCCTGAATGCCCAAACGATTGCCGATATTCTTGTTGAAACCCAGTGTCTGAGCGACGGGAACCGTAAAAAAGTCAAACCCGCCGGAAATCAGCACGCACTGTGCGCCGAAGCGACGCATCGTGCGGACCAGCGTCTTCGCCCCCTTGGAATATCGCATCTGGTCCAGCGTTTCCTGCAGCGCTGATACCGGCATCCCATTCAGCAGCGCCACGCGCATCCGCAGCGCTTCCGCGAAATCGATCTCGCCGCGCATTGCCTGCGCCGTAATTGGCGCCACCTTGTCTTTCAAGCCGAAATGGGCCGCCAACTCGTCCAGCGTCTCTCCCTCGACCATCGTCGCGTCCATATCCGCGACCAGCAGACGCTTGCGGCGCAGTTCGTCATTCGCCTGGACAAAAACGTCGTATGGTCCGAACGCTGCATAACCCGCGCGTAATTTTGCAAGAAATCCGGGATGATGGCCGGCCAGAACAAGGTCTGCCGCGACGCCCGTTTCCAGTACATTGACCGTTACGTTTTCTGCCCCCGCCGCCTTCGCGGTCTCCGCAGCCTGTCGCAGCAGGCTGTCTGCAACGCTGCCCGGCTGGCCGACGATGGTGACGACGGTTTCTGTCATAAATCCTCCAAAGATGCGGTATTTAACCAAAATCGCCTTGGCGCATCAAGCCGATACCCCACACCCGGACGAGTATTTATAAATGAACTATTCCTGCTATACTGCCGTTTTCCCGGCAATGACCGGACCATAGGAGAGTGTGATGCAAAAACCGACCGTGAAACCCGCCTGCCCCAATTTTTCCTCCGGACCCTGCGCGAAACGCCCGGGCTGGAGCGTCGATGCCCTCAAGGGCGCGCCGGTCGGCCGCTCGCACCGCGCCTCCATCGGCGTCAAGAAGCTTGCCGAAGTAATCGACAAGTCGAAAGCCATCCTCAACATGCCTGCGGATTATCGCCTCGCGATCGTTCCGGGCTCCGATACCGGCGCCATCGAAATGGCGATGTGGTCGATGCTGGGGCCTCTCGGGGTCGATGTGCTCGGCTTCGAGGTCTTCGGCAAGATGTGGATCATCGACGTTACGAAACAGCTAAAGCTGTCCGATGTTCGCACCTTTGACGTACCCTTCGGGGCGATCCCAGACCTTTCCAAGGTCGATACCGACCGCGACGTCGTTTTCACCTGGAATGGCACCACCTCCGGCGTCAAAATTCCCAACGGCGACTGGATCAAGGATGATCGCAAGGGCCTGACCTTCTGCGACGCGACTTCAGCCGTTTTCGCCATGGATCTGCCTTGGAACAAGCTCGATGTCGTGACCTGGTCCTGGCAAAAGGTGCTGGGCGGCGAAGCGGCGCACGGCATGCTCGCGCTTTCGCCCCGCGCGGTGGAGCGCCTGAATAGCTATTCCCCGCCCTGGCCGATGCCGAAGGTTTTCCGCCTGACCAAAGGGGGCAAATTGGTCGAGGAGCCATTTGAAGGTAAGACGATCAACACCCCCTCCATGCTCGCGGTCGAGGATTGCATCGACGCGCTGAACTGGGCTGAGGGCGTCGGTGGTCTCAAGGGCCTGATCGGACGCACCAATGCCAATCTGAAGGCGGTTGAAGACTGGGTCGAGAAGACGGCTTGGGCTGAGTTCCTCCCCGAAACGAAGGAAACGCGTTCCAACACCTCGATCTGCTTCAAGGTCGTTGATCCCTGGCTGACCGCCAAAGATGAGGAGGCGCAGCGCAAAGTCATCAAGTCCGTGGAATCCACGCTCGACAAGGAAGGCGTCGCCTACGAGATCGCAAACCACCGCGACTCGCCACCCTCCTTCCGCCTTTGGGGCGGCGCAACCGTCGAAACCTCGGATATGAAGGCGGTTCTGGAGTGGATCAGCTGGGGATATGAGAGCGTGAAGGCGCAGGAACAGGCAAAAGCCGCCTAAAAACCGCTCTTTCCGCTGCCGAAGCCGCTGGATAGCCGCTAGTTCGCGCCTATATGACTTGTTTGGGCGTTGGAGACGGGGGAGTAGTATGGTCAGAGTTCTGGGGCATCGCGGGGTCCGTCAGCACAAAGGCACGGATGAGAACTCCATCCCCGCCTTCGAACGCGCCCTGAATGAGAGTGATGGCATAGAAACCGATGTGGTCGTCTCGAAGGATAAAACACCCTTCCTCTGCCATGAAACGCGCCAGATCACCATCCCGAAGCTTTATACCCGCGCAACGTCCTCACTCAAACGGCACCTCAACCGCGCCTCGGCCAAACTTGTGCGCGGCAGACGGATTGACCAACTCGCCTCGAATGATGTCGATTGCCTGAAGCTGCGCAAAGGGTCGAAGCTGCCGCGCCTCGCCGAATTGTTCGAACTCGCCTCTCAGCATCCTGGCAAAATTCTCGATATCGAACTGAAGGGCTACAATACGGTCGCCCCTGTTATCGCCGAAATCCACAAGGCGATCGCCGCCGGCAAGATTACCAAGGAGCAGGTGATCCTGACCTCCTTCGATCACGCGGCCATCGTCGAGGCGCGCAAGATCGATCCGGAAATAAAATGCGGCATGATCTTTGCCCGCCGCGACATGAGCGACAAGCCGATCTATCCCTGGGAAAATGACAGCAGCCGCGTCTACGCGCCCCTTGATGAAAGAACGCTAACCGGCAGGCGCGCGCGGGAGGCAAATCCGGATTACTTCGTCATGACGGCGCGCAGCGTGACGCCGGAAAACATCGCGAAGATCCAAAAGCATTACCCCAACGCCAAAATCATGATCTGGACGACCAAGCGACCGGAACGCGACCGGGTGCTGAAAAAGAAGCTCGCCAATCCGGAAATCGCGTCGCATATCGACACGATCATCACGGATTTTCCGGCGAAAATGACGGGAATGTTAAAGCAGCGCGGTCTGCGCCCCTGATCTAGCCCGGCCGAAGTCGAGTGATTTCAACTGGCCGGTTCTGACCAAAACGCTGAAATCGCGGCTCTTCTCGAACGCCTCGCGCGCGATGCGCGCCGATTTTTCCTGGAAGTTTGCGCTCAACCCGTTTTTCTGGAAGTAAGCGAGATCACCCTCGAACTTGCTGCGGTCCATATAGGTGGTGCCATGCTGCGACTGGGTTACGCTGTCATAGTAGTAGTTACCCGGCTCGTCGACCTTCCCTTTCGTCATCTGCTCCCAGGCTCCGGCGAAACCGCTCTTGACGAACAGCCAGGCGCGATACGGCTCTTCCACAAAGGCTTGGAAAGCTTTTTCTTTCCATCTTAACTGTTTCCATTCCAGGTCCATGCGAATGCGGCGATATTCGTCCGTATTCACGACCTTTTCGGACTTCGTGTTGAATTCTGCTTTCATGGTGTTCCCCTCTCCCCGAGTCTTTCTTAACTTTGATTTAACGATTATACCCGAATACCAAGGCGATGCACGGCTTATTTTCATAACCATGGTACTTAATTACCCCAATCACGCCGTTTTTCTAAGGATGCGCTAAAAGACCACAGGCTGCTGCGCTGCAGCATGGCCCTGCTTGCTGGCGGGCCCCGGGCGGCGTATCATGACTGCTCAATTTTGCAAGGAAGCTGACAATGAGCAAGCCCAAGGTCCTGATCGCCGATAAAATGAGCCCCCAAGCCGAGGCGATCTTCAAGTCTCGTGGCGTCGATGTGACGGTGAAGACCGACCTGAAGCCGGAAGAACTGAAGGCCGAGATCGCGAATTATGATGGCCTTGCCGTGCGCTCCACAACGAAGGTCACCGCGGATATCCTGAGCAGCGCCAAGAACCTGAAGGTCATCGGCCGCGCCGGCATTGGCGTCGATAACGTCGATGTTCCGGCAGCGACGCAGACAGGCGTTGTCGTCATGAACACGCCCTTCGGCAATTCGATTACAACCGCCGAGCATACGATCGCGATGCTGATGGCGCTCGCCCGCGACATTCCGCAGGCCAATGCTTCCACCCATGCCGGCAAGTGGGAAAAAGCGAAATTCATGGGTCAGGAATTGTTTGGCAAGACACTCGGCGTGATCGGCTGTGGCAACATCGGCGCAATTGTTGCGGATCGCGGCATTGGCCTGAAGATGAAAGTTATCGCCTTTGACCCCTTCCTGTCGGCGGAGCGTGCGGTGGAACTCGGCGTCGAAAAAGTCGAGTTGGATGACGTTTTCACCCGGTCCGACTTCATCACCATCCATACGCCCATGACCGAAAAGACCAAGGGTATTATCAACGCGGCCGCCATTGCCAAGATGAAAAAGGGCGTACGCCTGATCAACTGCGCGCGCGGGGGGTTGATCGTCGAAGCGGACCTCAAGGCCGCACTGGATAGCGGCCATGTCGCAGGTGCGGCGCTGGACGTGTTCGAGATCGAACCGGCGAAGGAAAACATCCTCTTCAGCCACCCGAAAGTCGTCTGCACGCCGCATCTCGGTGCTTCGACTGTGGAAGCGCAGGAAAACGTGGCGCTACAGGTTGCCGAGCAAATGTCGGACTTCCTGCTGCAGGGAGCAGTTGCAAATGCGGTCAACATGCCCTCCGTCAGCGCCGAAGATGCGCCGAAGCTGAAGCCCTACATGAAGCTTGCCGAGCAGCTGGGCAGCTTCGCGGGCCAGATGGCGACGACCGACGCGAAAGAAATCCAGATCGAATACGAAGGCCTGGTTGCCGGCATTAATACGAAGCCGCTGACGGCGCTCGTCCTGGCCGGCTTCCTGAAGCCGTCGATGGAAGGCGTCAACATCGTGAGCGCGCCTGCGCGCGCGAAGGAGCGCGGCATTACGCTTGCGGAAACCAAGCGCGACAAGGCACAGAACTACCAGACGGTTATGCGCGTCACCGTCAAGGACAGCAGCGGCACAACCAGCGTCGCCGGCACTATTTTCAACGAACGCCCGCGTGTGATCGACATCAACGGCGTGCCGACCGACGCCTCGCTGAATTCGGAAATGCTCTACGTCCTGAACCTCGACAAGCCGGGCCTGATCGGCGCGGTCGGCACGATCCTGGGCGACAACAAGATCAACATCGCGGACTTCAACCTCGGCCGCATCCCCGGCAAGGACCGCGCGGTGGCGCTGATTTCAGTGGATGGCACCGTCCCGGCCGCAGTTGTCGAGCAGATCCAGAAAATCTCGCAGGTCGAACAGGCGAAAGTTTTACGTTTTTAACATTTAACCACCCTGCCTTGCGGGTGGGGTGGAGAATAAAATGACAGCCAAGGAAATCTACGCTGCCGTCGCGATTGCGCTCATGCTGTTTTCGCGCGGCACCTATTTCACGAGCATCCTCAAAGGACGCACAAAACCCCATGCCTTTTCCTGGCTGATCTGGGGCGTTATCTCGAGCATCGGCTTCGCAGCGCAGATTGCCGAACATGCTGGCGCCGCCTCGTGGGTGCGCGGGGTCGGCTGCATTACCTGCTTCGTCGTGGTCGGACTTTGCTGGTTCAAGGGCGAGCGGGATATCAGGCGCGCGGACTGGATCACGCTCGCGGTATCTTTGGCCGCAATCCCCTTGTGGATGCTGACAAAAACGCCCATGTGGTCGGTGATACTGGTCTGCCTCATCGATACCTCCGGCTATTTGCCAACTGTGCGCAAGGTGTACGCGAAACCTACGCAAGAGACGCCCTACGGGTACCTGCTGTCCTGCGGCGGCGCGTTCCTGTCGGTTCTCGCGATCGACAACTACACCATCTCGACCTGGCTATACCCGACCGTGTTGACGGCGTCTAACCTGTTGATGGCCTGCTATATTTTCCTTCGCCGCTACCAGCTTCACGTCCATGCCCGCAAGAACCTCCCCGTCGCTAGCGAGGAAGCGAACCTGCATTTCCAATGATCAGCGACACTCAGATATTCGGCGCGCTGGCGACGAGCACGGTATTTACCTCGCGGTATTATTACTTCAAAAGCATCTACCGCGACGGCGCGCGACCGCACTGATTTTCCTGGCTGATATGGGGCTGCATTTCGGCGGTCGGGTTCGCGGCGCAGGTGGCGGAGAGCGCGGGGCCTGGCGCTTGGGCGCGGGGGTTTTCCTGCGCGACCTGCTTCATCCTCGTCCTCATCGGCTGGCAGCGCGGCGACAGGGGTTATACGGCGGGGGATTGGGTCACGCTCGCCGTGTCGCTTTTCGCCATTCCGCTCTGGATACTCACGCGGACCCCGATTTACTCGGTTATCCTTGTGTCGCTGATCGATACCATCGGCTTCGTCCCGACCATCCGGAAAGCCTGGCATAAGCCATTCGAGGAGCCTGCGGCGGGCTATGGCTGGTTCTCGCTCGGCGCCCTGCTATCCCTCGCGGCAATCGAGAACTACACCCCGTCGACCTGGCTTTACCCGGCTGTCATGGTCGTGACGAACGGCGCGATGACGATTTTCCTGCTGATGCGCCGCGCGCGGAAAACGGCAATTGCACGAATTTGAACCGGTTGTTAATATGACGCTATGAGACACGTCTTTCTGCCAGTGTTCCTGGCCTTTTCCATCTTCACCGCCAGCGCCGCCCCGGCCATGAACGCCCAGCAGGGCGAATATGCAGCGGCCCGCACCGAGCCCGCGCGTCAGTTCCAATCGCTGGATGTCGCCTCCATCGAGGTGCAGAAAAAGCTGCGCCGGATGTATCTTCTCGACAAAGACGGCAAGGTACTCACGACTTATGAGATTTCGCTCGGCAACCAGCCTGTGGGGCCAAAGGAGCGCGAAGGCGATGGCAAAACGCCGGAGGGCAAATACCACATCAGCTTCCGCAATCCGAAAAGCGACTATTACCGCTCGCTGCGCATATCATACCCTAATGAGGAAGACCTCGCGCGGGCGGAGAAAATGGGCGTCAGTCCGGGCGGCGATATCTATATCCACGGCAAGCCCAACTTCAAGTTCTGGATGTTCTGGAAGTACAACAAGACGAAGGACTGGACCAACGGCTGCATCGCGGTCAATGACAAGGATATGAAGGAAATGTGGGAACTGGTGGCCGAGGGAACCCCGATCGAGATCAAGCCATAATGGCCTTTATTCCTGCCCTGCTCCCTGCCCTTTCCTCGCTGATGCTACTCACCGCAAATCCGGCCTGCATGGCGCAGGCGCCATTCGACGTCGATATCCGGCTGGCGAAGCGGGACGCGGCGTATAACACAGACTACACCTCGCAGCAGCTCACGGCGCAGTATGGCGCGGATCCGGACTCGACGCTGTCGACTGACGGGCAGTGGATGGTCAGCGGGGTTACCGTCGTCAGCGCCGGCGGGCTTGCGGGCCAGACCCTGATCTCGTTTAATACGATGACCAATTACAAGAACGACACAACCTGCATCACGGTCGACAAGGTCGAATACGAGGTGCAGTACGCGCCTAAAATTTTCATCGCCTCCGACTACAAAAACATGGGCTGCCGCTATAGCGCGACCCTCATGCACGAAAAGCGGCATGTGCAGACCGACGAGCGCACTTTCACCGACTTTTTCCCCGAAATCGCGAAAAGCATCCGCCATTCGGTCGAACGTATCGGCGCGCAGGGACCTTTTCCGAAAGCGATGGTTCCGGACGCACAGAAACAAGTAATGGCCCGCATCAATGCCGACTTGCAGCCTGTCTTTCAAAGGATGGTGGAGATCCGCCGCAAGCGGCAGGCGGAGATCGATACCGAACAGAATTATCTGCGTGATACCGCCCTGTGCCCTGGCCAGTTTCCCAAATTTGACGGCGCGAAATAGGTATGTTCCAATAGGGGATGATCGGTTTCGTCCCCTTTACGCTTGCAACCTTGTTGCTCCCCGTTGCTGCCAGCAGCGCCTGCCCTAACATGGGGCGCGCACAGGTTCAGGTATCCATCAATGCCGCTGATCCGACTTATGATACGAGCATGACGCAGGAAGAGCTTACGACAGGCTTTGCGAACAATCCTGATTCCACCCTGACTACGGAGGGTGGCTGGCACCTCGCGGGGCTTACGCTCAGCAACATCCAGAACGCCTTTGCGGCGGGATACGAACAGGCGCTATGGCCCGATGGCTCGGGCTGCATACAGATGACCGAGCTCAGCATCGATCTTGTCTATACGCCGGTCATTTATATCGCGGCGGACCACATGCATAACCAGTGCCGCTATACCGTTACGCTCGCGCATGAGCAGCGCCATGTCGGCACCGACCTTCAGGTATTCAACGATTACGCGCCGCGTATGCAAGCGGCGCTCACCGCCTTTGTCAACCGCCTGGGGCCGCAGGGACCTTTCCCGCCAGGCCAGATCCAGGCGGCGCAGGACGCATTGCTGGCGCAGGTCGAAGCAGCCGCGGAGCCAATGATGGAACAGCTCATCGAAACGCGCCGCGAGCGACAGGCAGTGTTCGATACGCAATCAAATTACCTGCGCGAAGGCGCCTTGTGTCAGGGTGAATGATGGACTTCCCTCTCATCATATCCAAGGCCTATATGCTCGCGCAGATGACCGTCTGCCCCTTGCCGGATTATGTGCCCGCAGTTGAGGTCATTTTCAAACCCACAAAGCCCGAATTTGTCACAGGCGCGCCGGTCAAGATGCTGACCGAAGCGCTGCGCGGAAACAAGGATGCGACGCACCTGACGGAGTCGAGCGGAAAGTGGCGGGTTTTCGGGATCACCGAAGGCAGCATGAGCGGCAGCGGGTATCGGGCTTCCTACCTCACGCGGACCGACCAGAGCGGAATGCGCTGCATTTATGTGGACAGCATCACCTTCGAGATCCGGTACAACCCGACCATCTTTATCGGAAAAGAACTCGTGGATTCCGAATGCCATTACAGGGTGACGAAGATGCACGAGGAGCGCCACGTCGCGACCGATCTCAAAACCATTAAGGAATATATCCCCAAGATTAAAATGGAGATCCTCTGGTACCTGCGCGGCCTCGGTTCCCGGGGTCCGTTCCCCCAAGGGCAGACCGACCAAGAGGCGACCAAAATCATGAAAGAGGTCGTCGAATACGTGAAGCCGATGGTCGAAAAACTGTTCGAGGAGCGCCGCAAACGTCAGGGCGATATCGACACCATCGAAAATTATAAATACGAATCCGGCCTTTGCCCTGGCGAATGGCCCAAAATCCCCGATTAAGCCAAATATTATTGAAATTCCCGGCCCGCCATGCTACCTACACGGCATGAAGAAACCTGTCCACATCATCGGCGCCGGCATGGCCGGATCGGAAGCAGCCTGGCAGCTCGTCAACGCGGGCGTGCCCGTTATCATCCATGAAATGCGCCCCGTCAAAAAGACCGATGCGCACAGCACCGAAAATTTCGCCGAACTGGTCTGCTCGAATTCCTTCCGCTCCGACGATTGGGAATATAACGCCGTCGGCCTGCTGCATGAAGAAATGCGCCGCGCGAACTCGCTGATCATGGCGGCAGGCGACCGGCACAAGGTGCCAGCCGGCTCCGCGCTTGCCGTCGACCGGGACGCCTTCTCGCTCGACGTCACTGAAAAACTGAAAAGCCATCCGCTGGTCACCATCGAGCGGGGCGAAGTCGCGGGCTTGCCGCCTGCTGACTGGGAGAGCGTGATTATCTCGACGGGCCCCCTCACCTCGCCCGCGCTGTCGGCCGCCGTGCTGGAGCTGACCAACGAGCAAAGCCTTGCCTTCTTCGACGCGATCGCCCCGATTGTGTTCAGGGAGTCGATCGATATGTCGAAAGCCTGGTTCCAGTCGCGTTACGACAAGCCCGGCCCGGGCGGCGACGGCAAGGATTACATCAACTGCGCGTTCGATGCGAAGGAAGACTACTACGCCTTCATCGATGCGCTCATGGCGGCTGAAAAAACCGAATTCAAGGAATGGGAAAAGAATACGCCTTATTTCGAAGGTTGCCTGCCCATCGAAGTCATGGCGGAGCGCGGGCG
>DASPMW010000165.1:0-8046 GCA_035626855.1 Patescibacteria group bacterium
TGCGCGCCCAATCGAACATGTTTCTCGCCTTTCATTTTCCTGAATACGCGGAAGTCAGGACGGTAGCGCAGCCGGCAGCCTTTGTCAAAACAGGGCAATGTTTTTCATAATTATCAATCATATCGCGGGTTGGAGCGCGAGACAAGGGAATTAGGGTTTTGCCTGCCCCTGCCGGAATCCCTGCGCCACCCAGCACAGGCCAAAGCCGAGCCCCCAGAGCAGGCCAAGGGGCGCGAACATCCAGAGCAGGAGCCGGTCCGGCTGCAGCCGGAACTCGCGGGGCGTCACCTCCTCGATAACATCGGCGAGCGTATTGACCAGCGCCCGCTTCAGGCGCTCCTCGGGCGGTTCGTCCTTGCGGGGCTTGGAAACGGGCGCCCCCTCGTTCGGCACCACCCAGGCCCAGAAATGGTAATGGCAGCCATGCAGATCGCGGGAAAGCGCGCAGTCCGCGTCGTGGCGCTGTCCCTCCGCATAGGCGTAGCCCCCCACGGCCAGCAGCCAGATAATGCTGAGCAGCACGCCCGCCCGCACGAAGCCCTTGTTGATACTTGTCGCCATGCGCTCAGCTCCTTGAATATGAAGCCGCATCATAGCAGGTCGCACCGAAAGAAAAAGAGGCCGAGGGATATCCCCCGGCCTCTTCCGTCATCTCGACATATTATTCGCCGCCGCCTTCAGCCGGGGGCGGTGTTTCGTCGGGCTTGCCGTCGCCGTCTTTATCCTCGCCCTTGGTGTCGGGCGGCACGGGCGCAGGCTCGGGCTCGGACGGTGTCGGATTGGTCGCGGGCACTGCCTTTGATTCCGCCGCGGGCACTGCCTTGTCGGCCGCCGCTTCCTCGTGATGATCGGCAACCGCCGGGGTCGTAATCGCCACGCCAAATCCCATCAGCGCAAGCGCTGCCACAGTCAGAAATCTTGTATGCATAGAGGGTCCGTCCTTTCAGTGATGAATGACACCACTCTACCCGAAAATGGTTACGATTCTGTAAGGAAGCTGTAAGGTCATCCTATTCTTCCGGCACGTCCTGCTCTTCATCCATGATGTCGCGGCCGCCCTCGTCCCCGTAGGAATGATCCTCGTCATTGGCATGCTCGCGCGCCCACTGGCTGCGGCCGGGCGTGACGGAAGTCGCAGCCATGCCTTCTTCTTCGTCATCTTCCGCTTCCTCGTAAAGCCCAAGTCCGTCATCGAACTGCGCGCCGGCAGGTGCGGAAAGGCCCTGCGCGATCAGCAGCGCGGCGGCGAACAAAAACAGCGGCGGTTTATTCATGTTCTTTCAACTCCCACAATACAGGCAGGCGGAAATGCAGCGTCGCGCCGCGCCCTTCCTCGGACGCCATCGTAATTTCGCCGCCGAGCTTTTGGGTGGCCGCCTTCACCGCGCTCATCCCGACGCCGCGGCCGGCATTCAGGTCGACATGCGTGCGGGTCGAGATATCGTGATCGAAAACATGCTGCAGCAGCTCGGCGTCGCTGCGCCCGTCAACCTGCTTGCCCTGCGCTTCCAGCCGCGCGCGCAGTTTTTCCGTCGGCACGCCTTGTCCGTCATCGCTAATCGTGATCGTGAACCAGTCGCGGGCCGGGCTGTCATAGGCCGTGCGGATCTTCACATTCAGCTCCGCCGGCTTTTTCAGCGCCGCACGCACCGTTGCCTCCTCGAAGGCATGGTCCATCAGGTTGCGCGCCACATGCGTCAGGCTGTCGAAAAAGCCCCGGTAAAAATCTGGGAACAGGCGAACCTCGTCGCCGGGCGCGTGCTGGATGCGCACGCCGCGGTCCGCCGCCTCCGCGAAATAGGAGAGCTGCGTCTCGAAAAACGCCAGCAGGCTCCAGACGGATTGCGACGCGATCCGCTCGAAAAACATGCGCCGCGCGGCGTCCGGCGACGCGTTGCCCGATTGCAGCAGCGCGTAGAGCTCCCGCCCGAAACCCGCAAGGTCGGAGGTGCTTACGCTGATCACGTCATCCGCCGTCTCGAACTCCATGCCCCAGATCTCGCGGCCCAGCCAGTGCGCATAGTCAATGCCGAGCGCGAGCCGTACTTCATATTCCTTCGCCAGCTGCGCGAGGCCGCCCTGCCAGACCTCCGCCAGCGCGTCAATCCTGTCCTCGAGTTCGTGCAGCAGCTGCGCGAGGTCGTTCAGGTAGAACACCCGCGCCATGCCCTTGATCGTGTGCAGGTCGCGGCGCAGCGCGGTCACGTCATGCGTCTGCGCAATGCCGTCGGTCACCGTCTTGAACACGCGCAAGGCATGCACGAAACTCGCGCGGTTGCCGGCGATGCGCAAGGTGCGCAGCACCTGGTCCTCCTTGGCCTTCAGCCGCTCCTGCGCCTCGATCTTCTGCGTGATGTCGGTTGCGACCATCAGGATGCCCATCAGCACCCCCGTCGCGCCGTACATCGGCTTGTAGCTGAGCGCGATCTGCAGCCCCTGGCTGTGGCGGTAGAAATGCGGCGCAAGCGCGATCAACTCGTCAAAGCCGAGCGCGGTTGAATCCGGGTCGAACATCATGCCGATCAGCGGCAGGAAATCGGCGCGCTGCTGGTCGTCGAGCCGCAGCACGTCGGCGATATGCCGTTCGGCCGGGATGGATTCCAGCAGGCTCACGCAGGCGCGGCTGTACACGGGCGAGCAGATGCCTTTGGCGTCGAAGAATAGCAGCCCCTGCCCCAGCCCCTCCATCATCGCATTGGTCGCGATGTTGTGGCGCAGCAGGGCGAAGTTGCTGGCATTCAGCTCCTGCGAGCTGATATCGAGGTTGCGCACGGCGATCTTCATGCGCTCGTCCAGCTCGTGATAGCCGTCATCGACCGCGGCGGCGAAAGCGGGGAAATTCTGCGCGAGCTTACGCGCGTTTTCAGGGGAGGCCAGCTGCGCGATGAAGCCCTCGGCGTCTTCCGTGCCGAAATGGCGGCGGATCAGGCGCGCAAGGCGACGCGATATCATGCGGCTTCACTGATATGGGTGATGGTCATGGTCTGATTGTGCAGCTCCGGCGCGCCGCTGCCGGAAAAGGGGCAGATCTCGCCATAGGAATAAAAGCCGGCATAGGCGGAATTGCGGCCGATCTCGGCGATCACCGCCTCCACCTCTTCCTCCACGTCGCTGCCCATGATGATCTTGCGCCCGACGCAGGAGACTAGCAGCGTGGCCGAAGCCGCTTCATTCTTGTTGCCGGCCGCCGCCGCCGCATCGCGGGCGCCGTCGACCAGGCTGTCGGTATCGGCATGCATCAGCCGCACGAGCCCGCCCTGCGGCATATCGCCCGCGAGGACCAGGCTTTCTGCGGCTTCATCAACGGCGAGGATCGTGCGGATGATGCCGGTATCCTCGCGGTTGTCCTCGCGCAGGATCGAGAAGGGATAAAGCAGGCCCGAGGCCGGCAGGTCCTTCGCCTTGTCGCCGAGGTAATCCTTGTAAAGACGCAGCGCCGGCTTGCCGTCAATTTCATAGAGGATATTGGCAGCCGCCTTCGTCACGCGCCGGATGGGGCCAAAGGGTTTCCAGCCGCCGCGCGAGCCGGACCTGACGCTGACCTTGTCGCCGTAAAGCCCGAAGGCAACGGCGCGGTCGGGATAAACCTGCCCATTCATTAATGTCTGGGTCGCGGCGAAGCTGGTGCCATCGCCCGCGAGCCCGCCGGTGATGACCACCTTGCGGCCGACGGCGTCCAGGATGCCGCGCGTGAATTCGCTGCCGTTCACATTCAGTCCGGGGCTGAGCACGAAGATGCTCGAAAGGTTCGCGCCCGCGAGTTTCTTGCCGATCTCCTGCCCGGCCGCGCGCGACTGGTCGGGGCTTTTCAGCACGGCATCCGCCGTTTTCACCTCCGTCGCGTCGAAATGCATGGCGAGCAGCGAAAATCCGTTATCCGAAACCCCGCCCGCCGAAATCTGCCCGGCAGTCGAACAGCCGATGACGTTGAGCGGCGCCTGCTGCGGCACGGGGGCGAACGCGCGGGCGATCAGGTCCTTGTCGGCGAAGAAGCCGGGCGCCGCGAAGAGCAGCGATACCTGCGGCGAAATCTCCCGCGCGCGCGCCAGCGCATCGCCGAGCCCGTCGCGGTCGGCTGTGGTGGAAAAGGTTTTCATGAAATCCTCGTTCGTCTAAAAAATCAGCAGTTGCCCGCAGGAATCGCGTCGAGCGCGACATCGACGACCAGCGCGTCCTCGCCCCGCGCGGCGCTCGCGGCGTCGCAGGAAAAATGCAGGTGGATGGCGTCGGGCCGCGTCGCCGGCAGGCAGCAGGGCTCGCCCACAAACGGCACCGCCATTTCGTAGTTATTGCCGTATTTATTGAGGCAGGATTTCACCTTGGAGCCGACGATGTTGGCGACCGCGCAGGCGATATCTTCCCGCACGCTTTTATCCGCCCCCTGCGGACCGGGATAAAACGCCGCCGCCGTGCGCGCGAGCAGCGCGTCGTCGAAGCTGAAGCAGAAACTCGCCGAGGCGCCCTGCTCCTGGTCGAGCAGCAGGCAGGCATAGATGAAATCCTTCGCCGTGGGCGCGGCGCTTTCGCCGCCCGCCGCGGCCACGATCGTCTGCCCCAGCATGCCGCTGAAGGTCTCGACCACCGTCGTCTCCACCACTTGCGCGATATCGTCCTTCATGTCGCCCATGCTGCCCTTGTTGTTTGTTACGCGCTGCGCGCGCCGGCTTTTTCGGCGCGCTTTGCAACCCAGTCGAGAACCTTCTTCACCTTTTCGGCAAAAACCGGCGTGAGCACCGGCTTGGTGATGTACGACGTCGCGCCCGCCTTCAGCGCCTCGATCATGTGGCGCTCGTCGCTCTCCGACGTCACCATCACGAAGGCGACATCGTCGTGGTCGCGGTCTTCCCGGTATTCCTTCATGAGCGCATAGCCGCTCTTGCCCGGCAGGATCCAGTCGATGAAAACGATGTCATAGCGCTTGTCCTGCATCCGCTCTGCCGCCTCCGCCGCGTTCGACGCGGTATCGATCTGCGTAAAGCCGAGGCTGCGCAAATTCTGCTCCACGACCTGGCGGATGATCATGTGGTCGTCGATGACAAGTACGTTGAGGTCGGGCGGATTGGCAGGCATGGATGTCCCTTTAACGAAGCGCCGGTCTTCACTTAAAGGATAGGCTTGAAATGTTAAGAAAGCGTTTAGCGTATAAAGCGGGTTTCCCGCGCCATATCAATAGCTTGACTTGGGCTCAAAACGCTTGATGCCGAGGCGGATACGGCCGTCGAGGTGGAGCCCCGCCCGGAGCGCGGCGACAAATGCAGGCGTCCGCGACATCTGCGGCGCGCCGTAATTCTTAAAGTAATCGACTTCCCACTTGTATAGCTTCTGGGCCTGGTTGAAGTCGAACACAAGTCCGCCCTCCAGTTTCGCGGCCACGGGCTTCACAAGCAGGCGGCGGAGCGTGCGGCTGCCGAAATGCGCAAGATAGTCGGGAACGCCAAATTCCGCGAAAACGCCGCCGTAGAGTTTCGCCGTTTTTTCTAGATATTCCGCGTTCGTCGTGTCCTCCTTCGCCAGCCGCGCATAGGAGGCGCGCGCATTGTCGCTGCCCTTGGTGGCGACGCGGTGGATATCGGACAGCCGCTCCAGCGTATTCGACAGCGAGGTTTTGGTGTAATTGGTGACGCGCTTCGGCGCATCCATGAAGCTCTTAAACGCGCTGCGCATCGCGCCCACATAGCCCTCGCCGCGGTTCATGCCCGCGTCGAAAGCCCGATACAGCGGAAGCCGGTCGAAGCGGTAATTGTCGCCCTCGGCACCGGCAATGAACCGGTATTGCCCCTGCCCCGTGGCCGCGGTGTGCTGGTGGAGGAAGTAGACGGCGAAAGCATCGGCATCCATTTCGGCCACCCTGTCGCGCAGGACGACGTTGACCGGGTCGAAATTCGAGAAACCGGAGGGCTGTCCCTTTTCAGCGGCCCACTGGCCGACATGGCGTGCCTCATGCGCGAAAAAATGCAGGATGCGCTCCCGCGCATTGTCGCTGCCGATGTAAATGCGCTTATGGTTCCAGTTGAAGAACCCTGAATAATCCGCGTTTTCGCCCATTTTTTTGGTGGCATAAACCTCGATCTTCTGGTCGGCGAGAAACTTGACGATATCCCGCCCGAGCTTCGTCTGCTCGAGGTCGAACATGAGTTCGCCGAGTTCCTTCCGCTTTTCCCGTCATGCGTAAAAGGACGAAATTCCATGGTCACCCCCCATGGTATGGGTAGCACGATACCACAGCCTTAACGTTATGTAAACTGTTTCTAGGCTGCAGCGACCGGGGGTCTCGTCTGGGCGGGTCCGGCGGGGGCAGCACCCTCAGCCGAGTCGAGGTAGTGCATGGCGGCGGTCGTGAAGTCGTCCTTGGCGCGGCGCAGCTCGCGCGCGGCGGTGGTCGTGATCGGCGTCGTTTTCGCGGCAAGCTTCTGCGTGAACGCGTCGAGCTCTTCCTCCGCCACATAATCCGGCACGCCGAATGCGACGAACAGGCCGGTATAGCCCGAGGCGCGGTCGGTCAGCAGCGCTTCCGCCGGGGGCGCAACCCGCACCGCTTCGGCGAAGGCACGCGCGAAGGGGCTGTCATGCGCCTGCGCATTGACGGTCAGGGCGAGCCAGGCTGTGCTCCGCCAGCTTTCCAGCGCGCTGTTGTTATAGGCGGTCACCAGCTGCTCGTTCGCGAGCCAGGCAAGCGCTGTTGCCTGCATCGCGCCTGCTTCGTACTCGCGTCCGTTCCGCACCCAGGCGCTGTAGAACGCGTTGTAAAGCGGCGCGCGGTCGGCCTCGAGGCTGTCCGGGTTGTCGCGCCAGCTGGCATTCTTTGACAGCGTATCGAAAATCGCGCTGCCTGTCTCCCGCGCGTGGTTGAACACGAAATAAACGGCGAAGGCATCCGCATCCATTTCCATGAGCCGTGCGTTCAGCAGCCAGCCTTCCGGCTCGAACATCGCGGCGGAAAAATTGCGCGCCATTTCCTGTTCCGTCTGCGCAACGTGGCGGGTTTCATGCGCGAAGAAATGGACCAGCCGGTCGATGCCCGCGCGCGGGTCGAGATAGATCTTTTTCTCGGCCGGAATATAGCCGCCGCCCGCAACCGCGCCCGCGCCCAGCACCGGCGGGACCTCCTCCGTGACGACGACCGTGATGCCCTGTTCCTCAAGGTAGCGCAGCAGGTTGTGGCCAAGCTCGGTCCGGCCGACTTCTTTCAGCAGCTGCCGCTCCGCTTGCGCGGGGGAAAGGTTATAACTGTCGTATGACTCGTGCATCGTCCTGCCCTGAAACGAGGATGTATGAGGATAGGCTATTTTTCATATTATGTCAAGTCAGGCTACGGCGGGCCGACGCGCCAGTAACCGCCTCCTTGCGTCGGCCGCATGCCCCAGCTATAGGCGCTGCCGAGCTGGAATTGCAGGCGCAGTTCATCCTCCGCCGCCGCCTTCGCCAGCGCAAGCGTCGCGGCGGGCAGGGTTTTATCGAGCCGCGCCATCGCTTCCGATGCCTCCTTCGCGCCGGCATCGTCGAAAAATTCGGCGCCGAACGGCGATGCGAGGTTGCTTGCCGCCAGCCCGTACCAGCGATAGGCCTCGACGGGATCGGCCGCCACGCCTGCGCCTGTTTCATACGCCGCCCCCAGCCTGAACTGGGAGCCGGGCGAGCCGAGCATCGCCGCGCGGCGGAACCACCTTGCGGCGGCGGCGGGGTCCTTCGCAACGCCGATGCCGTCGCGGTACAGCATGCCGAGCTGCGATTGCGCGCCCATGACATATTCGGCGATGAGCTCATTGTCCTCGTCAAGCAGGTCTTCGTTCTGGTCGACGCGCGCGTACCATTCCGCCGCCTTGGCGGGGTCTTTCTCCACGCCCATGCCAAGATGGTAGAACCGCGCCGTGAAATATTGGGACTGCAGGTCTCCCTGCGCCGCCGCCTTCGCAAAATATTCGGCCGCGCGGGGCAGGTCGCGTTTCAGCGCGGGATCCTGCGCGTAATAAATTTCACCCAGCTTGCGCTGCGCCAGCACATACCCCTGATCGGCCGATTTTTTGATCCAGCCGATGCCGGCGGCGG
>DASPMW010000166.1:0-2545 GCA_035626855.1 Patescibacteria group bacterium
GGCAGGTTATGCTGGGCGATCACGCGGGGCAGAGCTTCGGCATCCTGGCGTCCGGCGTTCTCGCGGGCTATGCCGCCTTTCGCCTTTGCGTGCCCGATACGCGCATCCGCCCCCCGGTGCGCGTGGCGCTGATCGTCTCAAGCTTTATCTGGGTCCTGCTGCTGGCGGGGCAGATGAGCGCATCGGCGCCTGACGTCGCGGAGCGCAATTGCCTGACGGATTTTTCCCTTCTCTTCGTCATCCCCTTTGCCGCCGCGATTTTCATGGCGACGCGCGGCGCGCCGGTCTGGCGCGGCTGGGCGGGCTATGCCTTCGCGATGTCGGCGGGGTCGTTCTCCGCGCTCGGCATGCGCTTCCTCTGCCCGAACGAGGAGCCGTCGCACCTGCTGGTCTGGCACTATCTTCCGGTCCTCGGCTTTACTATTTTCGGCTGCCTGCTCGGGCAGATCCTGCTGCAAAAAACCTCTACCCCAAGGAGCAAAAAATGAAGAAACAGATGATCACCGCCGCCACGCTGGCCGCTGCGATTTCCTTCGCGGCCAACGCCGCAATCGCCGAAGATGCGCCGACGGAAAAATGCTACGGCATCGTCAAGGCCGGCAAGAACGACTGCCACACCGCCGCGCATTCCTGCGCGGGCTCCGCCAAGACGGATAACGACCGGACCGAGTGGCTGAAGCTGCCGAAGGGCCTCTGCGACCGCATCACGGGCGGCAGCACGGAAGCGCCCGCGACGGAAAAAGGCGGCAAATAATTTGGGTTTCCGAAAAAGCCGCCGGGGCGACCCGGCGGCTTTTTATTTGCGGCTGATCGTTTATATTAAGGGCATGAGCACGCGCGCCTCCATTTCCACCGGCATCAAGACAGGCATCGGCCTGCGCGCCGCGCATACAGCCGAAATCGCCGCGACCCGTCCAGATGTCGGCTTCCTGGAGGCGCATAGCGAAAATTACTTCCGTATCGGCGGCGCCCCGTTTGAGCACCTGATGGCTTTGCGCACTAGCTATCCGCTCAGCCTGCACGGCGTCGGCCTGTCGCTCGGCTCCGCCGCGGGTGTTTCGGCGGCGCACCTCGATAAACTGAAGGCGCTCGTCGATATCGTTGAACCGGCGCTCGTCTCCGAGCATGTCGCGTGGAGCATGGCCGACGGGAAATCGCTGCCCGATTTGCTTCCCCTGCCGATGACAGGCGAGGCGCTCGATGTTCTTTGCGGCAATATCGCGAGCGTGCAGGACCGCCTCGCACGCCGCATCCTGATAGAAAACCCCTCTTCCTACCTGAGCTTTACCGGACAGGAGCTGTCTGAGCCCGCCTTCATCGCCGAGGCGGCGAAGCGCACCGGGTGCGGCATCCTCCTCGATCTAAACAATATCCATGTCAGCGCGCATAACCTGAATTTCAATGCGCCGGCATATATCGACGCGCTGCCCGCGGGCATCGTTGGTGAAATCCACCTTGCCGGATATCAGGTCAACAGGATCGGCGACGCCGAGATTTTCATCGACGCGCATAACCATCCCGTTTACGACGATGTCTGGGCGCTTTACCAACATGCCCTTCGTCGCTTCGGCGACGTTCCCACGCTTGTCGAGTGGGATGCCGAACTGCCGGCGCTGGCGCGGCTGGTCGCCGAAGCGAAAACCGCGGACGGGAAACGCGCGGAAGCCTTGCGAGGAAGACCCCATGACCAGGCTGCGTGACCTGCAAGACAAAATGATGGAGAAGATACAAAAAGGGGGCGCTGCCGAGGGCTTGCCGATCAAGAAACAACAGCCCCTCGATACCGAACAGCGCCTCAATATTTACAAGAACAACACGAAAATGATTTTACGCGACCTTATCAACCAGGTGTTTCCCGTTACCGCGCTTTTGCTGGGCGAGAAATTCATGGCCTTCGCTGCCGATGAATTCGTGGGCATGGCGCCGCCCGACAGTGGAGACATGAATGAATACGGCGCGCAGTTCCCCGAATTCCTCGAGCACCTGCCCAATCTCAACCAGTTCGCCTACGTGCCCGATGTCGCGCGGCTGGAATGGCTAGCGCAGGAAGCCTATCTGTCGCCGCGCCTGCCCCCGCTGACCCAGGCGGACCTGGCGGCCGTCAAGGATCCGGTCAATATGGTTCTGCCCGTCCAGCCGCATCTCCAGCTGCTGCGCTCCGGCTGGCCGGTGGACAGGCTCTGGACGCGCGTGACGGCGGAGGGCGAGAAGCTGAAAGATTTCGAAATGAAGCCCGCCGAAACCTATGCCGCGATATTCCGCACCGGCGACAGTATCCGGGTCTGGAGCATCACCGAGGGGGGCTACCGATTTATCGAGCACCTGAAGTCCGATCCCCGTTTCGCCTTCGCGGCGGAATCGGGATACCGCGCCGAGCCGTCGCTCGCGCTTGATAAGTTGCTCGCCACGCTATTGCAGCAGGAGCTGCTTGTAAAAACCGCTACAGGGGCAGGCGAATCATCCAGATGATCGTATGGGCGAGCGTTTAACAGGATATGGAAATAAACGGTTGGAATCGTACCGATTTTCCGCATTGCAGCAAGTG
>DASPMW010000167.1:0-27619 GCA_035626855.1 Patescibacteria group bacterium
CCTTTTTCTCCATGATCCCCTGCGGCTCGAAACAGCTCATCATCAGGACGCGCAGGTTGGGCTTTTCGATCAGGCGTTTCTTCAGCGCCTCCGCAAGCGGCACATGGCTGAAGAACTGGTTCTCCATGTAAATGAAATTCTCCGCCTCCTCGATGAGGTCGATATACATATGCTCCGCCTGCCGGATCGGCGGGGTGTCGTACATCGGCGGTACGGTCAGCGATATCGCGACCTCGGCATTGTAGAAATCGGGCGGATCGCTCGCGGGCCAGGCGGAAGGAAGCCCCGGCTCCGGCGCGCGCAGGGGGATCGCATCGAACCCTGCGGCAAGTTTCCAGCGCGTGCGGGCAAGCTCCGCCAGCGCGCGGGCGGCGCCGCCCGAAACGCTGATCATGATGTCGTGATAGGGCCCGAAATGCTTTTCCTTGTAGAAAGTGAACGTCCCGCCCGGGTCCTTGCGCAGGTGGTTATGAGGGTGATGCTCGCGGAAGTCCCAACGCCCGAGCGCGACATCCATCCCGCCGCAGAAGGCGACGGAATCGTCAATGACGGCGATCTTCTGGTGGTGGCAGGCGCCATAGGGAATGATGGTGTCGAGGCAGAAATGCACGTTCGGCGGCGACGACCAGCGCCAGTGATATTCCGAAAGGGATTCGCGGTCCTTCAGGAAGAACATCGAGTAGTTCCAGCGGTCGAGATAGATCATCAGGTTCGGGTTTTCCCGCGCCTTTTGCTGGATGAGGTCGAAGAAAACATGCGGCCGCGGGTTTTTCTCCGCCTCTTCGCCGCGCAGCAGCTCCATGCGGCTGTCGATGTCCCAGCCCAGCAGGAAGATCGAATGTTTGGCCTGGCTAATCGCTTCGTGGAGGTCACGGTAATAATTGCCGTAGTCCACAATCACCGAGGCGTGATCCGCCTTCTCGGTGCGCCAGCAGTTGAAGCCGGGCTTGAACAGCTTATTTGCGAGCTGATCCATCGCGGGCCTTCACCGTGGTTGATTTGCTTTTGCGCGTCGTTGTGGCGCGCGCCGACCGCGGGCGCAGGCTTTCGTAGAGGGCGAGGTATTTGTCGGCGGCGCCGGCCCAGCCGAAATCCTGCGCCATCGCATTTTTCTGCATCTGCCGCCAGCGCGCCGGCTGCCGGAACGCTGCCATGGCGCGCTTCACGGTTTCGCCAAGCGCGGGCGCTGTCGCCAGCTCGAACACAAAGCCGGTCGCGTTCGTCTGGATAACATCCCACCCGGCATCGATCACGCTGTCGGCAAGCCCGCCCGTCGCGCGCACGACCGGCAGCGTGCCGTAGCGCAGCGCGTAAAGCTGGACGAGGCCGCAGGGCTCGAAGCGGGACGGCACGATCATGGCGTCCGCGCCGGCCTGTACGCGGTGCGCGAGGTTTTCATTGTAGCCGATATGCAGCGCGCAGTGGCCGGGATAGGCGGAGGACAGGTCGCTGAAAGCGCGCTCGACGCTGCTGTCGCCGGAGCCGAGGACGACGAGCCGCATTCCTTCGCGAAACAGCGCGGGCGCGGCTTCGACGAGCAGGTCGAGGCCTTTCTGGTGGGTCAGGCGGCTGACCACGGCGAAAAGCGGGTCATCCGCCGCCTGCGCCGGCAGCCCCACTTCGGCGATCAGGTTCAGCTTGTTCTGGAACTTGCTTTCCAGCGTTTGCGCGCCGTAGCGCTGCAGGACGGCATTATCCGTCTCGGGATTCCACTGCTCCTGGTCGATGCCGTTGAGGATGCCGGTCACCTGCGCGCCGCGGCTGCGCAGCAGCCCGTCGAGGCCGCAGCCATATTCGGGGGTGGTGATTTCACGCGCGTAAGTGGGGCTGACCGTGGTCACGCGGTCGGCGTAATACAGGCCGGCCTTCAGGAACCCGACCTGGTTGTAAAATTCCACGCCGTTGACGTCGAACATGTCGTCCGGCAGGCCAAGATCGGACATGGTCGTGCGCGGAAACAGCCCCTGGAAAGCGAGGTTGTGTATCGTCAGGATGCTCACCGGCCGCGGCGCCGCGCGCAATTGCAGGTAGGCCGGGATCAGCCCGCACTGCCAGTCGTTTCCATGGATGATATCAGGCTGCCATTTGGCGTCGTAATCGCCGAGGTCGGCCGCGACGCGGCAGAACGCCCCGAAGCGCAGGTGGTTGTCGACCCAGTCGCGCCCATTCGCGTCGCCATAAGGCCCCGGGCGGTCATAGAGCTCGGGGGCGTACAGGACATAGGTCTTGATACCGCCCGGCAGTTCTGCCAGCAGCAGATCGGCCTGCTCGGTCCCGAAGAAGCGGGGAAGGCTTGCGATTTTCTTGGGGCGCAGCAGCGCCTTCATGATCTGGGGGTAGCCGGGCAGCAGCAGGCGCAGCTCCGCGCCTTTTTGCAGCAGGGCTTCCGGCAGCGCTGCCGAGACGTCGCCCAACCCGCCCGTTTTCAAATGCGGGTAGATTTCGGACGTCGCGAACAGCACCTTCATTGAAGGGCGCTCAGCATTTCCTGGTTAATGAGGACGATGCCGTTCGAGGTACGGAAGAAGCGCTTGGCATCCTCCTCCGCGTCCTCGCCGACGATCAGGCCGTCCGGAATTTCGCAGCCGTTATCGATGATCGCCTTGCTGATCTTGGCGCGGCGGCCGACCCGGACGCCCGGCAGCAGCACCGCTTCGCTGATCCGGCAGTCATGCGCGACATGCACGCCCGGCGAAATCAGCGATTCCTGCACATCGCCGTCGGTTGCGGCCGAGATATCGGCGGCGGGGCGGCCCTTCGCGCGGTTGGGCGACAGGATGGGCCATTGCGCGTCGTTGAGGTCGATCGCGGGCTTGCCCTTGATCAGGTCCATATGGGCTTCCCAATACGCGTCGACCGTGCCGACATCGCGCCAGTAGTTTTTCTCTTCCTTGTCGTTCGAGACGCAAGAATCGGCGAAGCGGTGCGCATAGACTTTCGCGCGCGGGACAAGGTAAGGCACCAGGTCCTTGCCGAAATCATGGCTCGATTTCTTGTCGTTCGCATCGCGGCGCAGCTGCTCGACGAGGAACTGCTTGTTGAAGATATAGATGCCCATGCTGGCGAGCGCGGCGTCGGGGTTATCGGGCATGCCGGGCGGGTTGGCGGGCTTTTCAAGGAAGTCGATGATGCGGTTGTCGCTGTCGACATGCATCACGCCGAAGCCGGTCGCTTCCATGCGCGGCACTTCGAGGCAGGGAATGGTGAGGTCGGCGCCTGTCGCGATGTGCTCTTCGAGCATCGCGCCGTAATCCATTTTATAGACATGGTCGCCCGCGAGGACCAGCACCCAGTCGGAGGGATGGTTTTCAAGGAGCTTCAGGTTCTGGTAGATGGCGTCGGCCGTGCCGAGATAGCCCTCGCCGTTGTTCATCTCGGGCCGGGCGGGCAGCGTGCGAACCGCGCCGCCATGATGGCGCAGGAAATTCCAGCCGTTGTCGATATATTCTTCCAGCGATGCCGACTGGTACTGGGTCAGCACATAGATGTTTTTAAAACCCGAATTGACGGCGTTCGAGAGCGCGAAATCGATGATCCGGAAGTTGCCGCCAAAGGGGACGGCGGGCTTGGCTTTTTTATCGGTCAGGTTGTAGAGGCGGCTGCCGCGACCCCCGGCGAGGATAATAGGGAGCGTACGGTTGACGGCTTCCGTCTTCTTATCGGCTTGTTGCATGTTGCCCTCGTTAATTCATACAGTTAGCGGTCTTTCACACGGTAGCGGCGCCGCGCCACACGAAGCGCGAGCAGTGGAGTCAACGACCAGCACGCTTAATGGTTCCGGGGAATCATAGCATTTTTTGTGCAGTGCAGCGAAATATTTTCATAAAGCAATTTTGTTGCTTAATGGAAGTCGCGCGAACCCGGCAGGGAGCGGTCGGCAAGGGCACGATCAGGAAGCTGACTACGCGGGTGTGGCGGCTGCAGCAGGGGCGGCGGGCTGTCATCGGCCGGGGTCAGGCCGCGCAGCCAGGGGGTCAGGTCATAAAGCCCTTCTGCTACGATGTGGATGACATCCCCCTCCCGCTGCAGCTTCCCCTCCACCATCAAAAGCTTGGCGGGCAGCAGCGCGCGCCGGTAGGTATCAAAGACTTTCTTGAAGACGACGAGGTTGGCTGTGCCGGTTTCGTCTTCCAGCGTGACGAAGCACACCTCCTTGGCGGTCGGCGGCCGCTGGCGGACGAGCACGAGGCCCGCGAGCTTCACCTTCGCGCCTTCCTGTAACCCCTTCAGCTGCGCCGCCGTAACCGCCTCCAACCGGTCGAGCCGCTCGCGCACAAAGCCCACGGGATGCCCCTTCAGCGAGAAGGAGGTTGTCGCATAGTCATGCACGACATGCTCTGACGCCGACATGCGGGGCAGCGTCACGGCAGGCTCGGCGATCGCTTCCTGCGCCGTCTGTTCGAACAGCGTGGCCGGCTTGTCGGCCAGCGCCCTGACCTCCCACAGCGCCTGCCGCCGGTCGAGGCCCATGGAGCGGAAGGCATCCGCGCGGGCGAGGGTTTCAAGCGCAGGCACCGAAACGCCCCGCTGCCAGAGGGCAGCCACATCGTCAAAGCCCTTGCCGCGCACGGCGACCAGATGCTCCATCTCGGCCTTCTTCAGCCCCTTCACCTCGCGAAAGCCGAGCTGGATGGGGCAAAGACGATCTGTCCTGTCGCGCAGGTAGTTATCCCATTTCGAGCGGTTGACATCGACCGCCCGCAGCTCGACCCCGTGCGCCGCGGCATCGCGGATGATCTGCGCCGGGGCATAAAACCCCATCGGCTGGCTGTTCAAAAGCGCGCAAGCGAAGACATCCGGGTAATGGCACTTGATCCAGCTCGAGACATAAACCAGCAGCGCAAAACTCGCCGCATGGCTTTCGGGGAAACCGTAGCTGCCGAAGCCTTCGAGCTGCTTGTAAATGCGCTGGGCGAATTCGAGCGGATAGTTATTGCGAAGCATGCCCTCGATCAGTTTTTTTTCAAAATCATTTATGGTGCCAACGGATTTGAACGTCGCCATGCTCCGCCGCAGCTTATCGGCATCAGCCGGTTCAAAATCCGCGGCGACGATAGCGAGGTGCATCGCCTGTTCCTGAAAGAGCGGCACGCCCAATGTTTTTTCAAGAATGTGATTTAGTTGGGGCGGTATGTCCGGTTTCTCAATTCCTTCGCGCCGCCGCAGGTAAGGATGCACCATATCCCCCTGAATCGGGCCCGGTCGCACGATGGCAACCTCGATCACGAGGTCATAAAACTTTCGGGGCTTCAGGCGCGGCAGCATCGACATCTGCGCGCGGCTTTCGATCTGGAAGACGCCGATCGTGTCCGCCTTGCAGATCATGTCATAGGTGGGTGTGTCGTCGGGCGGGATGGTGGCAAGCGTCATTTCCCGGCCATGATGGTTGTTGAGAAGATCGAAGCAGGCCCGTACGCAGCTGAGCATGCCAAGCGCGAGCACATCGACCTTCAGCATTCGCATCGCCTCGATGTCGTCCTTGTCCCATTCGATGCAGGTACGGTCCGCCATAGCCGCGTTCATGATCGGGCATAATTCGTGCAGCTTTCCGCGCGTGATGACGAAGCCGCCGGTATGCTGCGACAGGTGGCGGGGGAAGCCCATCAGCTGATAGGAAAGGGCGAGCATCTGGCGTAGCCTTTTGTCGGCAGGGTCAAGCCCTGCGGCGCGGATTGATTCTTCATCCATACCCTCGTCGGTATAATGGTGAAGCCCTTGCCCGATGCGCTCGATCATATCGGTCGAAAGCCCCATCGCCTTGCCGACATCGCGCACCGCGCCGCGCGCCCGATATTGCACGACGGTCGCGACAATGCCGGCGCGGTCGCGGCCGTATTTTTCGAAGACGTATTGCATCACCTCTTCGCGCCGTTCATGCTCGAAATCAACGTCGATATCGGGCGGCTCGTTGCGGCTGTCGGAAATGAAGCGCTCGAACAAGAGGTTGATCTCGGTCGGGTTGACGGAAGTAATGCCGAGGCAAAAGCAGACGACCGAATTTGCGGCCGAGCCGCGACCCTGGCAGAGAATTTTTTTCTTCCGCGCAAAATCCACAATGTCATAGACGGTCAGGAAAAAAGCGGCGTAATCCTTCTTCGCGATAAAGGAGAGTTCCTTTTCGATCGTTTCCTTTACCTTCGGCGGAATGCCTCCAGGAAAACGCCAGGCCGCGCCGAGCCATGTCAGCCGCACCAGTTCTTCCTGCGGGCTGTCATTGCCGTTGAGGATTTCATGCGGGTATTCGTAACAAAGCTCCTCCAGGGAAAAATCACAAGCCTCGGCGATTTTCAGGGATTGTTTCAGCGCTTCGGGATAGGCGCGATAGAGGCGGGCCATTTCAGCCGGCGGCTTTATATGCCGCTCGGCGTTTTCATGCAGGCGGTAGCCGGCCGTGTCGATCGTGCATTTTTCGCGAATGCAGGTCAGAACGTCCTGCAACGCGCGCCGCGCGGGGCTGTGGTAATGCACATCATTGGTCGCGACCAGCGGCGTGCGCGTCAGGCGCGACAGCCGCGCCAGCTGCGCGAGGCGCTTTTCGTCGTCGCCGAGGTAATAATGCGCGGCGGCAAGCGATAGGTTGCGGCCAAAAGCATCGCGATATTCCTTCATGTCGGCTTCGAACGCCTTGCCGGTTTTCAGCGGCGGCACGGCAATGAACTGGATGCCGCCGGCATGTTCATAGACATCCTGCTTCGTCAGGTGGCATTCGCCCTTCGGCGCACGCCGCTTGCCGATGGTGAGCAGGGTCGAGAGCCGGCCATAGGCCGCGCGGTCGGTCGGATAGGCAAGCAGGCTGGCACCGTCCTGCAAGTCCAGCCGTGAACCGAGCACCAGTTTCATCCCGTTACCCCTCGCGACCACATGCGCGCGCACCACGCCCGAGAGTGTGTTGCGGTCGGCAAGTCCGACTCGTTTATATCCTTGCTCAAAGGCGGCCCTGAACAACTCGTCCGGATGCGAGGCGCCGCGCAGGAAGCTGTAATTGCTGGTCACCTGCAATTCGACGTAATCGGTCATGATGGCCCCTTTACGCGAAAAAGCCGTGGAGGAACCAGTGCGGCGGGTTGTCGGGGGCGTAGGGACCGGCGCGGAAGATCCAGTAGCGCTGGCCGCTCTCGTCCTCCAGCCGGTAATAATCGCGCATAGGCCCTTTCGCGATCCACCATTCGGGCTCGATGCGCTCCGGCCCTTCGGCGCGCTTGATGCGGTGCAGTTTTCCCTTGTGCCGGAACAGCACGGGCGGGTAGTCGGGCACGGGGGCCATGACCTCGATTGGCTCCGGCCGTGTCAGCAGGCGCACGGGCCGCGATTTTTCCGCCCAGTCGGCTTCCGGCTTTTCTGCGAGCTGCCCCGTCACGCGCACGCAGCGCTCCGGCGCATGGCTCGCCTGCGGCAGGGCGCGGAAGACATGGCCGGGACCGATTTTTTCGGTGAGGCGGTCGGCAAGCTCCGATAGCTGTGCGGGATCCGATCCGCCCTGCAAAGCATCCTCCTGCTCCGCGCGCATCGCTTCCACATGCGGCGCGGAAAGGGTGAACAGCTCGATGCCGTGTCCCGGATCGATCTGCTCCAGCCGGTCCCGGAACAGGCGGTAGAGATGGCGCGGGTTGCGCGACGGCGCGCCCGTGCCGATGCGAAGACGCTCGACCTGCCCGTCGACGCGGTAGCAGAAAAATTCCGCCGCGCGCGCACCCTTGCCGTCCACCGCCAGCCGCAGGCAGAGTTTGGCCAGAAGTTTTTCAAGCGCGATTAAAATACCCTCCGCTGTGAGGATACCTTCCATCGCAGGCAGCCGCTCGAGATAGACGGGCGCTTCCTTGACGAGCTTCAGCGCCTCGCCCGTGGCGCCCAGCGCCTGATCAAGCCGCAAGCACAATTCCTTGCCAAAACGCCGCGTCAGCGTCGCGCGCGGCAGCACATACAGGTGGCGGATGGTGCGGACGCCGAGCTGCCCCAGCAGCAGCGCAGTTTCATCATCGAGCCTGAGCGCCGCGACAGGCAGGCTCGCGAGCGCCTCTTTCTGCTGGCCGCTTTCGATCAGCGGTTTCTCCCGCCCATAGCGCGCGACGGCCCAGGCGCAGCCGAGCGTATCCGCCATGCTCGCCCGCGCGTGATAGCCGAGCGCGCGAAAGCGTGTGACCACGTCCTTTAGCAGCGCGCGCTCCCCGCCCATGAGATGTGCGGCGCCGGTAATGTCGAGAAAGATGCCGTCGGGCGACGACGCGCCGACCATCGGCGTGTAACGGATGCACCATTCCGCCATGGCCGCGAGCAGTTTTTCGCCGCGCCCCGTTTCCTCCGGCAGCGCCTCGATCTGCGGGCAGAGCGCGCGCGCATCGGCAAGGCCCATGCCGCGCACGACGCCTTGCGCCTCCGCCGGTTCGTTCGCCTCCGCGATGAAGACGCGGCCCTTCTCCGTCCCCGTGACCGCGAAGGGGCGCTTCGCGCGGGCCGGCTGGCGGCGGGTCAGCCAGTCGGTCACGAGGTAGGGAAACCAGACCGACACATAACGCCGCGTCATCCCGTCCTCCGCCGCAAGGGAAGGACAGTTGCGGCAACAGGCAGGGGAACATCCCGGGTTTCATCATGCGCGGGCGCGATGGGCTGGAACCGCGCCTCATGCCACATCACGGGCCAGCTGCCGGGCCGCCCGCCCTTGGCGCGCAAGAGCTCCACCTGCCAGGCGGGCGATCCCAGCCCCGGCAGGTCGTCGGTCGCAACGCCGGGAAGGGGCGCGATGCGCCAGCGGGTCACGCAGGCGGAGTTGCCCGCGCGGCGCAAACCGCTGCGCAGCAGGAACCCCGTGCAGCCGCTTCCCTCCGCCGCCAGCTGCAGGCGGCGCGTGGCGGTGAGATCGGCGTCCGTAATTTCGGCGGCGACAGCCGAGACGGATTTGCAGCGGAGGATTTCCTCGAGCGCCCAGAGCGCGTCCTTGTCGCGGGGCGTCTCCACGAACAGGATGCGGGCGGGGTCGAGGCCATAGGCGCGCAAGCCCGGCGGGTAGAGACTGCGCGATTTAGAAATCCAGGCGATCATCCCTTTTTCCCCGGCGAGGCGGGCGAGCAGGGCGGAAGTAAAGCCGGCGGCGGCGGCATTTTCCTCGGGGCTGTCGCTGTAGATTTCATGCGTGGCGGCGCGGGGCAGGGAGCGGCCGGGCAGGGCGGCATCGATCACCTCCAGATCCAGGCTGACCGGATCGGCGGCTTCCGGTTTGAACCCTTCAAGTCTTTGAATTTGCTGGCGGAGCTCTTCAAAAACCTTGGATTTTTCTGTGCTTTGCGATTCCACTTTCATCCTTATACGTTCTCATTTTGTTCTCATTTTGTCAACGTGAAACCGCTAACACCTTGGGGCTGTTGGCACTTCATGAAACTCACCCCGCATATCGACACGCATCCGCCCGCCAAAAAAGCGCCCGCCGATTCTGCCGCGCCCTTCGTCCCCGAAAAAAGAACCTACAACGCGCTCGCGACCGCCGCCGAAGGCTGCCGCGGCTGCGAGCTTTACAAGCACGCAACACAGGTCGTTTTCGGCGAAGGGGCGACGAAAGCGTCCCTCATCCTGCTCGGCGAACAGCCGGGCGATGCGGAGGATCTGGCTGGCCATCCATTCGTGGGTCCCGCCGGACGCCTGCTCGACAAGGCGCTCGAGGAAGCGGGCATTCCACGCAAGGAAGTCTATGTGACGAATGCCGTAAAGCATTTCCGCTTTGAAGAACGCGGCAAGCGCCGCCTGCATAAATCCCCCTCCGCCCGCCACATCAAGGCCTGCCGACCGTGGCTGGAGGCGGAGCTGGACCTCGTCCAGCCCGCCGCGCTGATCTGTCTTGGGGCAACGGCGGCGAAGGCGGTGCTGGGCAATAAATTTTCGCTGACCAAAAGCCTGGGAGAGTGGCAGGCGGGCCCGCGGAATTCAAAAGTTCTCGCAACTTTCCACCCTTCCGCCGCCTTGCGCGCGCCTGACCATGACCGCCGCGAGGAGCTGTACCGGGAGATTGTCAAAACCCTGAAACTAGCGGGATCCGTCATTTAACAGAACGTGGGAACCGCTCCCGCGTCGAGCCGTTGACCTTCCGCAACTACCCAAAAACCAAATGGAGAAACACACATGAAAACCAAACTTATGACGGCGGTCTGCGCTCTTGCCCTGCTCGCCTTCGCGCCCGCTGCGAACGCAGCCGATGTGAACAGCACGACCGGCACCTCGACCGGCGTGAACACCTCGTCCGAAACCATGCAGAACAGCGGCGTCTACACGGGCGACGGCGTCCGCGTCAACGGCGGCATTCGCACCGGCTCCAACACCTCCGACACCACGACCACGACGGGCGTGAACTCGACGGCATCTTCGGATACCTCTTCTTCGGGCTCCACCTCGGGCTCCGGCTCGGTCGGCAGCTCGACCGGCACCTCGACCGGCGTGAACACCGCGACTGGCACGATGCAGAACAGCGGCGTCGATACGGGCAGCAACGTCCGCATCAACGGCGGCATCCGCACCGGCTCGAACAAGTCGACCACCACGACCGACACCACCGTGAACTCGGACGCGTCCAGCAACACCTCGATGGATCGCGGCGCTGATCCCGAGACCAAAGGCAAGAAAAAAGGCTGGTTCCACCGCAAGGACAAAGACAAGGACGGCGATGTTGACAACAACACGCGCGACTAATCTTTGACAGACGTCATGAAAAAGGGAGCCGGCGACGGCTCCCTTTTTTATTCCAAGAGGCTCCCGATCTCCCCGTTCAGCAGCCGAACGAGCTTCGGCTGCAGCGGCCCGAGCTTGTCGAGCCCTTCCGCGACCGCGAGCACTTCGCGCAGATAGACGACGTGGAAGCCCGGGTCGTTCTCCCTGATATCGGCATTGTTGTCCCAGAGGTCGCAGGCCTTGATGCGCTGGACCTCGGCGGGGGCGGCGTGCAATTGCGCGGCATATTTCGCCATGCGCTCCTGGCGCTTGCCGGCCTCGAAATCGATACTGAGCGCCTCGACATAGCCGGTCACGGTATCCCCGAAACGCGCGCGCAATTCATCCGCCGTGCAGTCGGTATCCTCGATCACGTCATGCAGCACGGCCGCCTGCAGCATTTCGTCCGTCACGGGAAAATAAACCTCGAGGCTTTCCAGCTTCTGCGCGACGCGCATCAGATGGGTCAGGTAGGGATCGCCCGAATATTTGCGCACCTGTTTTGCATGCTTCATCGCGGCGAAGCCGGTTGCGTCCATCAATGCGTATCTGCGTCCCATGCCGTCTCCTGAACCGCTTTCTTTCTTCAAGTGTTAGCACAAATTATGACCGGAAACCGCCCATGAAAACAAATGACGAACTGAAATTCGGCCTGCCTGGTCCCGGTGCCGTGCATCTTTGCATCGACATGCAGCGCATCTTTGCGGAGGAAACGCCGTGGCATACCCCATGGATGCGCCGCATTCTGCCGCAGGTCTGCGAGATCGCGTCACGCCATGCCGAGCGGACGATTTTCACGCGCTTCGTTCCGGTCCAGAAGCCGGGGGACGCGGAGGGCAACTGGAAAAGATATTACGAGCGCTGGGAAGAAATGACGCTCGAAAAACTCGATCCCGGCTATGTCGAGCTGATCGAGGAATTGCGGCTGTTCACCCCGCCCGCGCAGGTGCTCGACAAAAAGGTTTACAGCCCCTGGGTCGGCACCGGATTGCATGCGCAGCTGCAGGAACGCCAGGTGGATACGCTCGTCGTGACCGGCGGGGAGACGGAAGTCTGCGTCATAGCGGCGGTCGCGGGAGCGGTCGATCTTGGCTACCGCGTGATCCTCGTCACCGACGCGTTGTGCAGCTCGTCCGACGAAACCCACGACGCGATGCTGGAAATTTACGCCAACCGCTTCAGCATGCAGATCGAAACCGTGACGACGGAGGCGATTTTGCGCGCCTGGGATCAGCCTTCGAGGAAGTGACCGACCGGCTTCAGCGGCCCGACGCGGTCGCAGACGATTTTCGTGATCGCCAGCATCGGCACCGCCATCACTGCGCCGGCAAAGCCCCACATCCAGTACCAGAAAATCAGCGACAGGATGACGAGCACGGGATTGAGCGTGAGCCGGCGCGCGAGCAGCAGCGGCGTGATGAAGGAGCTTTCCATGACATGGATGCCCATATAGGTGAGCGCCGGCATCGCCGCCTGCCAGACGCCGTCGATTTCCATGAAACCGACCAGCGAGAGTGTCGCCATGCCAACCATGACGCCGACGACGGGCAGGTAGTTGAGCGTGAACGCCATCGCGCCCCAGAGGATCGGGTCTTTCAATCCAAAGGCCCACATGGCAAGTCCGGTCGCAACGCCCACGCAGGCGTTCATGAAGGTAATGGTCGTGAGGTAGAGGGAAATATCCGCCTCGATCTGGTTGGAAATATCGACGATCTGCCGCTTGTTGCGGAAGGTGGGCAGCATCTCGACGAATTTGCGCAGGAAAGTGTCGCCAGCCGCAAGGAGGAAGAAGAGGATCAGCAGCATGGTGCCCGTCGTCGCGAGCGCAGCCTGCGTATGACTGAAAAATTTATCGCTCAGGCTGGATCCCTCGATCGACACGGCCATGACCTTTGGGGCTGCGACCGGCGCGGCGAAGTCCTCCGCCTGTTTCAGGATATCCTGCGTCTGCTCGACCGGCTTGCTGAGGAACCGCAGCTTCGATTTCAGTTGCGGCAGGCTGTCGGGGATTTGCGACGCCCATTCGCTGGCCGGCATGGCGAGGAGGGAGATCACGCCCGCCGACGCGGCCATGAGCATAAGAACAACAAGGGCGGAGGCCAGCTTGCGCGGCACATGCAGGCGCTCGACCAGCCGCAAGGGCCGCACGAGGACGAATTTCAGGCCTATGGCGACAAACAGCGGCACGAAAATCGGCGCGCCGAGCCGCAGAACGATGAGGCAGAGGATGATGAAGATGCCGCCCAGGAAAACAGTCTTGGCGTCCGGCGGCGATGTAATCTCCGGCGTCTCCCCCGGCAATTCCTCGCGCGCATCGTTCAGGTCTATGGCCACGGATTCGCCCTTTCAATACAGCGCTCTAACGCAAGCGGGGTGATTCCTGTTCCGGCCGAGCCGGAACCGGCCTTCGTCTCGCGATTTAGCCTCGCGGCAGCATTTTCCACAAACGGAGTATCCCCATGAAAAACTTCACCAAACCCTTCGCCGTCGTGACCGGCGCCTCGAGCGG
Source organism: Patescibacteria group bacterium (assembly GCA_035626855.1). Classification (GTDB taxonomy): domain Bacteria; phylum Pseudomonadota; class Alphaproteobacteria; order Micavibrionales; family UBA2020; genus JAPWJZ01. The sequence continues at coordinate 13,199 of DASPMW010000167.1, forward strand.
TATCGGACTCGAGCTCGCCCGCCAGTTCGTCCAGAATGGTTTCCATGTATTGGGAGCGGCGGAGGATGCCGGCATCTACAACCTCGCCAGTCAGCTCAGCAACACGGCGGATGTGGAGGCGATCCAGGTCGACCTGCGCAAGACGGAAGGCATCCACGAACTCGTCGCGCGCATCCAGGCGGCGGGCGCGCCAGTCGAGGCGATTGCGATCAACGCCGGCGTCGGGCTCGGCGGCGCTTTCGTCGAAACCGACTTGCAAAAAGAGCTCGACATGATCGCGCTCAACGTCACGAGCTCGGTGCATCTGGCGAAGCATATCGCACGCGATATGGCGGCGCGCGGCAAGGGGCGCATCCTGTTCACCTCGTCTGTGGCAGCCGTCATGCCCGCACCCTTCGAGGCCGTGTATGGCGCGACCAAGGCCTTCCTGCTGTCATTCTCGGACGCGCTCCGCAACGAGCTGAAGGACAGCGGCGTGACAGTTACGGCGCTGATGCCGGGGCAGACCGAAACGAACTTCTTCCGCCGGGCCGAGATGATGGACACCAAGGTCGGCACCGAAGAGAAAGACGATCCCGCCGATGTCGCGCGCCGCGGCTATGAGGCGCTCATGAACGGCGAGGCGCATATCGTCGGCGGGTCCTTCAAGACCTGGGCAATGGGTCACCTTTCCGAGCTGCTGCCGGAATCCGTAAAGGCGGAAATGCACCGTCACCTGTCAGAACCAGGCTCCGCGAACAAGTAACGCCAGAGGCTGCCCACTCCTGCACAAAACCGTCCAGGAGACTCCGCCGGGGCGGTTTTAGCCTTGATCTGCAAGCCATTAAGGAAAAGGAAGCGCGCCACCCGATGCAGCCCGCTTGCCCCGGCCCTGTCAGGTGCTAGCTTATATGGCACGGTTGGAATATAATTAAGTAAGCAAGCCGTCAGTTAGCGGCCGGGGCCGGGCAAGTTTCAGGGGCATAATGGATCATTCTTATCGCGCGGAAGAGACGTCTCTCCACAATACGGAAGAGGGCGCCGCAGCAGCCCCGCAACCCGACTACAAACGCATGGTCGCCCATTGCAACGCCTATAAGGGCAGCCAGCTCGGCAGCGCCATCTGGCAGCTCATCAACACCAGCGTCTGTTTCTTCGGCTCCCTTGCCGCGATGTTCGTGGCCGAGCGTTACGGTTATTACTGGCTTGCGGCGCTGATCATGGTGCCGGCGGCGGGCCTGCTGATCCGCATGTTCATCATCCAGCACGACTGCGGCCATGGCTCGTTCTTCGCGAACAAGCTTGCGAACGACATCACCGGGCGCATCATCAGCGTTTTCACCTTCACCCCTTATGACCTGTGGAAGCGCGTGCACAACATGCACCATGCAGGTTCGGGCAACCTGGACCGCCGCGGCTCCGGCAGCGTCGATACCCTGACGGTCGAGGAATACAAGGCGCTGACCCCCTTCAAGAAATTCTCCTACCGCGTTTACCGCCATCCGCTGACGCTGCTGGTCTTCGGTCCGCCCGTTTATGTGCTGATCTTCCAGCGCTTCCCGCCTGCGCAGAAATTCATGTTCATCGAGAAATACCATTCCGTCCCGCGCGAGCAGTGCTGGAAGAGCGTGATGTCGCTCAACCTCGCCATTCTTGCGGTCTATGCGGTCGCGGGCGCGCTGCTGGGCTGGGGCGAAGTCGCGGTGCTTTACCTCGGCACGCTGATCCTTGCCTTCTGGGCGGGGCAGTGGCTGTTTTTCGTCCAGCACCAGTTCGAGGACGGGCACTGGAAAGACGGCCATAGCTGGAGCTATGCGCAGGCGGCGGTCGAGGGCAGCTCCTATTACGCGCTGCCGAAGATCCTGCAGTGGTTCACCGGCAATATCGGTTTTCACCACATCCACCACCTGAACGCCTCCATCCCGAACTACAGGCTGGAGGAATGCCACCACGCCAGCGAAGACTTTACGAAAGTCCCCAAGCTGACCCTGAAAGAAAGCCTTAAATGCGCGACGCTTGCGCTTTGGGACGAGCAAAAGGGCAAAATGGTGCGCTTCAAGGACGTTAAAGCCTGAGCCTGGTTTAAGCGCGCGGGATGAACCCCTGAAATCCAAAAACTTTCTGCTCTCATTGCTCTTGCCATAACATCATTTGGCATGGACAGGCGGCGGGGATTCGTATATCTATGGTGCGGGGCAAAACTCAGCCAAACACTTGCGAACAGCGGACTCCCGAAAGGAGTTCCAAATTCTTCCTGCGCGGGATTTAGGGCACATGACAAATAAACGTATTCAATGGCTTGCCGCAGCGGTGCTGCTGTTGTGCACGGCCTGGCCCATGCTTGCGCAGGCGCAGCTGACCCCCGCCGATATCGAGCGCGCCAACCGCGACGCGGAGCGAATCCAGCGGGAGGAAATGATCCGCCAGCGCGAAGACGCGCAGCGCAACCTGCAGAACAAGCGCGCGCCCGCGCAGATCCAGCTGCCGGACGCGCCGGTGCCGAACGGCACGGGCGAGGGCTGCCGCGACATCAAGACCGTGAAAATCACCGATGCGCCGCGGATGTCAAAGCGCGCCATGAGCCGCATCACAGGCAAATACGGCAACAAGTGCCTTGGCGTCGCCGAGATCCAGGCGCTGCTTGGCGAAGTCACCGCCTATTACATCAACAAGGGCTATTCGACGACGCGCGCCTATCTGCCCGCGCAGGACCTGTCGACCGGCACGCTCACCATCCAGGTTGTCGAAGGCACGCTGAAGAAGGTCGAACTCGACGAAAAGAACCGCGGCACGCTGTTCATCCCCGGCGCCTTTCCCTTCGTCAATGACCGCGTGCTGAACCTGCGCGATATCGAGCAGGGCCTCGACCAGGTGAACCGCCTGCAGTCCAACAACGCCTCGATCGACATCGTCCCCGGCGCGAAAGTGGGCGAAAGCACGATCGTCGTGCGCAACGAGCCCGGCAAGCGCTGGCACCTCAACCTCGGCGCCGACAACTATGGCACGAAATCGACCGGCCGCTACCAGGGCTCGGCGACGGTCAGCTACGACAACCTGCTGCACCTCAACGAATTCTACAGCTACACGCGCCGCCAGACGATCCCGACCGACGGCGACGGGCGCTTTACGCGCTCGAACAGCGCGCTGTTCTCCGTGCCATTCGGCTATTCGACGGTCACGGCCGGCTATTCCGACTCCGAATACAGCAGCACGCTGGTCACGCCCTCCGCGCTTTCGGTCGATCTTGACGGAACGACGCGCTCTGCCTTCATCATGGCGGACCGCGTCGTTTACCGCGACAAGACAACCAAGGGCACGCTGACCGCAAGCCTGACGCGCAAGGACAACAAGAACTATGTGCAGAACGCGCTGCTGACCGTGAGCTCGCATACGCTCTCCGTCCTCGACCTCGGCGGCAACATCTCGACGCGCATCGGCGACGATACGCTGACCTGTACCGTCGGCTATTCACGCGGGCTCGACGCCTTCGGCGCGGAAGACGATCTGAACGGCCTGCCCGGCTCCGCGCCGCGCGCGCAGTTCGAGCGCGTGACGCTGGCCGCATCCCTCAACCACCCCTTCCGCTTTCGCGGCAACGACATGATGTGGAGCTCGCAGCTGTCGTCGCAATACGCGCTCGACGCGCTGTTCGGCTCCGAGCAGTTCAGCCTCGGCGGTGTTTATACGGTGCGCGGCTTTTATGAAGACACGCTCGCGAACGATCATGGGTTTTATATCCGCAACGACCTCGCCATGCCGCGCACGGTCGCAGGCCCGGGCGGGCGCAGCCTGCTCGTGAAGCCCTATCTGGCCGTCGACGGCGGCGCCGTCGGCGGCCGCGCTGCCGGCACGCCCGCGGGCACGCTGATCGGCGCGGCGGCGGGGCTATCCCTTTCGCTCGGCACCGCTTCCTTCGACGCCTATATCGGCCACCCGATCGTGGCGCCCGACGCGCTCAATACAGACGACTTCAACGGTTTTGCCCGCCTGTCGGTCAATTTTTAATCGAAAGCCATAAGCCATGACGCAGAACAAGAAAAATAACAAGACCGCGAACCGCTTCGCCCGCGCCCTGTTCCTCGCGCTGATGGCCTCGAGCGCACTGACGGCATGGCAGGCAAACCCCGCGCGCGCGCAGAGCGTGCAGGCGTCCGGCGCCACGAACACGCAAGTGTACAAAGCGCCGAACGGCGTCACCGTCGTCGACATCGCCAACCCGAATGCGACGGGCATGTCGCACAACAAGTTCACCAATTACAACGTGCCGACCAACGGCCTCGTCCTCAACAACGGCGATGCCAGCCAGTTCCAGCGCACCTCGCAGCTCGCCGGCTCGGTGATGGCGAACACCAACCTGCATGCGCAGGCGGGGCTGATCCTCAACGAAGTGACGGGCATGTCGCGCTCAGAGCTGCTCGGCTATACGGAAGTCGTGGGGGGCCAGGCCGACGTGATCGTGGCCAACCCTTATGGCATCACCTGCAACGGCTGCGGCTTCATCAACGTGCCGAACGCGACGCTGACGACGGGCGTGCCGCAGGTGAGCGGCGCGGGCGCGCTGACCGGCTTCCAGATCGACACCGGCGATATTCTCGTGACCGGTAACGGCCTCGACGCCACCAAGCAGGACTATCTCGGCCTCTTCGCCCGCTCGATCAAGCTCGACGGCCAGCTGAACGCCAAGGACGTCGATGTCGTCGCGGGCGCGAATGACTGGGATGTCGCAACCAAGACCGCAACGCCGCGCGCCGGAACGGGCGCCGCGCCCACCGTCGCGATCGATTCATCCGCGGTGGGCGGCATGTATGCCAATCGCATCCGCCTGATCGCGACTGAAAGCGGCGTCGGCGTCAAGATGCTCGGCGAAGCGGCGGCCGGCGTCGGCGATTTCACGCTGACCTCCTCCGGGAAGATCGAGATCGGCAGCGCTGTTTCCGCCAAGCGCGACGTCAAGATCACCTCGACCGCAACGGGCGCCAACGCGATCAAGACGGTGAATGCGAAAATTTCCGCCAAGCGCGATACCGCGCTCACCGCATCAACGGGCGAAGTGCGCCTCGAGGGCGGGCTGCTCACAGCTGAAAACAACCTCTCCATCACCTCCGCCTCGCTGTCGGACGTCGCGACCGTCAATGCGGGCCTTGCCGACAACAACAAGCGCTATGCGCTCAACAACCTCCGCCTCAGCCAGACGGGCGCGGCCTCGCTCGACGGCACCACCTATGGCGCGGGCGCGAATTTCGGCGCGACGCTCGGCAGCCTCTCCGTCGGCTCCGGCGCGGCGACGCTTTACAGCACGACCGGCTTCACGCTGACGACGACGGGCGACATGCTGCTCGGCGCGGCGCAACTGAAGAACGCGGGCGGCGTCACGCTTGCCTCCACCGGCGGCGACATCACGCTTGCCGCAGGCGGAGCTGTGCAGAGCACTGCGGGCGGGCTTTCCGTGAGCGCGGGCGACCAATTCGCGAATGCCGGAACTTTATCTTCCGATACGCAGGACATCCTCCTGCGCGCGGCGGCCTCAATCAACAACACCGGCAGCATCTACGCCAAGACAGCGCTCGCGCTTGCCGATGCGGCGGGCGGCAATACCCAATCGATCGACAATAGCGGCACGATGATCGCGGACGGCCAGTTCACGATCATAGGCAACCAGATGACCAACAGCGGCACGCTGCAGGGCAAGAACGCCTCGAGCGCGACGCTCGCGGACAGCTTCGGCAATTCCGGCACGGCGCTGTTCTCGACGGCAGCGGGCCAGGCGGGCACGCTCATCGCGGATACCGTCAGCAACCTTTCGGCCGGCGTCATCCAAGCGGCGCAGGACCTCACCGTCACCGTCGGCAGCGCGTTCACGAACAGCGGCAAGGTCATCGCCGGCCGCGACCTGAAGGTCGATTCCAATTATGCCGCTACGGTCACCAACAATGCGGGAGCGACGCTGCAGGCGGCCAACACGCTGACGGTGAACAAGCCGGGCAGCCCTTATAATATCGCCTTCACCCAGGCCGGCACGGCGATCGGCAACCAGCTTGATATCGCTGTTGGCTCGCTGAACAACACGGGCACGCTGCAGGGCGGCGCCGGGGCGAGCACGATCAGCGTCGCGGGCACGCTGACCAACGGTGCCGGGGGCAAAATCATCGGCTCAACCGCCGGCGGCACAGCCACGATCGGCGCGGACACCATTACCAATAGCGGGATTATCCAGTCGGCCGGTTTGCTCGGCCTCAATCTCGGCTCGACGCTCAATAATAACAGCGGCGCGAAGATCATCGGCACGGGCGGCGTCAATATCCTTGGGTCTGACATCGCCTATACGGTCAACAATACTGGCACCATCCAGGCCGGCGGCACGCTGGCCGTCAAGGGTCAGGGCGGGGGCAACGGCGTCACCGTCAACGGCCTCGGCTCGACTGCCGTCTTTCTCGGAAACACGCTCGACGTCAACGCGGGCACCGTCAGCCTTGCAAACGGCACCGGCATGACGGCTAGCAACGGCATGACCTTCAGCGCAGGCACACTTTCGCTGCTTGGCAGCGCGTCCTACATCGTTTCCAACGCTGGGAGTGCGACGCTTAACCTCGCCAACGCGTTCACCAATAGCGGGCTTCTCTATTCCGGCGGCAACCTGACGCTGAATACCGCTGCATTGACCAACGCCGCGACGGGTGGTATTGCCGCCTCCGGCACCGTCGACCTCAACTCGACCGGCACCGTCACCAATAACGGCGCGATGTATGGCGGGACCCTGCTCGATGTCTCGGCTGCCAACTTCACGAACTCCGCGTCCGGAACGATGGACGGCTATGACATCACGGCGACGGTCACGGGCTTTGGCACGTTTACAAACAATAACGACATCAATGCCAGCCGGAACCTTACGATTTCCGCCCGTAATATTTACAACGACATCGCTGGCGGCGACCAGCGCGTCTGGTCCACCCAGCAGGCCTTTTCATCCTCCACCGGCGGCTGGTCTTCCGATCCCGACTGGCTGCTCTGGGGTGAGTCCGCCAACCGCTATACCACCCAGACCTGGTACTACTACCAGTATTACAACGGCACCGCCCCGACCGCGGCGGACAAACCGCGCCTGCTCGCCAACGGCTCCGTCAACATCAACAGTTTTGCTTTTGCGCGGAACCTGGGCGGCATCATCTCGGCGCCGACCGTCAATATCGCGAGCAGCGTCAGCGGCGCGCAATTTGTCAACGACAGCTATGACCTGCGTCGCGACAATTACAAGCGCACATGGCGCGACCATGTGTCGTGCTGCAGCGACGTGATTTACTTGAACTACAGCTACGGCCTCGACGACAGCGGCTCCTATGTCGACACTTCCAGCGTCACCTCCTTCGGCGCAGGCATCTATGCCGGCACGCTCAATGCTTCCGGCTTCTCGCTCACCAATGCCGGTTCGGTGCAGGCCGCGAGCGTCGATTCAACCACCGGCAGCGGCGCGACCGCGACGACCGGCACCACCGGCACGAGCGCGACGACCGGCGCGAGCGCAGCCACTTTCGGCGGCATCACCATCACGCTGCCCTCGAACCCGAACGGGTTCTTCGTCGTTTCTCAGAACCCGAACTCGGGCTACCTGATCGAGACCAACCCTAAATTCGGGGCGAATTCGCCGCTCGGCTCCCAATACATGATCGACCGCCTCGGCCTCGACCCGGCCGAGCAGCAAAAGCGCCTCGGCGACGGCAATTACGAGCAGAGCCTGATCCGCGACCAACTGACCTCGCAGGTCGGCCTCACCTCCATCATCCCCGGCGAAACGGAAGCGGCGCAGATGCAGCGCCTCATGGATAACGGCGTGGATGCGTCGAAGGAAATGGGCCTGACCTACGGCAAGCCGCTCACCGCCGACCAGGCCGCGAACCTGAAGACCGACATGGTCTGGATGGTCGAAACTGAAGTCATGGGCCAGAAGGTGTTGGCGCCCGTCGTTTACTTAAGCGCAGCGACCAAGGCCGGCATCGCGGGCGGCGCCGCCATCGTCGGCAACGACGTGAGCATGAATCTCGCCTCCGTCACCAACACGGGCGGCACGATCGCGGGCAACAACACGCTCGACATCACCTCCAAGGGCGATATCACCAATACCTCGGGCACGATCAAGGGCGGCGATGTCAGCCTGAAATCGACAGAAGGCAGCATCATCAACGAGACCTCCGCGAAATCCGGCGGCAACGAATTCAACGGCAGCACCGTCATCGGCAAGACTGGCTCGATCGAGGCGACCGGCAACCTGAAGGTCGATGCAAACAAGGACATCACCAACAAGGGCGCGAATATGAGCGCCGGGGGCGATGCCGACCTGAAGGCGGGCGGCAACATCACCTTCGACGTGATCGAGGACAAGAAGGCCGAAACCACCATGACGGGCGGGGGTGGCAATACATTTACCGGCAACAATTCGACCACAACGACCACCAGCTCCTCTACCTCGATTGGCTCTGGCCTGAAGGCCGGCGGCAACCTGAAAACGGAAAGCGGCGGCGACACCACCATCCGCGGCTCGACGGTTGATGTCGGCGGCGATGGCGACATGCATGCTGGCGGCAACGTGAATATCCTCGATGCGCGGGACAAGTCCTCCACCTCGACCAGCTCAACCAGCTCGGGGCTCGGGGTTGGCGGTGGGGTCTATGGCAGCGAGACCGCGACCGACACCAAGACCAGCGACAAGTCGCATGGCTCGACGCTCAATTTCGGCGGCAATGCGAAAATTTCCTCCGACAAGACGCTGACGATCCAGGGCTCCGACGTCACGACCGGCGGCGACCTCGGCCTCAAGGGCAAGGACGTCAAGATCATCGAAGGCCGCGATATCGAGACGGAAACGCATTCCAAAACGACTACCTCCTTCGGCAAGATCGAGACGGGCGAGAGCGATTCAAGCTCGGGCTCGGAATCCCATGCGGGCACCGACGGCGCTTCGGCGGAAGCGGGGGCATTGGCCGAAGCGGGCGCGAGCGGCTTGGGCGGCGTCACTGCGGTCGAGGTGGAGACGAACACCTCGAGCACCTACGACAACAAGTCGAAATCGTCGAACATCAAGTCCGGCGGCAACATGACCATCGAATCCGACAACGACACGACGATCCGCGGATCGAATGTCGAGGCGGGCGGCGATGTTTTCCTGTCCGGCAAGAACGTCAATATCGAGGCAGCGAAGGACATTCACACGGAAGACACCACGCACAGCAAGTCGCAGGTCGGCCTCTACGGCTCCAGCGATAACAAGGCAAGCGCGGATGCCAATGCGGGCGCGAAAGCGGATGCCGGGGGCGCGTCGGCGGATGCCAAGGGCTCGAAATCGGGCGCGGGCGCGAACTACAACGCAGGCGAGGCTTCGGCCGAGGCCGGCGCGCATGCGGGCGCGGAGGCATCGAGCGAGAACACCCTCGACCTGATGCGCACCACGACCACCACCACGAACACGCAGGACGTCACGCATACCGGATCGACCATCAAGTCGGGCGGCAACACCAAAATCAAGGCCGAAGAGAAACTGAACGTCATCGGCTCCGACCTTGAATCGGGCGGCGATATGGACCTGAAAGGGAAGGACATGACGTTCGGCGCGGCGCAGGACAGCCATACGACGAAAACCGAGACCTCGACGACCAAGGCCGGCCTCTATGCCGACACCGGGGCGGATGCGAGCGTTGACGCCAATGCGGAAGCGAAAACCAAGGGCCTTGACGCCAATGCTGGCGCGAGCGCCGAGGCGAACGCCAATGCGGGCGTAGGGTTCTACGGCACCAATACGACCGAATCCTCGACCAAGGGCTCGACCCATGCCAAGACCTCGACCATCAAGTCGGGCGGCAACATGACGCGCGACGCCGAAAACAAGATCACCGACGAGGGCACTCAAGTAGAGGCCGGCGGCGATTTCACCCAGACCTCCAAGGAATGGGAAAGCAAGGCGGCGAAGGACACGACCTTCTCCTCCTCCTCGTCGGAAACCAATACCGGCAAGCTCGGCCTCTATGGCGAGGCGAATGCGGGCGCGAGCGCGTCGGCAGGCGTGCAGGATGGCACCTCCAACGAAAGCGGCGCAGGCGCGTCCGCGGGCGTGCAGGCGCAGTACAACCGCGAGACGAGCGACGTGACCTCGAGCAGCAGCACAGCCGTCACCTCGACGATCAAGTCGGGCGGCAACATGAAAACGACCACGACCGGCAAGACCTCGCTCGAGGGCACAAACCTGGAAGCGGGCGGCGATATGGAGCTGAACGCGGGCGAGCTTGACTATAAAGCGGCCAAAAACACCTCGAGCTCCACCTCGTCGAGCTCGAACGTCGACGCCGAGCTGAAAGTGGGCATCGACGCGACCAAGGCGGTCACCGGCACCATTTCCGGGGGCTATGACCAGAGCAACTCGACCGACTCGTCCTCCGAAGCGGTGACGGGCTCTATGAAATCTGGCGGCAACATGAAGGTCAACACGACCGGCGACGCCCGGTTCGAAGGCACGAACCTGGAAGCGGGCGGCGATGCGAGCGTGAAGGCCGGCGGTAACGTCAAGTTCGACGCCGCCAAGAACGAAGAAAGCCATACCGAAGACGGCTTCAACGTTTCCGGCAGCCTCTCGGCATCCAAGTCGAAGGGCAGTTCGGGCAAGGGCTCGACCGGCATGGGGCTTGAACTGGAAGGCGGAATGAACAATTCCAAATCCAGCTCGACCGAAGGCGTCGCAGGCTCGATCAAGTCGGGCGGCAAGCTCGATATCGACGCGGGCAAGAACGCGACCTTCGAAGGCACCAATCTGGAATCGGGCGGCGATATGAGCATCGGCGCGAAGGACGACGTCAATTTCAACGCGGTCAAGAACACCGCGTCGGAAGAAGGCTACGGCTTTGATGCGTCGCTGTCGGCCTCCAAGGGTGGCAAAGACGAGGCGGGCAAGCCGAAATCCTCGACCGTCGGACTGGAAGCATCGGGCAATTACAGCAAGTCGGACGAAACCACCTCGACCGGCTCGACGCTGAAATCGCGCGGCAACCTGAAAATCAAGTCGGGCGGCGACACCAACCTCGAAGGCACCGGCATTGAATCCGAGGGCAAGACCTCGATCGACGCCGGCAAATCGGTCAATTTCAAGGCGGCCGAGGACACCTCGAGCTCGATCGGCATCGAGGCCGGCATTGGCGGCAGCAAGACCAAGGCGGCCAAGGGCGGCGACGCTTCCGAAAACGCGACCGAAGGCAATGTCAGCTTCGGCGTCGAGGGCGGCAAGTCCTCGACCAAGAAGGCAGGCTCCGTCAAGGCAGGCGAGATCGAGATCAATGCCGGCAAGGACGCGAATTTTGAGGGCACCGGTCTTGACAGCGCGGGCGACGCAAGCGTGAAGGCCGGCGGCAACGTCAACTTCAACGCGGCGGAATCTTCGCATATCGACGGCAACCTGTCGGGCGGCGCGGGCTCGGGCGGCAACAGCCTCACTGGCGCTGGTATTGGCGGCGGGGTCGAGAAGCAGGGTTCGCAGATCAACACCGGCGGTAACCTGAAGATTGAATCGGGCGGCGACACGAAACTCGAGGGCACTAAGGCCAAGGTCGGCGGCAGCGCCGAACTGCAGGCCGGCGGCGAGATCGAGAAGAAATCGACGGTGAGCGGCAGCGGCCAGATCGGCGTGACGCGCGGCGGCGCCTCGATCGACGTGCAGTCGACCGATATCGACGCGGCTGGCGGCACGACGCAGAAGAGCGGCAAGTAAGGCGGGGAAGGCCATGGCGGCATCAACCGACGCCGTGCTGCTTGTCACCGCTTTTGCGCCCTTCGACGGGGCGGCGACGAACGCGTCGCTGATCCTGCTCGATAAGCTTAAGGAAATGGACTGGCAAGGACGTGTGGTTTTCTTCGGCCCCGTGCCGGTCGAATTCGATAACGCCTGGCCCCTCATCCAGCAGGAAATGAGCCGCTATCCGAACCTGCAGGGCGTGCTTGCGCTCGGCCAGGCGGAGGGGCGGCGCGAGATCAGCCTCGAGCGCGTCGCGATGAACTGGATGGATGCGCGCATTCCCGATAACGCCGGCAACCAGCCCCGCCAGCAGCGCATCGACGCGACGGCTCCCGTCGCGCTGAAGGATACCTTTCCCTGGCATCAACTTGAAAGTTCCGCGTGCCGCGTGAAGTCCTATTCGGCCGGCACTTTCGTGTGCAACACGCTGATGTTCCACCTGCTGCGCTGGGCGGAGCGGGAGGGGAAGACGGCCGGCTTCGTGCATGTGCCGCTGCTGGAATCGCAGAAGGCAGATGCCGCTTTCCGCGCGGACACGCCGCGCATGGATGACGCCCGCGCGCTGCGCAGCATTGCGCGCATTGTCGGTTTCTCGCTGGAAACGCTGGACCGGAAACTCGCGCCGGGTGCGGCGCCGGAACCGCCGCGCCCCGCTTAGCCTTTGCGGCGCTTCAGCGCGTCGACGGTCAACAGCACGACGGAATCGGCGGGCGTCATGCGCTCCGCTTCTTCGAACAGCTGGTAGCAGATATCGGCGTAGGACCAATCCATGATGTTCTGGTGGTGCAGCAGATATTCGACATAGCGGATCGCGCGGTCGATGAGCTTCTTGTTGCTCGGCTTGACCCAGGTCATCACATTGCTCTCGAACCGCCCGAGGCGGCCCATGAGCAGCGTTGAATGCATGTTGAGGGCCATTTTCAGGAACAAATGCTCGAACAGCGAATGCAGGCCGGCGACGTTAACGGCGTGGCGTAGGTCACCGAGCGTGAAAACCATCTCGCTTCCTTCGCGACGGATTGAGAAACGGTGGAGCGCGGCTGGCGCGACATAGGTTTCACGGAACTGCGCCCCTTCGGCGGAAAAATCAAAACCCATCAGCCGCGCGCGGCCCGCAACAGTTCGTAACGCGTCCCATTCGATCGTCACCGGTTCGCGCAGCAGGATTTCGCGCCACGCCGCAGGCGCATCGCCCGCCTGCGACAGCGTCAGGAAGGAGAGCGAGGGATTACGTTTCGGTTCGTTTCTGTTCTCGAAGCCCAGCAGCGAAAAGGTCGGCGCGCGCTCGGTCGTATCGGTCAGGATGGTGATGCCGTAGTCGTTTGTGTCATAGAGGACATAGCCGCCATCGGCATAGATTTTCGATTCGGCCTCGATAAATGCCTGCAGAAACGAGAGGTCTGTATCGCCGAGAAAACGCCCCAGCGCGTCCATACCAGGCGCGTTCGCGGCATTTTGCAGCAGGGCCCATCCCGCGCCCAGCATCAGCGCCGTGCTCGCCTGCAGCCGGGTCGAGCCGGACAGCGCCATGGGCCCGACGAACAGACAGATTTTTTCTATTCCCTGGTTTTCCAGCACGTGGCGGGAACGCTCGACCTGTTCATGCAGCGCGTGATCGGGATTGCAATAGAGGAAGAACGGCTTGCGCGATGAGAGGCGCGTGGCTTCTTCCGTCGCGCCGATCACGGAGGGAGTCTCGCCGCCCTCGGTCGAGCTGACCAGAAGATCATGCGGACCGAAGCCGATTTCGCGCAACTGGCGCGCGCCGAATTCAGGATGGTCCTCGAAATTTTCGATGGAATGGACGAGGGCGAGGTCGCCGCCGCTCATGAAACCCATGACATTGTCGGCCTGTTTCTTGCCCCGATGCAGGTGCCGCCACAGGTACTCGATGGAGAGCGACAGCCGTCCAGTCGCGCCGCAGCCGTAAAAAAAGATACGGTTGCCGGCGGCGAGCGTTTCGCGCATTGCCGCAGCCAGACGCTCCAATTCGGGCTGTTTAGCCATGACATCGCGAATAACGCCGAGGTCGATGTCCTTCAGGATGCCGAGCGCTGCCGGAATATTATTGCGCGAGAGGTCCGCCAGTTCATAGGTAAGCGGATGGCGTTGTTCCGTGGGCAGCGATCCCAGCTGGAACTTCGCCGCAACGGCAAGGAAGGCATCGGCTTTCTCGCGCGGCGTCATAGGGGCTGCAAGCGCCAGCTACGCTCGGTATAGGCCGCATTCCCCGCATGGCGGTCATAGGTCATGCTGTCGCGGATGAAGTTATCGTAATCGCTGTAGATAAAAGGCATCTGGCTTTCATAGGCGGCGAGCGCGTCGAACATGCGCCGCAATTCCGGCTCGGTTGCCGTCAGCGTTTCCGGAATTGCCTTGAAAACGAAACCCGGTGGCGGAGCGAGTGCCGCCTGGTAAATTGGAAGCGTGTCCGCGCGGTGCTGGCCGGGCGGCACGAAATGCGTGAGGTAATGGTAATTGCCGATCGTTGCGGCCATCTCTTGTGGCGTCACGTTGCGCACGTCCGCGTCGATGCCAAGTGCGTTCATGCGGCCTTTCAGCACGCCCGGCCACAGGATATAAGGGCGGTCCTCGTAAAACCGCAATTCGACGCCGCTGAGTTTCTGCGCGGCTTCGAAGGCCGTGCGGTGGTCGATATGGGTGCCCGCGCCGAGCGG
>DASPMW010000168.1:0-5397 GCA_035626855.1 Patescibacteria group bacterium
CAGCGGGGCCGCCCGGTGCGGGGCGTCATCAATGCCGCCAACGAAACCGAACTGTTCAACCGCCTGAACGAAACCGGCATGTCCTTGCTCGACTGCAAGGAAATGAACGAAAAAGCCAGCAAACTCGCCAACCTGACCGCCAAGAAGGTCAAGACCCGCGACCTTATTCAGATGTTCGTCCACCTTGAACAGCTGCAGAAGGCGGGCGTTCCGCTGCTCGACGCATTGTCGGACGTGCGCGATACGGCTGAATCGACGCGCCTGCGCGACATCATGGGCGACGTCTATGGCGAGGTTTCCTCGGGCTCCTCTTTCTCCGTCGCGCTGTCGAAACACCCCTCGATTTTCCAGCCGATTTTCATCTCCCTGATCAATTCGGGCGAGGAAACGGGTAACATGACCAACTCCTTCACGCAGGTGATCAAGCACCTGAAGTGGACCGACGCCATGAGCAGCAAGGTCAAGAAGGCGACCCGTTACCCGAAGATCCTGGGCGGCGTCGTTATCCTCGTCGTCTGGGTGATGATGACGAAAGTCGTTCCCGACGTGACGGGGTTCCTGAAAGAACTGGGCCAGGAACTGCCTCCCGTGACGCTCGCGCTGATCGCAACTTCCGACTTCTTCCAGAACAACTTCCCGGCGATCGCGGCGGCCTTGGTCGCGGCTTATGTTGCCTTGCGCGTCGCGCGCGGCATGTCGGAAGGTGTGCGCTACCGCACCGATTACCTCGCGCTCCACTCGCCCGCCTTTGGCCCGCTTATCCGAAAAATTTCGCTCTCCCGCTTCTGCCAGACCTTCGCGGTACTCTTCACCTCGGGCCTGGAGATCCTGAAATGCATCGAGGCGGCGAAACAGACGGCCGGCAACCTCGTCCTGACCGAAGCGCTCGAGCGCGTTAAAACCAACGTGCAGGAAGGCTCGCCTTTATCGACCGCGCTCAACACCTCGGGCGAGTTCCCGTCGCTGGTTGTGCGCATGGTCAAGATCGGCGAAGAGTCCGGTAACCTGACCGGGGTTCTCGAGCAGGTTTCTGAATTCTACAACCAGGACGTCAACGACGCGGTCGACGGCATGATCACCATGATCGAGCCCGCGATGACGGTCATCCTGGGCGGCATCATTCTGTGGATCGCGGCGGCCGTTTTCGGCCCGATTTACGGCAGCCTTGGCAAGATGGGGACGTAACGCATGGTCGCGCTGGGCGGGAGCAAACGTGTTCTGATGGTGGGCGGCGAGGGCGTCGTCCTTTACGCGCCGCTCGGCAAGGGCATCGAGCGCGAAACGGCAATTTCGTGGGAAGTGCCGAACTTCGACGAGCAGCTGGTCGAGGCGCTGGACGGCAAGCATCGCGGCAAATCCGTGCTCGTGATTTTCGACGGCGCCGACCAGACCTACCGCAAGGAAGAGAATATCCCGAAGCTCTCGCCGATCGACCGGCCGCGCTTCGTCAAGCGCAAGCTTGAGCTCGCTTTCCCGAGCTATCCAATCCGCGCCTCGCTCGAGATCAAGGCGGGCGGCAAGGGCGGCAAAAAGCAGTTCATCCAGGTCAAGAAGGACGAAACGCCGCGCTCCTACCTGTTCGTCGCGCTGCCGGAAACGGACCAGCTCGACCGCATCGGCAACGCGCTTTATGAAACGGGCGTGCCCGTTTCGGGCTTTGGCCTGCTGCCGCTTGAATCGACCGGCATGGTCGCCGAGCTCGCGGAAAAAGTATTCGCCGGACAGGGTAAGAAATCGCGCTGGGCCGTGGTCATCGGGCAGCATGAAACGGGCGGGCTGCGCCAGGTCGTCGTCAAGGACGGCAACCTTGCGCTGACGCGCCTGACCCCGACCTCCGAAGCCGGCACCAGCGGAACGGGCTGGGTCGACGAAGTCACGCGCGAATTCAAGGCGACGCTCACCTATATCTCGCGCTTCGGCTACACGGATGCCGACGGGCTCGACGTGGTCGTTATCTGCGGCGATGTCGAAAAACAATTCTTCGACCCGAAATCGCTGCCCGTCACCCATTTCCAGTGCGTCAACGCGGGCGAAGCGCTGCGCCTGCTCGGCGCGAAATCCTTCGGCTTCGAAAAAACCAACTTCGCCGATGCCGTGCACGCCGCCTGGGCCGGCAAAAAAGGCGGGCTCAAGCTTGCCGTGCGCGTCCCCTCCATCCACCGCATCATGGCGCCGCGCCTCGCCGCCCGCGCCGCCAGCGGCCTGCTTGCGCTCGGCGTCATCGGCCTTGTCGGGCTGACGGTTGTCGATCTCAAGGATTATGCTGTCGTTCAAAGTGAAATCAACGACAAGCAAAACCGGAAAACAATGCTCGACCGCGAGTATGAGCAGGAAGCCAAGGTTTTTGACGGGCTGCCGGTGCGTCCGGATCAGGTCAAGGCCACGCTCGAGGTGAAGAAACTCGCCGAGAATAACACGATGAGCCTGCGCGCCGAATTGAACACTCTCAAGAACACGCTTCCCTCCGATGTGAAAATCGAAGAGTTTCTGATCGATCACACGCCGGGCCCCGCCTTTAAGGTCGGCAGCGCGACGGCGGCCCCTTCGCCGCTGTTTTCAGGCTTCCAGGAATCGCCGGACCCGAACGACAGGGGTCAGGTGCATATTAATTTCAAATTCACGCTGCCGCGCGCCATGCCGGCGGACCAGAAAACCCTGCGCGCTGACGAGTTGCAGAAGGCGTTGGAAGCCGCGTTCCCCGGTTACACGGTGGCCCTGCAGCAGTTTGGCGGCGTGAACCGAGCCGAAGGAAACATGACCGGAAAGATCGGGGAGCCGACGAGCGGAGCCGCTCCGGCGATGGACGCCGAAACCGTCGCTGAAATCGATATGAGAGGGAAGCCCATCGAATGAAGCTCATTGGCATCAAGAGAGTAATCCTTCTCTCCATTCTCGCCGGGTTGAACGCGGTGATCGCAGCGGCCTATTTCCTCTGGATTTCGCCGATGCTCACGGATTCCCAGAACGCCTTGACGGCGGTGACGAGCGATATCTCGTCCCTGCAGACAAAAATACAGAACACCAAAACCGAACTCGCACAGTACAAAGAAAACCTTCCCGCATTTGAGCTGCTGAAAGCGAAAGGCTTTACCTCGTCGCAGGATCGTTTCCAGATGAGCCGGGATCTCGACGGCGTGCGGCAGCAGGCGCAGCTTAGCGGTTTCAGTTTCAACATCGCGGACCTCCAACTCGTGGAAAGCGCCGCCGCAACGGCGGCCAAGCTTAAAGTGCTCAACAGCCGCATCAACGTCGACCAGGTCGCCTCTCTCCTGGACGTCAACTTCTATGATTTTGTCGACCGCATGATGCATAACTTTCCGGCGCATGTGCGCCTCAGAAGCCTCGAAGTCAAGCGTAAGGAGCCGCTCAACAACTATGCTTTCACGCGCATATCGCATGGAGAACCCGTAAACCTGCTGCTGGCGAATGCCAGCTTCGACTGGATTACCGTCGTTCCGGAAGCGGCCCCGACCGATCCCAATAACCCGAACGCGCCGAGGCAGTAATGTTGTTGCGATATTCTTTGCCCTTTGCGGTTTTTCTGCTTCTCGGCGCGCCCCCAGCAGGCGCGCAGACGCAGGTTTTGCCTGTGCAACAGCAAGCCGCGAACGCCGCAGCTCTCGCCCAAGGTACCGTACCGGCCCCAGCGGCGCCGGCCCCGGCCCCAGCCCCGGATGCCGCCATGCCCGCGCCTGGCGCCGGTGCGCCCGCTCCAGCCACGGCACAAGCGGCGCCTGCAGCCGCTCCGATGAATCCCGGCGTGGTTCCCGGCGTTTCGCCTTCATCGGCGCCGCCGCCCGAAGGCAAGTCGGACATTCACCAGCCCTTCGTCAGGTCGCTCTTTTTCACGAACGAGGAACTCGTCCAGATTCGCCGCGCGGCAGACGGCAAGGCGCCCGTTTCCGGCACCGGTTCACTTTCGGGCGGCGGGCAGATTATCCCCCAGGTGCGGACGATCACCCTTACCGGGGTTCTCTATAAGAATCCGAACGAATGGCTTATCTGGCTCAACGGGCAGAAACTGAACCCCGGCAATCTTCTGAAGGAAATCATCGATATCAGGGTCGAGCGCGATATGGTGCATCTTAAATGGTTCGATATCGGCCTGAACGGGATCATTGATGTCTCTCTGCGGCCGCATCAGAAATACGACATTGTGACCGGCCTCATGCTGCCGGTTCCGGCGGAGTAGCGCCATGTCGGTATCGAATGAGCCGGGACCCGTTCCCGCGATCCGGATCGCCGATGTAAAGGCGGACTATGGACAGGGGCCCGTGATCGAAGACATCACCTTCGATGTGCGCATGGGCGAAACCTTCGGTTTGATCGGGTTGAACGGCGTCGGGAAAACCACGCTGATCAAGATTATCCTCGGGTTGATGGAAGCATCCGCAGGCAGCGTGCAGCTGTTTGGAAAAAAGAGCCTCGACCCCGAAGGTAAATCCAAAATCGCCTATCTGCCCGAAAAATTCGAGCCGCCGCCGTTCCTGTCCGGGCTCGAATTCGTCCGGTTTTCCCTCGACCTTTACAAGCGCCCTTTCCAGGAAGAAGCGGTGATGCAGGCGGCTGACCGCATCTCCCTCACCCGCGCGGCCCTCAAGCGGCGCGTTAACACCTATTCCAAGGGAATGCGCCAGAAAACCGGTCTCATGGGTACCTGGCTGACGGGGTGTCCTCTCCTCATTCTCGACGAGCCGATGAGCGGCCTTGATCCGCTCGCGCGTGTGCTCGTCAAGGACGAAATCGCTGCCTGCCGGAAGGCCGGCATGACGGTGTTTTTATCATCGCATATCCTTTCGGACATGGAAGAAATCTGCGACCGCGTCGCGATTATCCATGACGGTCGCCTCAAATTCACCGGCACGCCGGCGGAGCTGAAACAAAACACGCAACAGGAATACCTCGAACGCGCGTTCCTGAAGATCATTGAAGGTTCAAAAAGGATCTACGAATCATGAAACTGTTTGGCAAGAAAAGCGGCAATGCGGGTGCCCCGGAGAGCGATGCGATCGACGACCTGGGTGACATCGAAGGCTTTGACGAGGCCGACGCCGTTGCCCCTGCCGCGTCGCTCAAGGCTCCATCCCGGCTTTCGTCGGCGAAGGTTGGCGGTAGCCGCCGCACGACGGTCCTGATACTGGTTTTGGCCGGCGTCTTGCTGGCTGGCGGAGGGTATCTCTGGCTCATGAACGAACCGGAGGATATCGCCATCCATGTGACAGCAACCGAAACCGCAACGCCGCCGCAGCCCGCGGCAGTCGCAAGCGCCGATACCCCTCCGGCTGACGCCGCGTTGCCCGCGCCAAGCGCCCCTCCGACGGAGGCAGCAGCAGCTCCTGCAGCAAGCACGGACCCCCTCGCTCCCGCAACTCCCGTGCCGGTCATGCCCGCCTCCGA
>DASPMW010000169.1:0-6808 GCA_035626855.1 Patescibacteria group bacterium
CCAGTCGAATTGGGTGCCGTAAAGCTGCGGCCTGCCCTCGAAGCGGCGGATGCGATCTTCGAGCATGGCGATCTGCGCGGGCGGCACGTCGCTTGCGTTTGCCTTCAGCAGCGCCAGCACGCGCCGCTGGAAGGCGGGCAGGCTGATTGCGTGCTGCGCGATGAGCCACGCGGCCTCCGCCCCTTCGGCGCCAGCAATACCCTCATGCGGCCAGCCGACGGCATCGATGATCAACTCAAGTTCTTTGGCATTGCGGATATGCACCGCCTCCATCTCGGGATGGTAACCGTCGAACAAAACACCAGCCGCGACCAGTTCCTCCCGCTTGCGCAGATCCGCATCGGCCATGGCCTTCAGCCGCTGCGCAATATCGTCAGGTGTTTTCATCGCTTTTCCGTCGGAAACCTTCAAGCCCGATCGCGTCCATCTCGCGGCCCTCCTTGACAAGGCGCTCCTCCGCCTCCAGCCGCTCGCGCTCTTCCTGCGTCATTTCGTATTTCTTGAGCTCGCTGAAGGTTTCCATGAGGGCCTCTTTTGCGCGCTCGATATGCTCTTCCAGCGCTTGTTCCTCTTCCTGCCATTCCTGGCGCTGCTGGCGCACGGTCTCGGCATAATGGGCGAAGGTGAAATGCACGTCGCCCGTCAGGCGCAGCGCTTCCTTTTCCGCCTCATAGCTGCGCTCGAGCTCGCGGCGGCGGCGCTCCAGCTCGGCCATCTGCCCGTGCAGCTCCCCAAGCGCGCGGCGCTTTTCATCCAGTTCATGTTTATGCAGGCGGATAAGGACGGAAAGGTCGGCCATGCGTCACGATTATTTCTTGGGCGGCGGGGCGGCCGGCTTCGCGGGGGCAGCAGCGGCCATGCCCAGCACCTGCGCGAGCTGCTTGTAACCATCCGCAAGCGAGGTCTTTTCAAGCGGCTTCTGCGCCAGAAACTGCTCCATCTTTGGATAGATCATGATCGCTTCATCGACCTTCGGGTCGGCGCCGCGGCGGTAGGCGCCCAGGCGAATAAGTTCTGCCATATCCTCGTAAGTCGACATTATTTCGCGACCGCGCGCGACGAGCGCCGCCTGCTCCGGCGTCAGGCAGCGCGGCATCGAGCGTGAAATCGACCTTAATATATTGATGGCGGGATAGCGCCCGCGATCAGCGATGGCGCGCTCCAGCACGACGTGACCGTCGATAATGCCGCGCACGGCGTCCGAAATCGGTTCGTTATGGTCGTCCCCTTCGACGAGGACCGAGAAGAAGGCGGTGATATCGCCCTTGCCCCTCACGCCGGGTCCCGCGCGCTCCAGCAGCTTGGCGAGCTCCGAAAAGGTCGTGGGCGGATAGCCTTTCGAGGTCGGCGGCTCACCCGCCGAGAGGCCGATTTCGCGCTGCGCCATGGCGAAGCGGGTCACGCTGTCCATCATGCACAGCACTTGCTTTCCCTGATCGCGGAAATATTCGGCGACGGCGAGCGTCATGTAAGCCGCCTGCCGGCGCATCAGCGGCGATTCATCGGAAGTGGAGACGATGACGACGCTTTTCTTAAGTCCCTCGACGCCGAGATCGTCTTCGAGGAATTCCTGCACCTCGCGCCCGCGCTCGCCGATCAGCCCGATGACCGAAACTTCCGCCTCCGTATAACGCGCCAGCATCGACATCAGCACCGATTTACCGACGCCCGAGCCCGCGAAGATGCCCATGCGCTGCCCGCGCGTGGTCGACAGAAACGAATTGATCGCGCGCACGCCGAGATCGAGCTTTTCACCCAGACGCTTGCGGTCATGCGCGGCGGGCGCCTTGTTCTTGAGGAGCATATGGTCCTCGCCCTCGAGGATCGCGCCCTTGCCGTCGATCGGCTCGCCAAATGCGTTGATGACGCGGCCGAGCCACGCATTGCTCGGGAAGACGGCGGGCTGGGAGGTGCCGATTTCGGCGCGGCAGCCAAGGCCTACGCGGTCAAGCGGCTTGAACGGCATTACAAGCGCATGGCCATCGCGGAAGCCCACCACTTCGCAAGGGATGGGGTCAGCGCCGCGCGGCATGAGGTTGCAGCGGTCGCCGATTGCCAGTTCGCGCTCGACGCCGCCGACTTCAACGAGCATGCCGAGGATCTTGGTGACGCGGCCGAACAGCTGGAAATCGGTCAGTTCGTGGATCGAGTCACTCAGGTTATTGATGAAATGATGCTCTGAAACCATCCGAAACCCCCGCTTCTTTTACGATTATCTCATATTTTTTAATCAAAAATGAATTAGTTTTTCTCATTGATATTTAACAATAATTTCCCACTTGCCGACCCGGCGCGGGAAGTATTTTTAACCTTTATTAACGATCATGGTATAATGTTTATGAGGATTAAGTACTGATTCAACTCCACTAAGCAAACATTAAGGGGAAATGCGATGCGGGTGCTGCTGATTGAAGACGACCAGTCCACGGCGAAGAGCATAGAGCTCATGCTGAAATCGGACGGCTATGTCGTCGACACGACCGATATGGGCGAAGACGGCCTGGAGATCGGCAAGCTGTATGAGTACGACATCATCATCCTCGACCTTATGCTGCCCGACCTCGACGGCTATGAAGTGCTGAAGCGCCTGCGCGCGGCCAAGGTTGAAACCCCCATCCTTATTCTTTCCGGCCTCTCCGAGCTCGACAGCAAGCTCAAGGGCCTCGGCTTCGGCGCCGACGATTACCTGACCAAGCCCTTCGACAAGCGCGAGCTCATGGCCCGCATCCAGGCGATCGTCCGCCGCTCCAAGGGCCATTCGCAAAGCATCATCAAGACGGGCCCGATCATGGTCAATCTCGATGCCCGCACGGTCGAAGTCGACAACAAGCAGCTCCACCTGACCTCCAAAGAATACGGCATCATCGAACTGCTCTCGCTCCGCAAGGGCTCGACGCTGACCAAGGAAATGTTCCTCAACCACCTTTATGGCGGCATGGACGAACCCGAGGTCAAGATCATCGACGTCTTCATCTGCAAGCTGCGCAAGAAGATCGAGAAGATCATGCCCGAAGGCGGCAGCTGCATCGAAACCGTCTGGGGCCGCGGCTATGTGCTGCGTGATCCGGCGGGCGCGGCGGCCAAGGAAAGCGCCAACGCGTAACAAGTTTCAGGGTTCTTCCCGAAAGAACGGCTGCAGCAATGCAGCCGTTTTTTCATTCCCGCATCGCATCGTCGCGCTGGTAAGCGCCCGCCACCCCGCCATAGGGCTGCAGGCGCGCGGCGGGCGGCGGCGGCGCTTCCGCCGCGCCCAGGAACAATACGGCGTCACGCTTCATGTTGCCGCGCAAGGCTGCCAGCACTTTCTCCCGCGTGGACGGGTCAAAATAGATCAGCACATTGCGGCAGAAAATGACATCGAACATGCCCATCGCCGCCGTGCCGTCGAGTAGGTTGAGCTGCCGGAACTGCACCACCTCCCGGATGGCGGGCTTCAGCGTCCACTGCCCGTCCGCGCCGTCAAAATGGCGCAGCAAGGCAGGTGTTGGAACGCCCCGCTGCACGTCGAAGGATGAATACACGCCCTGTCGCGCCCGTTCCAGAACGCTCAGGGAAATATCGGTTGCGTCGATGTGATATTTCCAACCCGCTGCAGTCAGGCCCATATCCTGCAGCAGCATCGCCAGCGAGTAAGGCTCCTGCCCGCTCGCGCAGCCGGCGGACCAGAGGCGCAGCGTCCTGTCCGCCGCCCGCGCGCGCATCAGGCACGGCAGGATTTTTTCCTGCAGATCACGAAACGGCGCCATATCGCGAAAAAACGATGTTTCATGCGTGGACATCGCCTCGATCACGTCGCGCAGGATATGCGACGATCCCATGCGTATTTCTCGCGCGACGCCCGCAATATCCGAAACGCCGTGACGGTCGGCAACCGGCAGCAGCCGCGCGCGCAGGAGGTACTCCTGCTCCGCCGACAGCCACAACCCGCATTCGCGGTGTAGCACGTCGATGAGCAAACGCAGGTCCTGCGGGTGAATGGTCATGCGGGACCGCCTCTCAGCCGCCGCATGACCGCAGGACCGATGGCTGCAAGCGGCAGCGTCTCCGCACTCAATCCCGCCTGCACCACCGCGCCCGGCATGCCCCAGACGACGCTTGTCGCCTCGTCCTGCGCCAGCACCGTGCCGCCGGCTGCGACCACCGCGCGCGCGCCGGCGACGCTGTCGACGCCCATGCCAGTCAGCACGACCGCCATCAGCGACGCGCCATAGGATAGCGCCAGGCTGCGCAGCATCGGATCGGCGGCCGGGCGGCAGAAATGCTCGGGCCGGTCCTGATTCAGCGCGATCACGCGCGCCGCGCCGCGACCCTGGACGGTCAGGTGGAAATTGCCGGGCGCGATATAGGCGCGACCCGGTTCCGGCCGCTCGCCGTCCACAGCCTCCCGGCAATCGATGCCGGTTGCATGGGTGAGGTTTTCAGCCAGCAGCCCCGTGAAGCCCGCCGGCATGTGCTGCGTGATGAAGACCGGGACGTCCGGCGCTGTCAGCGTTTCAAAAACCTTTTGCAGCGCGGCGGGACCGCCCGTGGAGGAGCAGAAGGCCAGCGCGGAGTATGCGCCGGTGGCGCCCTGCGGCAATGACGCCGGCGCCGCGGGCGAAACACGCGGCTCCGCCCTTTCAAAGGCGGGCGTCCGCCGCGTAAGGGTCTTCACGCGGCGGACAAGGTCGTCGCGAAACGCGCCCGGCTCCGACAGGTCATGCACCGTCGGCTTGCCCAGGCAATCCGTCGCGCCGAGCGCCAGGCATTTCAGCCCGAGCGCGGCATTCGCGCGGGTCTTCGTCGATGCAATGACGATGGGAAGACCGGGCCTTGCCTGCAGCAGCAGCGGCAATAGCGTAATGCCGTCCATCACGGGCATTTCAATGTCGAGGATGACGATTTCCGGGTCCGCTGCCGCCAGCGCCTGCAGCGCGGCCTGGCCGTTCGGCACGGCGGCGGTCACCTTTATCTCGGGGTCACTTTCAAGAAAACGGGTGAGGAAGCCGCGCACGATGCTGCTGTCGTCAACGACCATAACGCGTATCGGCGGCCGTGGCTGTTCTGCTGGTTTTGGCATTACACTATGCCGACCTGTCGCAGCTTGGTCGCCAGGATCTCGCCGTCAAAGGGCTTCATGATGTATTCATCCGCCCCGGCTGCCAGCGCCTCCTGTATCTGGGTCATATCGCCATGCGTCGTGCAGAAAATGACCTTGACCCCTGCCGCTTCGGGCCAGGCGCGCAAATGACGGATGCAGTCGATCCCGTTCATAATTGGCATGTTCCAGTCGAGCAGGATGACATCCGGCATGCCGGCGCGGCAGGCGTCGAGCGCCTGCTGCCCATCCTCCGCCTCCCGGCATTCCAGGCCGATCTCGGCGAGAAGCCGCGTCGAGAGCTTGCGCACGATGCTGCTGTCATCCACGACTAGGCATGTTTTCATGTCGCCTCCACCTCCCGCGCGAGCGTGGCGATAATGGCGCGAGCATCGATCTGCGCCAGCAGCGCCTCGCCGACAGGCCAGACACCCGTCACGAATTGCCGCCACCCGGCGCCGAGGCTGGCAGGCGGCGGGGCGGGGTCGCCGTCGAACCGGAATACGTCGCCGACGCTGTCAACCGCAAGGCAGTAAATCTCGGGCCCGTCCTCGATCACCAGCGCCATGCTGTTCTGCGCGCCAAGCGGCGGATCCGGCAGGCCGAGGCAGCGCCGCAGGCTGATGGCGGCCGCGATCCGTCCGCGCAGGGTCATGATGCCAAGGACGGGCGCCGCGGCATGCGGCACAGGGGTAAGCTGGTGGCGGCTCGCGCGGATGACCGTCTGCACATCCAGCGCCGGAATGCCGCACAGCTCGCCCGCGAGCGTGAAGGACAAAATCTGGAGCGTCATGGCGCCGCCCCTGTCGCACGCGCAATGACCCAGCCGACGTCGATCACTTCCACCACATTGCCGTCCACCAGCGCGCTCGCCGCAATGCCGGAGCCTGCGGCGGGCGGCAGCTGTTCGTCGGTAATACTGTCGGCGACATCGAGGACCTCTTCGACAATCAGACCCGCGCGCTCTGACCCTTTTTGCAGGACGAGCATCACCCGCCGCCGTGAATCATCGGGCGCGCCCGGCCAGATGGTGACCGGCAGCAGGCCGCCGCGATAGGGCAGGATCAGCCGCCCGTCCGCGCGCTCGGCCGATGCAAGGTTCACCCGCTCAATGCGGGCGAGGTTTTCGAGGGGCAGCGCGCGGCGCGCCTCGCCGCCACTGGTGCGGAAGATCAGGGCCGGCCGCCGCGGACGATCGAGGCGCGGCTGGGCGGGCAGGTCCGGCGCCGTGGTCCCTTCGATGCCCGCTTCCCGCGCGAGGCCGCCCGGCTCCAGAATCAGCACAGCCCCACCATCACCGAGCAGCGCGTTGCCCGAAAAAAGCCGCAGGGAACGCAAGGCCGGTGACAGCGGCTTGACAACAATTTCTTCGGCCGCATTGATCGCGTCGCAGATAAGGCCGAAAACTTCTCCGCTGCCAAGCTGCAGCACGGCAACGAAGGGATTAAGCGCTTTCGCAGCGTCTGAATCGCCGCCCATGATTTCCTGCAGGGAAGCGACGGGCAATAACTGGTCGCGCAAGGGGAGGAATCTCGCACCCTCGATGCGGCGCAGGCGGTGCCGGCCATTTTGCTTTAAATGCACGATTTCCCGCACCGTATTCCGCGGCAGGGCATAGCGCATGCCATCGGCGGAGACGATCAGCGCCGGAATAATCGCCAGCGTAAGGGGGATGCTGAGGCTGATGGTCGTCCCCAGCCCGGGTTGCGAGGCAAGACTCACCGCGCCGCC
>DASPMW010000170.1:0-40631 GCA_035626855.1 Patescibacteria group bacterium
ATCTTTTCGATGGCCTGCTTCATGATCTTGCAGGACTGGCGCATTTCCTCGACGCGGACCAGGTATCGCGCATAGCAATCGCCCGTCGTGCCGGTCGGAATATCAAAGTTCATTTCCGCATAAACATCGTATGGCTGCGACTTGCGCAGGTCCCATGGCACGCCGGACGCGCGGAGCATAGGGCCGCTGAAGCCCCAGTCGAGCGCTTCTTTCTTGTTCACGATACCGATATCAACGGTGCGCTGCTTGAAAATACGGTTATTGGTCAACAACCCTTCCATATCGTCGATAAATTTCTGCACGCTGTCTGCCCATGCGTACATATCCTCTGCAAGGCCCGCTGGCATATCCTGCGCGACACCGCCCGGACGAAAATAATTGGCATGCAAGCGCGAGCCACTGACGCGCTCGTAGAATTCCATGCCGATCTCGCGCTCTTCAAAACCCCAGAGCGCAGGCGTGAGCGCTCCAACGTCGAGGGCATAGGTCGTGATGTTAAGAATGTGGTTGATGATCCGCGTCATTTCCGAGAAAAGCACGCGGATGTACTGCGCCCGCAGCGGCGCCTTGATGCCCAACAGTTTTTCAACCGCGAGTGCAAAGGCATGTTCCTGGTTCATCGGAGACACGTAATCGAGGCGATCGAAATAAGGCACAGCCTGCATATAGGTTTTATATTCGATCAGCTTTTCCGTCCCGCGATGGAGCAAGCCGATATGCGGGTCAGCGCGTTCCACGATCTCGCCATCCATTTCGAGGACGAGGCGCAACACGCCATGCGCGGCCGGGTGCTGCGGGCCGAAGTTCATCGTGTAAGGACGAATCTTGTTTTCGCTGCTGTCGCTCATCCGATTTTCCTGTCCTTGTCGTCAAGCGGCGCCAGATCTGCGCCGATCTTCGGCTTACGCGCCTTTTCATCGCCGGGGAGCTGCATCGTCGTCATGCCTTCCCACGGGCTAAGGAAGTCGAAATTGCGGAAGTCCTGCTGGAGTTTCACCGGCTCATATACGACGCGCTTCTGGGTCTCGTCATACCGCAGTTCGACAAAACCGGTGAGCGGGAAATCTTTACGCAACGGGTGGCCTTCGAAGCCGTAGTCCGTCAGCAGGCGCCGCAGATCGGGGTGGTCGTTGAAAAAGACGCCGTACATATCCCACACTTCGCGCTCGAACCAGTTCGCCGCGCTATATAGGCTCGTGACGGAATCCACAGGTGTGGTTTCGGACGCATGCAGTTTTACGCGAACGCGAAAATTGTGCTTCAGGCTGAGCAGGTTGTAGACAACCTCGAAACGTTCGTCGCGCTCCGGGTAATCCGCGCCACAGATGTCCGAGAGTTGCTTGAATTCACAGTTTGCGTCGTTGAGAAGGAACGAAAGAAAGCGTTTCAGCGACTCGCGCTTGATTGTGAACATCAGTTCGCCATGCGCGATTTCCTTTTTCAGGATCGCCGGCTGCATGGTCACTTCAATATAATCGCCCAGTGCGTCAAGATTTTCTACGGACATCAGCGCACCAGCCTTGTGTCTTCACGGGCGATTTTTTTCTGCAGCTGCAGAATGCCGTAGACAAGCGCTTCCGCTGTCGGCGGGCAACCCGGGACATAAATATCTACCGGTACGATACGGTCGCAGCCGCGCACGACGGAATAGGAATAGTGATAGTACCCGCCGCCATTTGCGCAGGAACCCATTGAAATGACCCAGCGCGGCTCCGCCATCTGGTCGTAAACTTTCCGAAGCGCCGGCGCCATCTTGTTGCATAGCGTTCCAGCTACAATCATCACATCCGACTGGCGCGGGCTGGGGCGCGGAATAACCCCAAAACGATCGAGGTCGTAACGGCTCATATACGCATGGATCATTTCGACCCCGCAGCAGGCGAGGCCGAACGTCATTGGCCAGAGCGAGCCACGGCGCGCCCAATCAAGCAAGTTGTCGAACTTCGCGACGATGAATCCCTTGTCCTCGATCTCCTTCGCCGCATTGCCGACGATTTTGTCCTGCAGCGGTCCCGGAGGGATGGATTGTATAAGATTTGCCACGGTTTATTCCCAATCCAGGGCGCCTTTGCGCCACTCATATATGAAGCCCACGGTCAGCACACCCAAAAACGCCATCATCGACCAGAACCCGTAAACACCGATTTTTCCCAAGGTCACTGCCCAGGGAAAGAGAAATGCAACCTCAAGGTCGAAGATGATAAAGAGGATGGAGACGAGGTAAAAGCGTACATCGAATTTGTTGCGCGCATCCTCAAATGCCTCAAAACCGCATTCATAGGCAGAGAGCTTTTCAGCATCCGGCTTTTGTTTCGATACGATCAGGGAAGCCAGGACGATAACGCAAGCGAGCCCGGCCGCAATGCCGAGAAAGATGACTATCGGCAAGTAATTTTGCAGGAGGTCCGATGCAAGTATGTGGGGCGCTATCTTTTCCACGGGATGATCCTTTTGCATACCCGGTCATTCCAGAGGGAATCACCGCGCAACAATGTTACTCCTGAGCACGACAGGTTTAAAGGGCTTAAAGTTTGAAAATGAAGGGTTTTTTGGTGGAACTTGACGCTAAAATGCCAAGGGCAAAATTATACTGGCGCGAGAGACGGGACTTGAACCCGCGGCCTTCGCCGTGACAGGGCGACGCTCTAACCAGCTGAGCTACTCCCGCTTACCAGTGCGTACTTAATGGAGGTTTTCGATGGCAATGTCAACGAAGAAAACACCGGGATATGTAATTTTATCGGCTAACCATAATTCTCAGCGCAAATCGTCTCTTATTGATCCTAAAGGATTTTCTAGACGACGCTGTCAGGCTGAAGCTTGCAGTCGTCCTTGGCGTTCCCCGCCTCGATCTGAATCGTAACGTGCCCAATCTGGAAACGCTCCTGGAGGTCTTTCGCGACTTTATGGAGAAAGGCGTCATCTATTGGCGCGCCGGGCCTCATCAAATGAACGGTCAGCGCCACTTCCGTGGTGCTCATCGCCCAGATATGCAGGTCATGAACGCCTGTGACTCCCGGCAGCTCATGCAGGTAAACAAGGACGCCGCGGCGGTTAATATGTTTTGGCACACCGTCCATCGACAAGTGCAATGATTCCTTCGCGAGTTCCCAGCAGCCGACAAGGATAATAACGGATACGACCAGGCTGATGGCCGGATCGATCCACATCCAGCCTTTGAACATGATGATAAGCCCGGCGACGACGACACCGAGAGAAATTGCGGCATCCGCGATCATATGCATGAAGGCAGCCCGCAAGTTAAGATCGTGCTTTTGCCCCCGCCAGAACAGCATCGCCGTCCCGAAATTGATGAGAATGCCAACGCCAGCTACCCAGATCATGGTCGGCGGATTAATGGGGGCCGGTGCGGCGAAGCGCTGCAAAGCCTCAATAATGATGGCGCCGATAGCAAGGAACAACAGACAGGCATTTGCAAGCGCCGCAAGGATCGATGCGCGCCGATAGCCGAACGTGCGTTCATCGGTCGGCGCGCGGCGGCTCAGCCAGGCAGCGCCCCAGGCGAGCAAAAGGCCGACAACATCTGCAAAGTTGTGCACTGCGTCTGCGATGAGCGCCAGCGACCTGGCAAGGTAACCATAAAACAGCTCGGCGCCAACGAATGACAGGTTTAGAAATGCGCCGATGGCAAAAGCCTTGTCGAAGTTCTTCGGCACGTGGTGATGGTGGCCATGGCCGTGAGCATGACCGTGGTGGTGCCCGCCCCCGCCATGGTTGCAATTATCGCCGTGCTCATGATCGTGGGAATGGCCCTGATGCATAGGGCAAATTTAACCGAAGCCCCATACCGGCACAACTGTTATCCTTGCAAACAATACCCAGACCACGCGCAAAGCCGCTTTGCGTCGTGGCGCAAAGCGGCTTCGCTTTCGGGTATTATCGGGAGGGTGCCGGCTGTTGCTGGGCAGGAGCATGTTGTTGCGCAGCGGGAGCCTGGGTTGCTGCCTGCTGACGCTGGGCGGCTGCGTTGAAATCTGCCGCCTCCTGCGGTGTCAGCTTCTGCACCTGCACGATTTGAGGAAACGCCTGCAGCCAATCCGCAACGCGCCAGCGCTGGCCATAGGTGGTAATTCTATAAAGATCGTTCGCACCGGGTGCCACAGGCGCGGTGACATCATCCGGGTAAAAGACAGGATTACCGGTATGGGTAAGACTCCAGATATCATTGGGAATGCTGGTCTTGACCTTCCAGATCATGGGCGTCTCCTGCCCGTTCTCGAACCGGTTACCCGTCACCGACCAGACGTTCTCGTCGGCGGTATTTTTGGTATCGTTAAGGCGCACGACTTCGGTATGCAGCGATGTACCCATACGGAAGCTGTCAACGCCGATTTCCATTGTATTCCGCGCAGGCATGCCGATCATTCCCGGGATCATCGCCGACAGCATGAACGCAGTAGCCAGTCGCATCCCGATACGTAGCTTCGGGCGTGTAACTTTCCGTTCGCCGCTCTCCTTGTCCAGCTTCGTCGTTAATTTCTTTTCAGTCCACTTATAGGCGCGCACCGGCCAAAGCTTGTTCACGAAATGCCAGACGGCAAGACCCAGTTGTTTTACAACCTGCCAGGCGCCTTTCGCCTCGTCAGCCGTTGCCTTCACTGCCTTGATATTCTCGACGCCTTCCTTGACGTCCTTTAGGGTGTTGCCGATAACCGAACCCTGCACATCGCCGACAGGGCCGTTACGGTTGACCGCTGCGCGTGCGCGACGGATAATTTCGTCTGTTCTGGAGGTATCGTAGCCATCTGCCATCTGTGCACTCCTTTAATCCTCGCCCTTTTCGGGCTTTGAACCATATATAAGGTAGCCACTTATATATGATATGTAAAATATTATCAAGCAGTTTCAGGTCCGACAGGTGAGGGAAAAGGCGGCTGTATTCCCTCACCGGCCGACCTGTTTAACCTTTCTTAAAAGCAGCGGCCGCAGGTGCAGCGATACTTTGCTTATTCTCGTTCGCCGGTGGCACCCCCACCTTTGCGGCCTCGGCGTCGTGGGTGACCGTTGCGGAGCGACTTGCCGGATCGTAAGTGGCGTGCAGCGTGCCGGTGCGTTCCGGATGCTGAAGGATTTCCTTTGTGACGCCGGAAGTAATGTTTCCTTCAATGAATTTTTGCACCGAACGCGCGCCGCCCCGCGGGATATACTCGTTCTTCACCATTTCCTTCATATCGGCGGCATCCATCGTCACATTGATGCCCTTCTCCGCAAGCCAGCCATTGATCTCTTTCAGGTTCTTGTCGGCGATCATGATGAGCTCCGGCTCGCCCAGGCGGTTGAAGCAAAAGATGCCCGTGAAGCGGTTCAGGAATTCAGGGCGATAACCGCTACCGCCATTTTCCTTATCCGGGTTCCAAAGAACCGCAAGTGCGCGTTTCTTCGCTTCATCGAAGTCGATTTTTTCATCGAGAAAGTGCTCGGCGCCGATGTTGGACGTCATGATGTTGATCGAGTTCGCGAACGACGCCACCATGCCCCGACGGTCGGCCAGCTTGCCTTCATCCAGTATCTGCAGGAAGAGGTCGTAAACGTCTTTGTGACCTTTCTCGATCTCATCGAACACGTTCACCACATATGGCTGCCGGCGCATGTTGTTGGTCAGCAACCCGCCATCCGCGTAGCCTTCATAGCCCGGAGGTGCGCCGATGAGTGTCGAGACCGAGTGCTTCTCCTGATACTCCGACATGTTGTAGGTTTTCAGGGAACCTTCGTCCCCGAACAGCGCTTCGGCCAAGGCCTTGGCGAGCTCTGTCTTGCCCACGCCGGAAGGTCCGAGGAAAAGGAACGAGCCGATCGGCTTATTCGATTTCTTGAGGCCGATACGGCCGCGCTGCACAGCCTCGGCGACCGCTTTCACGGGCTCTTTCTGGCCAAAGACCCGTTTGCCGAGCGTTGCTTCCAGGTTGAGCAGTTTGGTCGTTTCGTCCTGGCCCAGACGCGCGACGGGAACGCCGGACAGGCGGCTGAATTCGGCAAGCACATGTTCTGGCTTTAGTTCGATCGTCGCGTTAATCTCGTCTGAGAGCGCCTTGAACTGCTTCTTGTTATCTTCAACCAGCCGTACCCAGGCGGCGCGCTGCTCGTTCAACTCGTTCTCGGCAGTGCCCTTGAAGCCGCTTTTGGTCAGTTTGAATTGCAACCCGCGGGTCGCCGTCTCGCCCTGAGAGTCTACGCCTGTCTTTTCATTGCTCTCCAGCTGCTTGCCAGCCTCGATTTGTTTCAGGCGCTCTTCCTCGATCTTGCGATCGATCGCGCGGATTTCCTCCTCACCCTTCCGCTGATCCTTGTAGAGCTTACGAAGTTTGGACTGCCGCGCTTCCCACGATGCTTCGATATCGGCGATCTCGCTGACCGCTTCATGTTTCAGCGTGTTCAGCTCGTCCGCGGATTTGCCGGCCAGTTCCGGGGCCGGCTTGCCCGCAAGCGCCGCGTCAACCGCGGCCAAGTGTACGTTCAGCGCATCCAGCTCCATCGGCGAGGAATGTGCCTTATGACGCAGCGCGGTCAGAGCGCCTTCGAGCAGCATGAAGGTACGCTTGGGCTGCCCTGCTTCCAGTTCGCGGATGACGTATTTGTTGGTCAGGTCGATCGCGGATTTCAGGGCTTCGTCGGCGATGCTGACGCCATGGTATTTCTGCAGCGATTCCGCGCCGCTCTTAACGATATCCATCAGGACCGCGCGTTCGGGCTCCTTGATTTCCTTCATGGTAAATTCGTCGCGGAAATCAGCATGGGCCTTCAGTACTTCAGCGAGATCGCTGTCCCGCGTCTCGAAGATTGCCTGCAGATCCGGGCTGCGCAGTTCGCGCATCAGGGAATTGATGATGTTGGTGTTGCCGTTGTTGCGCGTGCCGTCAATGAAACCGCGGGCGTCCTGGACGACCAGCACCGTGTCGGGATCGCGTTTGAGGGTCGCAAGGGTTTTCTGGAAAGCTTCGCTGATCTTGGTGCTGTCGCCGAGCGCAAACAGTGCATCCGTGTCGAGCCAGTAAAAGCGCTTGCCGACGATGTCGAAGGGGGTGGAAGGGTCTTCCTTCGAGGCCTGGAGGCCCATCACCAGGGCGGAGACGCCGACGCCCGGCATGCCGGTAAGGATCAGGTTATTGGCGTCCTTGCGCATCAGGACGTTCGAAATTTCTTTCATCTCCTGGTCGCGACCGACCAGCTTGAATTCGGGATGCTTGGCGAGGTAGTCAGAGCCCCGGATCAGGTAGTCCGAGCTGGGGCCCAGGTCGATGTTGGATTTCTTGGTTTCGTCAGCCATTCTTCGTCTGTCCTTATAATGATCCGGCTTCTTCCGGATCGGTTAATTCTTGCCGTCAGCAGACCCGTCGGTGCTGGGCGGGAACTTCAATGTCCCCGCCCAGGCTGACGAAGTTACTTGTTGAACTGGCCGAAATCGGCGCCGACACCCGCCTTCTTGGGCGCGGCAGCTTTTTTCTCGGCCGGTTTGTCGTCGTTGGTAGCCACGGGGGCGCCACCGGCGACTTCCGCGTTGACGGCGTAGGCATCCTGAAGGTCCTTCTTGGTCTTCTTGATGCTGTCTTGCAGTGTGGAGAGGCCTTCCTTGATCTCCTTGACACCTTCGCGGGTGATCTCGGAGCTGGTGCGGAGGACTTCGCCGTAGGCAGCCAGGTCATCGACCGCTTTCGCGAGGCCAGTCGCTGCATCCTTGATGCCCATCGCCGTGCGGATCGACTCCTTCATGGCGACTGCGTTGGTCTTGTCGTTCATCGTGTTGATCGACATCTTCGCAGCTTCCGAGCTTTCATTCAGCGCTGCCGCGGAGACCGCCTGCAGAACCGTTGAGAGCCTGTCGGCGACGCCGGCGATGCCCGACGAGTGCAGTTCCCGAGTCTTCGAAACCTGGTCGCGGTTCGCATCCTTCATCTGCTTGATGCGGATCGCCTGGGAGGTCAGGTCCTGGTAGGTTTTCATCGTGTCGACCGTCGAAGCGTCGAGGGAGGTGATGTATTCCTCGGCGGCCTGTTTCTTGTTCTCGCGTTGCATCTGCTCGATCGGGCTTTCCGCACCTTCCTTCGGCGGCAGGAACGCGTCACGGATCTTCTGGTTCTCGTCGGATGCGTCTTTCGAAGCTTCCGAGACGATCGCGTAGATGCTCTGCATGCCGTTGTTGACGTTGGAAAGGCCTTCAATCTGCCCGGTCATCTGGTCAAGATGCACCACGACGTTACCGACGCGTGTATCCGACTTGTTGACGAAGTCCTGCGCTGCGTTCACGAGACCTTTCTGGCGGGCCTTGTGTTGTTCCGACGTCAGGTCCAGCAGTTCGCGCAGCTTGGCTTTTTCGGCCGCGAACTCGGCATATTGGCTATCCCGTGCCGTGTTCGGGTCTTTCAGCGTCTCGACCTGCTTCACAGTCGCTTCCACTTCACCGCCGAGAGCGGCAATTTCGCCCTCTTTTGCCGCGATGTTGCGGATTGCTTCCTCCTTCAGCCCGCCGAGACCGAACCATTTACGGCTGGAGCGGCTGTTTTTAAGAACGGCGAGGTCCCCGTTCACGCCTTCGCTGCGCTGCTGAAGTTCGACAAGCTTGCGCTCGTTTTCCGCGAGCTTCTTCTTGCGGTCTTCTTCCGCCGCCTGGTCTTCCTTAATCTCGCGGAAAACGCCAAGAACGGTCTCTCCACCCTGGAGGCGCAGTTTGTAAACGGCGTCGATGATCTCGGTCAGCGGGGTCATCTGCTTGTCGAATTCAAGGATGCCGCCGTTGAGCTCTTCGATCACACCCTGCAATTCGGAAAACGCGCCGGTATCGGTCAGCTTGATGATTTCCTGTGCGAGGCGTTTGCGTTCGTTCTGGAGGTATTCCTTGAACAGGACGAATTCCTTCAGCGTCTCCTGGCTTTTCGTCTTGTCTTCCGGGTCAAAGGAAAGCGCCTTGGCGATTTCCTCTTTCTTTTGCATCGCGTCGAGTTTTTCGTTGAAGACAATCTGGTAGAAAGTATTGGTGTTGATGTCCGAGAATTTCTCGTCCACGACGGTCTTTTGAACCGTCGCGGTGGTCGTGGTGGCCGCGGTCTTCTTGCGGGTTGCGCCCTGAACGTCCCCGATAATCTCCTGGGCCTTTTTCATTGCGGTTGATGCTTCAGCCATCTGTCTCGTGCTCCTATGTTGTTTCTTCGTCAGTTTTTGCTTCGTCAGTTTCTTCGTCAGTGCCGGATGCTTGTCTCGTTATCTGTTTTGCTTCCTGTCGTTCTCCTTTGTTGCAGGCACAGTTCGGGTATTACGCATTTACGCGTTCTCGTTTTTCCTCTGATTGCTGATGATCCAAAAAGTCAAAGGGGTGGCGTTACGCGCTCAAGCGTTTCAAGGGCGGGCCGCCGGTACGATGATTTTTAGAAGATGGGTAACCTCCGGGCGCACTCCACTCCCTTGCCGCCAGTTGCCTGGCTGCGCTTGCCTTCCGGGAAGCTGGGGGAACAGAGGGCAGGTTCGAACAATACGAAGAGGCTGTCGTTCTCGATCTTGTGGTCAGCCTTCAGTCCTTGTTTCGCCACCTGCGCACCTCACCTTTGTTACGTCGTTTGTTGGTTACTTTTGTCTTAACCAAATCCTTACATGGCTAAGATAGCGTGTCAAACGCGCTACAGATTTGGCTTATAAATCAGCATCTTAATTTATGCTCACGCGCGTCATTTGCGTCAAATAGTACCGCCGTGATTTTATGCGGTGAGGCACTGCGCAAAGCAAATAGCCAACGAAATCAATGTGGTTTTATAGTACCACAGGCACGAATCACTACAGCGCATCACATGCGCCGCGGAATTTGTAATGAGGAGGATTTAGGGGGTAGCCGTAGGTGCTTGATTGCGCGCAGGCAACGCAGCCGGCTTTGCATGCGGAGACTGCGCTATGCGTCCGCGCAGCACATTCGTGAAAGTCGTCCAAATTCCTTCATGGCTCGGAACGTTATGTATGACGGGACGTCGGCTTTCGTCACTCACCTGCACCTTGGACACAATTTCGGCGACATTGCCTGAACCCGCGCCAACACTGATGAAATCGAACGTCGCCTTGGGGTTTCCACGCAACGTCGCGTCTATCAAGCGGGCAGCAGCATCGGTGTTATCGCTCACGCTGCCATCCGTAATAATCACGTAATGGCGATTGCGCACATAGTCCTTATCTGGCGTATTCGCGACGGTAATTTCGCGCAAGGCGGGGACGATTTCCTTGCTGTTGGCTTCGGTTTTCTCGCGCGCCTTGTCCATGCGATCATAATCGCTGATATTCACCCCTTTCGACGCACCAGCCTCGAAGGTCTGCACGGAAACATTCAGATCGTAGTTGCCTTGGGCGGCAAACCGAAGCTTGGCCGCCGCGTCAATCGCCTGGCCCAGAGGACTGTTGAGGCCATGCCCCATGTCTTTCGATTTATTCACCAGCACCGTCACGTCGCGGTTACCAACAGATTCCAGCGAGCCGTTATGGGCGAAGGCAGCGACGGTCTTATCCTGCTCCTGACGCAGTTCTGTCAGTTCCTGCTTGAAAATGGCGCTATTAAGGTGCGCGATTGCCGCCTTGGATTTTTCCGCAACCTCGGCAAACTCCGCGCGCAGTGCTTTCAGCTCGTCGGAAAATTTCTTGGGTTCGTCATGTGCCATGTCGGAAATCCCTATAATAAAAATTTGGTGATAGACGTTTATGGGCTTATGGAAGAACTGTGTCAACCTGCCGGGACTACTATATATGCTTGACCCTTCTTTCCGGATTATGGTATCTGTAACCAATTGTTGAGATTAGCTTTTTGCAGGTTGCATGGCCCTGTTTCGCTCCGAAAAGGAATTCTTGGAAGCTGCGTCGAGTGGCGATCCCATTACCGTGTCCAAGTACCTGGCCCACAGCAAAAAATGGCTCCGCGCTCACGGCAAGGATGGTGCAAAAGCCATCCATCTCGCCGCGAGGGCTGGCAACACAGGCGTATATACCATGCTGGAAAAGGCTGGCGCCTACGCACAGGATCGCAATACAGAAAATGGCGCAACCCCGTTAGTCGAAGCAATCAGCGCCGGTCACATCTCCCTTGTCCGTCATGTGCTTGAAAAGGAAACCAGTCGCGGCGTAAGCACGTCCGGACAGGGTATTTCCGCCCTTCAGGCCGCGATCCTCAATGACCGGGTGGAGATTGTCGAGTTACTCCTCGAGAAAAAGCTGGCTGATTTGACGGCAGGCAACCCTCCGGCGGTATATTACGCAGTCATGAATAATAAGCCCGCAATGGTGGATGTCCTGATTTCGGCAGGCGCTGACCCCAGCGTTCCCCGCAAGCAGGAAGTCCCGGAATACGACCGCGAATATTTTGGCTACAGCTACAGCTCGCGCAGTAAAACAGTTCTCTCGAGTCCGTTGCAGGCGGCGGCAAATATCAACAGCACAGAGT
The DNA here is from genome assembly GCA_035626855.1 of Patescibacteria group bacterium. GTDB lineage: Bacteria > Pseudomonadota > Alphaproteobacteria > Micavibrionales > UBA2020 > JAPWJZ01. The sequence goes on from DASPMW010000170.1 coordinate 11,423, forward strand.
TAATATCGTCCCTCCTGGCGGCAGGTGCCCGCAAATTGCCGGATGAACGACCGCTTCATGCTGTTGCCGCAGCGGGCAATATCGAGGCTGCGGCGCTGCTGCTGGAACATGGCACACAGCGCATCGGTGACCGGAACGACGCCAACCAGTCTCCTCTTCATCTCGCTGCGCAGAAAAACCAGCTGGAAATGGCGAAATTTCTGCTCGCGCAAGGGGCCGACAAAAATCTTGTGGACAAGGAAAAACGCACCGCCCTGTCCTATGCGCAGCAGTTCGCGATGAAGGAAATGATCGAGTTGCTGCAGGGACCGCTTCCTCCGCGCAAAATAGTCGAAATCAGGAAGCAGGATACGGTGCCCGCGCCAGTTCCCACGTTCGCAAAACCCGCAGCCATGGCGTTGCCCTCCGCCGCCGACACGAAAAAAACTCTGGCTGTAGAAACTGCGGCTGCCCCATCCGAACTCTGGACGTTGGCAGGCAATCACAGCGTCGCGCACATTACGGTCATGCCGATATTGAACAAAAAGCTTACAGAGCTCTTCAATTTTCAAAGCCGCGAACGCGTTACCTTTTCCGAAAATCTCGCTACTAAGTTAGAAATAATGGCTCCGCACCAGAGTTTCGACGAGATTGGAGATGAAGCTTTGACACATGCGTTTCAGGAGTTTACGCGCCTCGGCGGCAAAGCCGATGAAGTCAAGGTCTTCAAGCATAACCTTAATAAAACCCAATTGAAAAAACCTGCAGGAATCTAAAATGGCTGACGATAAAGACTCTATCCTTTACCCCGCAAGCAAGCCCTTTAATGAAGGGGACCTTGATGTCGGTGACGGCCACTCCCTGCACTTTCAGCAGTTCGGCAATCCTGAAGGCATTCCTATCGTTTACCTGCACGGTGGCCCCGGCGCCGGTTCCGCGCCCTATTTCCACAGGTTCTTTGATCCCGCAGTCTTCAACATCGTCATCTACGACCAGCGTGGCGCGCCCGCGTCGAACCCACCCGGTTCCATTACAGCGAATTCACCGGCCCATCTTGTCGAGGACAATGAAAAGCTCCGCCAGCACCTCGGCATTGATAAATGGCACCTGTTTGGCGGTTCATGGGGTTCGACGCTGGCGCTGATGTACGCGGAAAAGTATCCCGAAAATACGCTGAGCATGACGTTGCGCGGCGTGTTCATGATGCGTGACAAGGAGCTGGACTGGTACATCAATCGCATTGGCACCTTTTTCCCCGAAGTGTACAAGGAATTCGTGGAATTCCTGCCGCCGGCCGAACGCGGCGATCTATTGGAAAACTATTATCAGCGGCTAACCAACCCGGACCCCGCAATCCACCTTCCGGCCGCCTTCGCCTGGACGCGCTTTGAAAATGGCAGCGCCTTCCTTGAAGTCCCGCCCGACGAAATCCGGAACGATACGCCGCAGCGCGCGTTGCCTTTTGCCCGCATTGAGGCGCATTTCATGCGCAATCATATGCCGGATGACAGCATCATGCAGAACATCGATATCGTCAAGGATATCCCGACGGCCATCGTGCAGGGCCGGCATGACATTGTCTGCCCCCCCATGTCTGCCTTCGACCTCTCCGAGCGTCTTTCCAACGTCAGCCTGGAATTCGTCCAGTCGGGTCATTCGGGCGCATCGCCCGAAACCATGAAATCACTGGTCGCGGCAACAAACCGCATCCGGGACACGGGCTCGCCTGTACTCAAGACCCCGGTGCCCGGGAAGCCAGCCAGCAAGCCACCACAGCCCTGAAAGGTTTTCCTTCACAAACAGCCTCGCGAATCGGTAACATAAGCCGGAGCATGCATGGGTTACGGGCCCGGGCGGGCTATTCGCACCGTTTTAAAGGCACAGGCATGGCAGCACTCGACCAGCTTCCCCTCATATCCACTGTCGCGGTTGGCCTCTCCGCCGCCTTTGTACTCGGCTTAGCTGCGACCAAGCTGCGCATCTCACCGATTGTCGGATACCTGCTGGCGGGAATACTCGTCGGGCCGCATACCCCAGGTTTTCACGCAGATATGAAGATCGCCGAGGAATTGTCTGAAATCGGGGTCGTGCTTCTTATGTTCGGCGTCGGCCTTCATTTCTCTATCCAAGACTTTATGGAGGTGCGCAAGATCGCGCTTACCGGCGCGATCGGCCGGATCATCATCGGCACGGGACTCGGCATCGGCCTTGCCTGGTTATGGCATTGGCCGATCACTGCGGGCGTTATATTCGGCCTCGCTCTCTCTGTCGCCAGTACCGTCGTCCTGCTGCGCGCGCTTGAGGCGCGAAATATGGTGCAGAGCATGGAGGGCAAGATCGCGATCGGTTGGCTGATCGTTGAGGACCTCGTGATGATCCTTGCAATGGTCCTGATACCCGCGCTTGCCGCTGCCGGGAAAAATGCGGAAGCAGATTACCTCGAGACCGGCAAACAACTTGGCATCGCCATCGGCAAGGTCCTGGTTTTCGTCGTGATCATGCTCGTCGCCGGAAAGCGCGTGCTTCCCTGGATCCTGTCTGCGGTCAGCCGTACCGGTTCCCGGGAGCTGTTTACGCTCGCCGTGTTTGCCATGGCAATGGGTACAGCCTTTGGCGCGCAGGTGCTGTTCGGCGTTTCATTCGCTCTCGGCGCCTTCTTTGCCGGCATGATGATACGCGAGTCGGACCTGAACCATGAAGTCGCGGACCGCGCGTTGCCGTTCCAGGACGCCTTCGCGGTCTTGTTTTTCGTATCAATCGGGATGATTTTCAATCCCGGCATTGTGCTTGACCAGCCGTTTAACGTGCTCGCGGTCATTGCCATTATTACGATCGGTAAAACCCTCGTCAGCTGGCTCATCGTCGCAGCCTTCGGTTATCCCCTGCGAACTTCTGCTATTGTCGCCATCGGCCTTGCCCAGATCGGGGAGTTTTCGTTTATCCTGGTCGGCCTGGGCCTCAGCCTTAAACTGCTGCCGGATATGGGCCGGGACCTCGTGCTCGCCGGCGCCATTGCCTCGATCGCGCTGAACCCGATCCTGTTCTATTTCGGCAAGAAGGCCTACACCTTCGTCGGCAAGTCGCCCAACCTGAGCCGTCGCTTCAACCTGCGCGACGACGATCTTGCGCATCTGCGCACCGATGAAAAGCGCGCGCTCAAAGACCTTGTCATCCTGGTGGGCGTGGGCCGCGTGGGGAAACATATCATCCAGCATATTCATGAACGCCACGTCGACCTCGTCATCATCGAGCGCAACCGTGAAAAAGTCGAATACCTGCGTGGCAAGGGTTTCCACGCGATCTACGGCGATGCTTCGCAACCGGAAGTGCTGAATGAGGCGGCGATTCAGAAAGCGCTTGCGATCCTGGTGACAGTCCCCGACCCGTTCGAGGCGCGTAATATCGTCGAGACTGCGCGCGGTCTCAAGCCATATATCCGCGTGATCGTGAAGGCGCAGAATGACGATGAAGTCGAATACTTCGCCAAGAAAAACGTGCAGCTCGCGGTCGCCGCCCCGAGGGAGGTCAGCCGGCGGATGCTCGAGCACCTCGATGGCCTTCAATCACCTTAAAATATTTGGCTAGAATTTAAGCCGCGGCGGTGTGCGTTTTTTCAGTTCGGCCTGGCGCCGCAACATGAGGGACAAACCATCGTCCGTTCCTTTTTTGCGCGGAGATCCTCTGCCCGTCGCTGGCTGACATCGTTCATGAGCATGACAAGCTCCTGCCGGTTCGCGTCGCTTGCGATTTGAAGCGGGGAATTTCCTTCGGCGTCCTTCAGATTGATATCCGCCCCGGCCTCCAGTAGCACCCGCGCAGCTTCCTGCCGCCCGCCGCGGGCGGCCCAGCCGAGCGCGCTGCGATCCGTCATGCCAAGGGCGTCGACTGCGGCGCCGCGCTCGATCAACAACCTGCAGATATCCGCGTGACCCATCCATGCAGCCCAAGTCAGTGCCGTGTCGCGGACATTATCGCGCTCGTTGATGATCAATTCGCCGTAGCGGTCCAGATACGATGATACCTTGTCCCCATAGCCCATCTTGGCCGCGCTGCAGAAATCATTGATTTCCGTCTGCGTGGGCGGCTGTGGCGGCGTATGTGGGGGATTGGGGTTCATGACGAAGAGAGGGTGGTGGGTGCTGAGAGGATTGAACTCCCGACATTCTCGGTGTAAACGAGACGCTCTACCGCTGAGCTAAGCACCCTTCCCCTTTATCAGGCGATTATTGATAATCCAGATGGATTATCCTGTCAACGCCCAACATTTCCTACTTGTTTACGGCTTCCTTGAGCTCTTTGCCTGGCGTGAACTTCACGCGGTTGGAGGCTTCGATCTTGATGTTTTCGCCGGTGCGGGGATTGCGACCCGTGGTCGCTTCGCGACGCGCGACCTTGAAGCTTCCGAAGCCGGCAAAGCGTGCTTCGCCGCCCTTTTGAAGTTCGGTCTCGATGCCCTCGAACGCGAGCTCGAGAATTTCAGTGATCAGCGTTTTGGACAGGTCGGATTTGTTCTGGGCGATGTAGTCAACGAGTTCGTTCTTGTTCACGGTGTTCCCCTTTGCAAAAGTGTGACCGGATGGGCAATTGCCATCATGAACAAAACGGCGGCCCGTTTCGATGAAGGAGCCGCCGCTTTGTGATGTCTTAGTTTGCTTGGATTAAGGCCCGATTTCAATGGTGGATCAAGTCTTTTTCCTTACCATCAGCAGGAGTTGACGTAACATGGGGTTTGTCTTCGACAGGCTCTGGCATGCTCACGAGAGCATGTGAGAGGACTTCCGTGATAGCCGTCACCGGAACGATCTCGAGACCTTTCTTGACGTTATCCGGAATCTCCGCAAGATCCTTCACGTTTTCCTTCGGAATCAGGACTTTCGTGATCCCGCCGCGTAGCGCTGCAAGCAGTTTTTCCTTCAAGCCGCCGATCGGCATAACCTGGCCGACCAGATCGACCTCGCCGGTCATGGCGACGTTTTTGCGGACGGCAATACCAGTCAGGCAGGACACAATCGAGGTGACCATCGCGATACCAGCAGACGGACCGTCTTTCGGCGTCGCGCCCTCCGGCACGTGGACGTGGACGCCGAGCGTATCAAGCGTCTCTGCCTTGATGCCAAGCGAGGAGGAGCGTGACTTGATCAGCATTTCCGCAACCTGGATCGACTCCTTCATCACCTCGCCGAGCTTGCCGGTCATGCTGACCTTGCCTTTGCCGTTCGGGAACGTAACGGACTCGATCGACAGCAGCTCGCCGCCCACTTCCGTCCAGGCGAGGCCTGTCACGCAGCCGATGCGGTCGTTCTCATCCGCCATGCCGTAGCGGTAACGCGGTACGCCGGCATATTTCTCGAGGTTTTTCGGTGTGACGTTGATCTCCGTCTTCTTGCCCATCATGATTTCCTTGATGGCCTTACGGGCAAGGTTCGACAATTCACGCTCGAGGCTGCGCACGCCTGCTTCGCGGGTATAAAGACGGATCAGTTGGCGGAGCGCAGGATCAGTGATGCTGAACTCGGTCTTTTTGAGTCCGTTCGCTTCCTTCTGCTTTTCCAGCAAGTGGCGTTTCGCAATCTCGACCTTTTCTTCCTCGGTATAGCCCGAGACGCGGATGATCTCCATCCGATCGAGGAGAGGACGCGGAAGGTCGAGCGTGTTCGCCGTGCAGATGAACATCACGTCGGAGAGGTCGTAATCGATCTCCATGTAATGGTCATTGAACGTGCTGTTCTGCGCGGGATCGAGCACCTCAAGCAACGCCGCTGCAGGATCGCCGCGCCAGTCATGGGCAAGCTTGTCAATTTCGTCGAGCAGGAAAAGAGGGTTCGACGATTTTGCCTTCTTCATGCCCTGAATGATGCGACCAGGCATCGAGCCGATATAGGTGCGGCGGTGACCGCGAATTTCGGATTCATCGCGGACGCCACCGAGCGACATGCGGACGAAATTACGGTTGGTCGCCTGCGCGATCGATTTGCCGAGCGAAGTTTTACCGACGCCGGGCGGACCAACGAGGCAAAGGATCGGACCCTTCACCTTGTTCGCGCGGTGCTGGACCGCAAGGTATTCAAGGATGCGTTCCTTGACCTTTTCGAGACCGTAATGGTCTTTATCGAGCACGGATTCAGCGAATTTCAGGTCCTTCAATACCTTGGATTTCTTGTTCCAGGGGATGCCGAGCATCCAGTCGAGATAGTTGCGCACAACCGTCGCTTCGGCGGACATCGGGCTCATCTGGCGAAGCTTTTTCAGCTCGGCATTGGCCTTCGTCTTTGCCTCTTTGGTCATGCGGGCTTTTTTGATTTTCTCTTCAAGCTCGGTCAGCTCGTCAACGCCGTCCTCGCCCTCGTTGAGCTCTTTCTGGATCGCCTTCATCTGCTCGTTGAGGTAATACTCGCGCTGCGTCTTCTCCATCTGGCGCTTGACGCGGCCGCGAATGCGCTTTTCGACTTCCAGGACGCTGATCTCGCCTTCCATGAAGGAGAAAATCTGCTCCAGCCGCTCGGCGACGCCGGTCAGCTCGAGAAGCTTCTGGCGGTCTGCTATTTTCAGGGACAGATGCGAAGCGACAGTGTCTGCCAGCTTGTTCGGATTGTCGATCTGACCGATGGAGGTGATGATTTCCGGCGGGATTTTCTTGTTGAGCTTCACATACTGGTCAAACTGCGTAACGCAGGCGCGCATCAATCCGTCGATCGCTTCGCCGGTTACCACGCGCTCTTCGATGATTTCGGCATAGGCTTCGAAATACTCTGTGCGTTCGGTGTAATTCAGCACTTTCACGCGCTTCGGGCCCTCGACCAGCACCTTGACGGTGCCATCCGGCAATTTCAGGAGTTGAAGCACCGTTCCAAGGGTACCAATGGAATAAAGGTCGCCAGCGCCGGGATCATCCTGCTGCGCCGATTTCTGGGTGACGAGAAGGACCTGCTTGTTGTCCGCCATGGCGCTTTCGAGCGCTTTGACGGATTTTTCGCGCCCCACGAAAAGCGGAACGATCATATGCGGGAAAACGACGATGTCACGGAGGGGAAGAACGGGATGCTTGGTGCCGGTGCCGGATGCTGATTGCATTTCTTTTCCTTTTTTACACTCTCTACCCGGATTATGCCCTCTAATCGTTTAGATTTGGCAAAATTCGGACAGTTTTTGGCGTTTTTGGGCGAGAATCTCGCCTGCCAGAGCCTCATAACAGGTGAGATAGATGAACGTTAACCTTTGACAAGCATGTTACAACAGGTGACGAATAAAATTTCCTAGGACGCGGATCGCTGGAAATTTTGTTCGCGGCACTCTCGCGAAATCTCGCATGCTTACAGGGAATTAGACTCAATGGTTCCGCTATTTCAGGGCGTTTGGTGCGGATTTATGGGCAAAATCGAGGGTTTTTTGTATTTCCGGGCAATTTGTGCCGTTATATACGCCTTCTTTGCCCGCTTTTTCGACCATTTGCTCGGCTGCGGCCTTTTGAATTGCCTGAATATAGGCATAATGGCCGTCCATAAGCGCGTGATCGATGTAACCGATCTCCGCCGCCTGCTTGCGATGTGCGACCCATAATTTTTCTTGTTCGATGGTTTTTATCTGCTGGAAATCCTTAAAGGACTGGACGTATTCGGACCGCTGCGCCGCCGGAAAGGCATCGCTGTTGATACAGAACAGCACCTTACCGCCCAATTCATATAAATCCATAATTGGCGCCATGGTTTTGACGAACGCTTTGTCGAGCCCTGCGAGCTCCGTCTGCTGGACCGGCGTAAGCTTATCGACAGCCTCCACATAGGCGTCCTCCGCCTCCATGGTCTCGTCGTCCACCTCAATGCGCATGGGCTCGCCCTGCCCCTGATCCTGGGAAGCAAGCGACTTGTCTGGCGCGCTTAGGCTGGAATCCCCCAAATCCTGCGCATAGGCTGGTGTTACGGCGAGCAGCAAGATGATCAAAGCAAAGATTTTAGACATAGTCCCCGCCAAATAAATGAGGCGCCCCCGCTGGCGGAGGCGCCCCGAATTTATAACCAAAGGCCCGTCGGTCGAGCGGGCCCGCCGTTTTAGGCTGCTTTTTTCTCGTCGTTGCCGAACGGCTGCTTTTCGACGATCTGGTCGATCAGGCCGAATGCCTTCGCCTCTTCCGGCGACATGAAACGATCGCGTTCCAGGGCTTCCTCGATCTGGTTGATCTTCTTGCCGGTGTGCTTGACGTAGATCTCGTTCAGGCGCTTGCGGAGGCTCAGGATCTCTTTGGCATGGATCTCGATATCCGTCGCCTGACCCTGCGCGCCACCCGAAGGCTGGTGAACCATGATGCGGGCATTCGGCAGGGAGTAGCGCTTGCCAGCCGCGCCTGCAGCGAGCAGCAGCGAGCCCATCGAGCATGCCTGGCCCATGCAAACGGTCGCGACTTCGGGCTTGATATACTGCATCGTGTCATACATCGCGAGGCCGGAGGTCACGATGCCACCGGGCGAGTTGATGTAGAGGAAGATGTCTTTTTTCGGGTTCTCGGACTCGAGGAACAGGAGCTGCGCGCAGATCAGGGCAGACACATAGTCATTCACGGGGCCGGAGAGGAAAATAATGCGCTCTTTCAGGAGGCGCGAATAGATGTCGTACGAGCGTTCACCGCGCGCGGTCTGCTCGATCACCATCGGGATCAGCGTGCTCATTTGTTCAGGAATATAAGTCATTTGGCCGTTTCCTTGCTGTTTTTTCATCATATAGCCCGCTGAGGGCGAATAAAAAGAGACGACCGGCGGTGAAACCGGTCGTCTCAATCATAGCAAGGATACTTAGCTAACTCAAAGACCTCTTTTAGGGGGTCGGAGCCGACTTTTTAGCGCCGGATTTCGCGGGCTTTTTATCGTCGTTCGAAGCGCCGGACAGGGCCTGCTTGCGGTCATATTCAGCTTTGCGCGACGGGGTCCAGAATTTTTCGAATTTCGAGAGCGCGACGACCAGTTCGGGGCGCAGATGCGCGCCGGTTGCCTGGCCGAGCAGGCTTTCGACCGCTTCGGCAGTTTTCGGGATGTCAGCGAGACGCTTCGTATCTTTTTCGGAGCGGTGCGAGAAGTCCTCGTGGATGGTCTTCTTGGCCGTGCCGACGATGATGTCCTGGATGATGCCCATATCGAGCGCGTTCTGCGCAGACAGCCATGTGTCACGCTCCAGCACGATGTCCCAGAACGCATGGTTCAGGCCGGTGTGGCGGACGTAGATGTCGGTCAGCTGTTCGCGCAGGCGGGCGGTGAAGTCGGAACCGATCGCGATGTCCGTCTGCTGGGTCGAGCGCTCGTTGCCCGACAGCGGCTGGTGGACCATGTAGTAGGAGTTGCGGGTCATCATGCGCTCATCGCCTGCGACGAGCAGGATGGAGCCCATGGATGCCTGCATGCCCATGCCGATCGTGCGGATCGGCGCTTCGATCGAGCGCATGGTGTCGTAGATCGACAGACCTGCGAGGACCGAGCCGCCCGGCGAGTTGACATACACTTTGATCGGCAGTTTTTTGACGGCATCGCCTTCATGGTCGTCTTTGTTTTCACCAACGCCCGAAGCGAGGTACAGCAGGGATGCGTTCGCGATGGATGCCATGGTGTCGTCAACCTGGCCTTCCAGGAGGACGATGCGCTTTTTCATGAGCAGCGAGTAGAGGTCGTAGCCGCGCTCGCGGCCGTTCTCGATTTCCGTCACGGTCGGGACCATTCGGGCGACGGGGCCTTCAGCCGACGCCACGAAACGGTTCAGGGCTGCGAGGCCGGGAGCGTCCATGATGTCTTCGAGTTTCTGGCCGGTTTCGCCAGCGGTCTTCAGCAGGCCGAGATAGCGCTGGGTTTCAGCTTCGATGTTTTTCTTGCTGGCCTGGCCTTCGGGCGACTGGATGGTCTTGATGTTCTCGCCGATCTGGACTGCATCCATGCCGGTGAGCTGCATCAGGGCATAATAACGAGCCGCGTCGTCGCTCATATAGGTCGGACCCTGGACGGTGTCATTGACCGTGGCGTTGACCGCTTGACCCAGTTTGCCTGCCTTGGTTTCAAGGCTGGGGGATTTTGCGGTGTCGTTGAATTCATAAGAAGCCATCTGGAACGTGCCTTTCCTTGCTATGCTAAATCGTTTTTTGTCTTCTAGTTTTTTTCACCGTCCGGGTCGATTCTTAGTTTTACCCGGTTTGATTTGTATCTTTCTATCAGACTTCAGCCCCCGCGGCGATATTTTATTCCGCGAATAAACTGAGTTTTACTTGGCTTTGGACTTCGATTTCGCCTTCTTGGGCGGTTCCGATTCCGATGCCTTGGTCAGTTCTTCAATATCTACTTGGCGTGCTGATATATTAGATCTTTCCAGAATAAAGTCAACGACTTTATCTTCGTAGATCGGAGCCTTGACAGCATCCAGCGCCTGCGGGTTTTGTTGATAGTATTCAAACACTTGGCGTTCCTTGCCAGGATATTTGCGGGCTTCGTTAATGACTGCCTGCTGCAGCTCCTGGTTGGTCACTTCAACCTTGTTGACTCTGCCGATTTCAGCGAGGACGAGACCAAGCTTTACGCGACGCTCTGCGATGCCTTGGTATTCCTCGCGCTCCTCGGGAGTGCCTTCGTCGCCATGGTTGCAATCCGGGCCATGGACATGGCCTTCGTCGCCATGGTTGTGTTCATGGCCGCCTTTGAGCTGCTGCCAGATGCCCTGGAATTCGGCATCGACCATGCCCTGCGGCACGGCGAAGTCATGCGTTTCGTCAAGCTTGTCGAGCAGCGCGCGCTTCACATTCATGCGGGCGAGCTGGTCGTAGTCATCCTGAATTTGTTTCTCGATGACTTCCTCGATTTTGGCGAGGCTTTCGAAGCCGAGTTTCTTGGCGAACTCGTCGTCAATCGCGGGCAGCGTGGAGGTGCGCAGCTCTTTCACGTCGACTTTGAATTCCGCGGCGACGCCCTGCAGCTTGTCATGCGCGTAGTCTTTCGGGAAGGTAACTTTCACCACTTTGTGATCACCCACTTTCGCGCCGACGAGCTGCTCCTCGAAGCCTTCGATGAAGCTCTTGGAGCCGAGCTCGAGCGGGAAGTCGTCGCCCTTCATGCCGGGGAACGGCTGGCCGTCGACCGTGCCGTCAAAGTTGATGACAACCACATCGCCGGTTTTCGCGGGGCGGTTCTCTTCGACTTTTTCGGTCGTCTTGTTCGCCTTGGCGATGCGCTCCAGCGCTTCGGTGATTTCCTTCTTGGACGGCTTCGCGGTCAGCTTCTCGAGGCTGATCTGCGTGAAATCCGCAATCTTGATTTCCGGCAGTACTTCGATCGCCATCGTGTATTCGAGGCCCTGTTTTTCGTCGAAAGTCTTCACTTCGATTTTCGGGCGCATCGCGGGGCGCAGGCTGTTTTCGTTGATCGCTTTCAGCGTCGAGTCATTGACGGCATGTTCCAGCACTTCGCCCATGACGGCCTTGCCGTATTTGGACTTCAGCAGGTTCATCGGAATTTTGCCGGGACGGAAACCGGGCATCTTCACCGTTTTGCCAAGTTCGGTCAGGCGGTCGTTGACGCGCTGATCGATTTCTTCAGCCGTCATGGTGACGGTGAATTCGCGCGTAAGGTCTTCGTTCTTGGTCTGGGTGATCTGCATTGTCATGAACTTTCTGCTAACTGCTTTCTTGTCTTGTTTGATGGTACCGAATTCCTGTGGCCTTCTGCCCGCCTGGAGCAAAAGTGGTGCGGGCGGAGGGACTTGAACCCACACGCCTTGCGGCACTGGAACCTAAATCCAGCGCGTCTGCCAATTCCGCCACGCCCGCATTTTTTGGCCGTAAAGTCTTACATAAATAGGAAAAATAAGCGTGCACCGCAAGGCAATTCCGCGGCTCTGCGCGGGAAAAACCCTGTTATTACGAAAACTAGCGCGTCGAGAGGACTACTTGCCGCCCCAGACCTTCTCGAGCCTGTCATCACGGCCGCAACCGGAACGATAGAGTTTGTAATGCATCGCGTTATTGGCGTGGTAATCCTGATGATAATCCTCCGCCGGCCAGAACCTGGCGGCGGGTTTCAGCAATGTGGCGACGGGTTTACCGAACTTTTTCTCTACGGCCGCAAGGGAGGCCTTCGCCGCAGCTTCCTCGGCGGCACCGCCATAGAAAATCGCGGCGAGATATTGCGATCCCTTGTCACAGAACTGGCCCTGATCGTCAAAGGGATCCACATTCTGCCAGTAAATTTGCAGGAGTTGTTCATAGGAGATAACTGCCGGGTCATAAGTCACCTCGACGGTCTCGAAATGACCTGTATTCCCTGCGGATACCATTTCGTAAGTCGGATTTTCGAGACTGCCGCCCGCATACCCCGAAACCACCTTGCTCACGCCCTTGGCGTCTTCAAAATCGCTTTCCATGCACCAGAAACAGCCCCCGGCAAACAGCGCCGTTTTTTCCGCGGCCAACGCCGGCGCCGAGACCAGCAGCATCAGGAAAGCCAAAATCACCGTTTTCATGTCGTCCTCCAGGTCGTTATTGCCATGCCGCCAACGGCGGATATAATTGCCCGCAGCATCGGAGAATAACGCCAATGGCCTGGCAATCCCCCTTCCCGCTCAAGCTTGTCGCCTGCGCCAGTCCCGACGACTGGTCGCGCCTGCGCGCCGACGAGGCGATGCTGGCGCTGCCCCCTCATTCTGGCGCTTTCGGCGACCGGCGCGACAGGCACAACCACGAAGGTGTCGATCTTTACGCTCCTGCCGAAACACCGGTGCTGGCGGTCGAAGACGGCACAGTGGTCGGCGTCACGCCATTTTCCGGGCATGCGACGCGCAACGATTACTGGCGCGATATGGAAGCCGTTATGGTTCATGGAAGCAGCGGACTGATCCTTTACTGCGAATTCAGCCCGTCGACAGCGCTTGCCCCCGCGATGACGATCCGCGCGGGCACGCCGATCGGCCGTCTTTACGCCGCCGGCTACAAGTTCCGCAAACCCGCGGACCGGGAGGAAGATCATGCCCATCACGCTTTCCTCCACCTCGAGTTGCACCAGCCGCAGGTAAGATTGCCGACCACCTGGGAGAGCGGCCGGCCGCAGCCGAAAACCCTGCTTGATCCGACGCCTTATCTGCTGGCGATCGCCAAACAGTTTTAGATTTTTTTCTCCGGCTCGAAGGCCAGCGCCACGCCGTTATTGCAATAGCGCAAGCCGGTTGGCTGCGGTCCGTCGTTGAAGACGTGCCCTTGGTGGCCGCCGCATTTCGCGCAGTGATATTCCACGCGTTCCATGAACAGCTTGGTGTCGGTCTTGGTTTTCACATGGCCCGGTATCGCCTGAAAGAAGCTCGGCCAGCCTGTGCCGCTGTCAAACTTCGCATCAGACTTGAACAGGTCCAGGCCGCAGCCTGCGCATTTGAATGTTCCCGCGCGATGTTCCTCCAGCAGCGGGCTTGTAAACGCCCGCTCCGTACCCTCGCAACGCAGCACGTCATACTGTTGCGGATCGAGTTTCTTTTTCCATTCTTCGTCGCTCATAACCAATTCCTCTATTTTGGGGGTGTCTGCCGCAAAACCGGGCCTTAATGCCAGTGTGCAGGCCGCCAGTGCCGCCGCGAGCATAAATTCACGTCTTTTCATGCGCCTTGATCCTTCCATGAAGAATATTCGCGCTGCCTGCCCCAAAGGTTACCGGCTGGCGCATGAAATAAAAAGCCCCTCCGTTACGGGAGGGGCTTTTCGTATCTTGAATGTTTTAGGCAGTTACTTTCCGGGCGCCTTGATCTGGATGGCCGGATCGTCCTTGCTAAGGCCGAACTGGCCGGCATCTGGCAGGGGCTTGCCTGCCTTGGCCGCGCGGAGGGTCGCGTCCTGATAGGCTTTCACAAGCGCATCATGCATTTCCTGGGGGGACTTGATGCCGTCGTCGGATTGCTGGGTGGTCGCCGCGCGCTGGGTTGTGGGCTGGTTGTACCGTGCCTGACGCTGGGCCTCGACCTGTGCCGCGCGCTCTGCGCTCAGATACTGGCGCTCGTAAGTCTGGTCCAGGCGGTCGATCTGGCGCTGCACGTTCTGTTGCTCGGTGAAGACGCGCTGGCGGTACTGGTTGCGGATAATTTCAAGCTGCGTGCGGTAAGTCTGGCCAGCCGCGCCCGCGTTGCCGGTCGTCACGAGGATCTCGCCAAGGTTCCAGCCGCCTTTGGAGGCGCGCTGGCCTTGCTGGATCTGGCGCTGGATCTGCTGGGCGTTACGTTGGTTCAGCTGCGCTTCGCGCTGCTGTTCCTGCATATAGGCGGTGCGCAGGCGCAGTTCGCTCTGCGAACGTATGTTATCGACCTGCTCCTGATAACGCTGCGCGACCGCCGGGTCGTTCAGCCAGGGCTTCGAGCTATCGTATTGCTGTGTCTGGGTGACGGAGACAGGCTGCTGATAGGTTTGCGCCTGCGCATTCGCGGTCATGCCGAGCGTGCCGACCAGCGTGACGCCGACGAGGACGGCCGTATTGAATGCATGGCGCAGCTTGCCGCGCAGAGAACTGTTCTTATTTTCCATGGTCACACCCGATCCCGGTCTTAAAGGTTGACGTCAACTGACAGCTATTCGCGGTATCGCTTAACCCCTAAACACCGCGCTAATTTTGTACTTAGAGATCATGATACTGGCAACACAGGATACTGTCAATCAGTCTTGCCATAACACGCCGGGGATGGCGCCCAGTTCGGGCCGATCCCCCTTAAATATCAATGTCTTGAACAAACTGGGCATTGGCTTGGATAAATTCGAAGCGCGCCTCCGGATTTTTCCCCATCAGCCGGTCGATAAGCTGGGCCGTGCCGCCCTCGGCCTTCTTAAAGGCATCGGTGCTTTTTTCCGCCTCCGGCAGCGTGACGCGCAGGAGCGTGCGCTTGGACATGTCCATCGTCGTTTCCTTGAGCTGGGTGGCCGGCATTTCGCCCAAACCCTTGAAGCGGCTGATATCGACCTTTTTCTTGCCCTTGAAGGTCGTCTTCATGAGCTCGTCTTTATGCTTGTCGTCGCGGGCATAGACAGACTCACCGCCGGCGGAAAGCCGGTAAAGCGGCGGAAGCGCCAGATACAGCGCACCATGATCGATCATCGGCTTCATCTCCTGATAGAACAGGGTGATGAGGAGCGACGCGATATGCGCGCCATCCACGTCTGCGTCGGTCATTATAATGACGCGTTCATAGCGCAGCTTGTCGATGTTGAATTCTTTCCCCGTGCCGCAGCCGAGCGCCTGAATAAGGTCGGCGATTTCCTTGTTGTCGCGGATCTTGTCGGAGGATGCCGAAGCGACGTTCAATACCTTGCCGCGAAGCGGGAGGATTGCCTGCGTTTCTCGGTTCCGCGCCTGCTTGGCCGACCCGCCCGCGGAGTCACCTTCAACGATAAATATTTCAGTGCCTTCGGAGGATTTCCTGGAGCAATCTGCGAGCTTACCCGGCAGGCGCAGCTTGCGGGTCGCGGATTTGCGCGACATTTCCTGCTGGTCCTTGGCGCGGCGGCGGTCTTCAGCCACCTGAATAAGATAATCGAGCAAGTACTTGGAAGCGTTGTTATCACCCGTCAGCCAGTGCTCGAAATTGTCCTTCACCGCGTTCTCGATGAAACGGGTCGCGCTGGCCGTCGTCAGCTTTTCCTTGGTTTGCCCTTGAAACTGGGGATCGCGGATAAAGATGGAGAGCAAGATGGTCGCGGAGCCGAAAATATCGTCCGGCGTCAGGATACCGGCCTTCTTGTTATTGATAAGGTCCGCATAGTTCTTCAGGCCCTTGGAAAGCGCCGAGCGAAGGCCCTGTACATGCGTGCCGCCTTCCGGCGTTGGAACCGTGTTGCAATACGAGGTCAGGAACCCCTGCTCCTCCTCTTCCGTCCAGGCGATCGCGAATTCGCAGCGCCCTTCCTCATCGGGGAAATCGACGGAACCGTAAAAAGGTTTTGGCGTCAGCGAGGTCTTGCCCTCGACCAACGTATAAAGATAGTCGAGGATGCCATTTGGAAACTTGATGATTTCCTCGACCGGGACCCCGCCTGAATCTTTCAGGAGCGTCTCGTCGCAGGACCACGCCATCTCTACGCCGCGGTAAAGATACGCCTTGGAGCGCGCGAGGCGATAAATGGTCGCCGGGCTGAACTTTGCTTCTTTCCCGAAAATCTCGGTATCCGGAATGAAGGTGATCGTCGTCCCGCGCTCTTTCGTCGGGCCGATTTTTTTAAGCTTGCTGGTCGTCTTGCCACGGCTGTAAGTCTGCTCATAAAGCGTCTTGTCGCGGGCCACCTGTACGGTCAGCTCGCTCGACAGGGCGTTCACGACGGACGCGCCAACCCCATGCAGACCCCCAGAAGTCGCGTAGACCTTGCCCGAGAACTTGCCGCCAGAGTGCAGCATGGAGAAAATGACTTCGAGGGCCGACTTGCCCGGGAATTTCGGGTGGTTATCGATGGGAATGCCGCGGCCGTTATCCTTAATAATAATCCGGTTGCCTGCCTCAAGCCGGATCTCGATGCGGCTGGCATAGCCGGCCACCGCCTCGTCCATCGAGTTATCGAGCACTTCGGAAATCAGGTGATGCATCGCGCGCTCGTCCGAGCCGCCGATATACATGCCGGGGCGCTTGCGGACAGGCTCTAGACCTTCGAGAACTTCAATGTCCTCGGCTGAATATTCGTCCTTACGCGACGGCGTTTTCTTGTTCAAACGTTCCCCCATGATTTCGGGTAATTTACGCATTTCACCACTGGAACGCAACCTTGGACATGCGCGCGCTCCGCGTTATATAATGACGCGGGGATAAAAAACCAAGGATTTTAGGGGGTAAGATGTCCCGCGAAGAGCCCGACTACAACACCAGCCCGGCGCTGCGCACGATCGCGATGCCGGCGCAAGCGAACGCGAACGGCGACATTTTCGGCGGCTGGCTGCTGTCGCAGATGGACCTGGCCGGCGCGGTCATCGCGACGCAGAAAGCGCGCTCGCGCATTGCCACCATTGCGATCGATGCGATGAAATTCACCGCCCCCGTCCATATCGGCGACGAGGTCAGCTGCTATGCGACGATCGAGCGCATCGGCAATACTTCCATCACGATCCTCGTTGAAACCTGGGCGCGCTCGCGGCTGGGCGGCCGCGACGCGATCAAGGTGACCGAGGGAAAATTCACCTACGTCGCCATAGACGAGGACCGGAAACCCATTCCCGTCATCCGCGACACAAGCAAAGGGCAAAAGGCATGAACCAGAAACAGTTGTATATAGCCGTGGGAGCAGTTGTCGCGCTTCTGGTTGGCGGCGGCGCTTATGTGATGATGAAGTCGAAGGGAGCGGTCGTCCAGCAGCAGGCCGCCCCGAAAGTTCACCCGATCCATGACGACGCCACCTTCGCCAAGGAAACCAAGGCCTATGGCATGATGCCCTATGCCAAGGCCGAGCTGGAATACGAAATCTATATCCCGAAAGACTGGACGGAGGTCGAGGCCTACGACACGCTGCAGGAAAACAACCAGGCGATCCTGAGCCGTATCGCTTTATATCGCAGCCCCATGGTCAGCACGCTGCAGATGGAGCTGGAAATCAACGCGCTAAAGCTCCCCCACGAGATTTCAGCCAAATACTGGCTGCGGGACTACATCCTGAAGCAAGGTTTCTCGCCAGAGGGCGAGGTGATCGAGCATTCGACCAAAAGCGCGAGCGCCTATTATGTGCTCGCTGGATCTCCCGCCGCGCCAAGCAGCCTCGAATACATCGCCGCGCGCATCAGCGGCAGCTGGGTTCTGCTCGCGACTTATCGCGCGCCCCTGCCATTGCGCAACTATGTGAAGTATCTCCAGAAAAAAACAATCGACAGCTTCAAGGTGCTCTACCCCAAGGAAGAACCGATCGAGGACCAAAAAGTTTTCACGCTCGTCGATTCCATCAAGTTCAACTACCCCGTGTCGTGGGAAGTTCTGGCCCCTGATTTCCGTGACATGAACCGGCTTACCGTCAGCCTGCAGAACAAGGGACTGGCGAAAACCGTGGAGGGCTATGTCCGCATCCTCGCCGTGCGCCGCAGCCGGTCGACCGACTTTCAGACCGAGCTCGACGACCAGCGCAAGTATTTCGACAACGTGATGAACCTCAAGATCACGAAGCTCGTCAGCAGCGATAAATCCGCGGCCTACAACCGCTTCCTCTTCAACCGGTACGAGATATACGACGTCGCGCCGAAGAAAGGCACCGCCAGCGCCCAGGAAATCCACTTCCTCGCGCTCGGAGACAAAGAGTGGTACGTGTTCATGACGCTGTTCACGCCCAAAGAACAAACCAACCTGTACAACTGGGCGCGAAACACGCAATCCTTCCGCGAGATTATCAAATCCGTTAAATAATCTAGCAGGTTTTAAAAAAGCCCCGGACTTTCGTCCGGGGCTTTTTTTTCGGGAAGATTTCGTTAGACCGAGTAGTACATCGCGAACTCGATCGGGTGCGGCATCGTCTCGTAGGCCTTCGATTCCGCGTAGCGCAGCTCGAGATAGCTTTCGATGAAGTCCTTGGTGAACACGCCTCCCTTCAGCAGGAAGTCGTGATCGTCGCGGAGAGCATCGAGCGCTTCGCGGAGCGAGCCGCAGACGGTCGGGATTTCCGAGAGTTCATCCGGCGGGAGGTCGTAAAGGTTCTTGTCCATCGCGTCGCCCGGATGGATTTTCTTCTGGATGCCGTCAAGGCCCGCCATCAGCATCGCCGCGAAGGCGAGGTAGCTGTTGGCCGCCGGATCCGGGAAGCGCACTTCGACGCGCTTGCCCTTCGGCGAAGCCGCGAACGGAATGCGGCAGGAGGCCGAACGGTTGCGCGCGGAGTATGCGAGCAGCACCGGCGCTTCATAACCCGGCACGAGGCGCTTGTAGCTGTTCGTGGTGGGGTTTGTGATTGCGTTCAGCGCTTTCGCATGGCGGATGATGCCGCCGATGTAGTAGAGGCAGGTTTCCGAGAGATCCGCATAGCCCGAGCCCGCGAACATCGGCTTGCCCGCTTTCCACAGCGACTGGTGGACGTGCATGCCCGAGCCGTTATCGCCAAAGACAGGCTTCGGGAGGAAGGTGGCGGTTTTGCCGTAAGCATGCGCCACGTTGTGGACGACATACTTATAGAGCTGCAGGTTGTCGGCGGAGGTCACTAGCGTGTCGAACTTGATGCCGAGCTCTACCTGCGCCGGCGCGACTTCATGGTGGTGTTTCTCGACCGGAACGCCCATGCCGGCGAGGACCGAGGTCATCTCTGCGCGCATATCGTTCGAGCTGTCGATCGGGGCGACGGGGAAGTAGCCGCCCTTGACGCCGGGGCGGTGGCCCATATTGCCCTGCTCGTATTTGCGGCCAGAGTTGTAGGGTCCTTCCATGCTGTCGATCTCGTACGATACGCGGTTCATCGATACGTCAATGCGCACATCGTCGAAGATGAAGAATTCAGCTTCCGGGCCGAAATAACCGGTATCCGCGATGCCGGTCGATTTCAGGTATTGCTCTGCCGCCTTGGCGATCGAGCGCGGATCGCGGCTGTATGGCTGGCCGGTCGAGGGTTCGTAAACGTCACAGAACACGTCGACGGTCGGCACGGCCGCGAACGGATCGAGCACGGCGGTTCCGAGGTCGGGGCGCAGGATCATGTCGGATTCGTTGATCGCTTTCCAGCCGGCGATGGACGAGCCGTCGAACATGATGCCGTCCTCGAGCAGGCCTTCGTCGACGGTCGAAATATGCTGCGCGGTGTGCTGCAGCTTGCCGCGCAGGTCGGTGAAGCGGAACGAAACGTATTCCACGTTGTTCTGCTTGAGCAGCTTGAAGAACTCGGAGAAGTTCTGCGACGACTTCGCCGACTTGGCGGGCGCCTTCGCGATTTTCAGTTTAGCGTTCGATTTGGCCATTTAGGTTCTCTCCTGGTTGCCGGTTAAAGTTAAATTGCTTCTTTGCCGCGCTCTCCGGTTCTGACGCGGATCACGTTCTCGACGGGCATCACGAAAATTTTTCCATCGCCGATGCGACCGGTGCGGGCCGCCTGCGCGATCGCCTCGATGACATCGTCGACCTGCCCGTTTTCGACGACGCATTCGATTTTCACTTTGGGCAGGAAATCAACGACATATTCTGCGCCGCGATAAAGCTCGGTATGGCCCTTCTGCCGGCCGAAGCCGCGCACCTCGGTTACCGTCATGCCCTGCACGCCGACTTCGTGAAGCGCTTCTTTCACTTCGTCGAGCTTGAACGGCTTGATAATCGCCTCGATCTTTTTCATTTCCCGCCTCTTTTAAGGACGCGCCTCTATCGCAAGACGCGTGCCAGTTTTCAGGTGGGCGTAATCCATTGTAAATAAAAGATGTTTTGGTTGGAGCAAGCGGTCTCGCTGCCCATTTTGAAGGCACTTGCCTAGAATTTGGGCAGGGTTTTTGGTATATTC
Source organism: Patescibacteria group bacterium (assembly GCA_035626855.1). Classification (GTDB taxonomy): domain Bacteria; phylum Pseudomonadota; class Alphaproteobacteria; order Micavibrionales; family UBA2020; genus JAPWJZ01. The sequence goes on from DASPMW010000170.1 coordinate 31,812, forward strand.
GCGATAGGGAAAACTTGACGCGCTATAATAAGGTCAGGTAAACCATTCACCTTATGGCGGTCGTAGTTCAGTGGTAGAACACTTGGTTGTGGTCCAAGATGCCGCGGGTTCAATCCCCGTCGATCGCCCCACTTCTTCTTTTGAGTTTTGATCCCTTCATTTCGCGGCGCAGCGCCGCAATTTCGTTTTTCAGATCATCTATATTGTTTTTGCTGGCGGTCGGGGTTTGCGCGGCGCTGTCCACAAAGAAACTTGCGAGCGTCGCCGTGATATATCCGAACACGCCAAGCGAATAAAGCGAGACAATAAAGCAAAGCCCCCTACCCGCTCCCGTCACTGGCCAGTACTGGGAGCCGATCGTCGTCATCAGCATCGAGGTCCACCACAGCGCGTCGCCATAGCTGTGCAACCCGCCGCCCGCGGCCGCGACACTGTCAAAACCCTGCTCCCGCAACTGGCCGGGATTTTCAAAGAAGAACATCCCCGCCGCGCCGGAGAACAGCACGATGATCGTCAGCGCCACCACATAGCCGACGCCGCGTTTCCCCATCGCTACGACAAGCGCGCTCATGCCGCGATTGACCGAGGTCAGCATGCGCAGCAGGCTCAGCGCCCGGAAGGCCCGCAGCGCCTGGAATATCCGGAGCACACGGAATGCCGGCAGCAATAGCGAAACAAGCGTAATCCAGTTCTGCCGCAGGAACCGCCCCTTTTGCGGCGCAATAATCAGCTTCACCGCAAAATCCAGCAGGAACAGCCCCCAGATCACGTAATTGAGGATGGCAAGCGACGGCCCGAGCCGGCCCAGGAAATCGGCGATCATGAGACCGATCCACACGAAGGCCAGAACGATCATCAGCTTGTCCGTCAGCTGCGTGACATGGTTGAGGAGCCGCAGACGCTGGTGATTGACCTCCTGCAGTTGCCGCGGCGAACGTCTCTTTTGTGGAGTCATAATATAGCCCTGACCGGTTTGCTCGCTCCAACCGCGAAGAGGCTTGAAAGGTTCAACTTTCCCTGCTTCGGCCAGTCTGCAATACTGCCCTAATGTTCGAAGTCCTCACCGCCACCGAAATGAGAAAAGCCGAGGCTGCGACAATCGCAGCCGGCACGACCGGCATCCAGCTGATGAAAGCCGCCGGCAACGCCGTCGCGGCCGCTATCCGCGATCGGGTGGAACGCTGCCCTGTACTGGTTCTCTGCGGGCCCGGGAATAACGGCGGCGACGGCTTCATTGCCGCCGCGAAACTCAAAAGCGAAGGCTGGCAGGTGCGCGTGGCCTGCCCGCTCAAGAAAGCCGCCCTGAAGGGCGACGCCGCCCTTGCCGCGAAGGAGTGGGATGGCGAAATCGAAAGCCTCAACTCGAACCTCGCGCCCAAAGACGCAGCGCTTGTTGTCGACGCGGTGTTCGGCACCGGCTTTGCAGGATCGCTCGACCCAGAACTCGTGACCTTGTTCGACAAGATCAGGGCGAAGAAGCTTCTGGTCGCGGCGGTCGATGTCCCCTCCGGCATTGACGCGAGCAGCGCCACAGTCGCCCCCGGCACGCTGCATGCGAATTTCACCGTGACCTTCTGCCGCAAGAAGCCGGCGCATCTCCTTTACCCCGCCCGTGCGTATTGCGGGAAATTGGTGGTTTCGCTGATAAACATCTCCGACGAGACGGTCGCAGGCCTCAAAACGAATTTGTTTGAAAACGATCCGGCCCTCTGGCTGCGGAACTTTCCGTTGCCCTCCGCGGCCGCACATAAATACACGCGCGGACATGCGGTGATCTTCGGCGGCGACAAGCGCACCGGTGCCGCCTGCCTTGCGGCTTATGCGGCGCAGCGCGCGGGGGCGGGCGTCGTCTCCATTACCAGCCGGCCGAAAACGGTTCCCCTTTACGCGCAGTATCGGGCGAGCATCATGACCGATGAATGGGAAACGCAGGAGGATCTCAAAGCGCTGCTCCGTGACGAGCGGAAAAATGTCCTCTGCCTCGGCCCCGGCGCTGGCGTCGGCGACGGCATGAAGGAGACGTTTCACGCGCTGCTTTCCTTTGAAAAACGCGTCGTGCTGGACGCCGATGTCTTTACCGCCTTCCAGGACGCGCCGAAGGATCTTTTCGCGCGACTTTCACCCGCCCGCAATGTCCTCACGCCCCATGAGGGCGAATTTGCACGTCTGTTCGGCAACCTCGCGGGCAGCAAGGTCTCTCGCGCCCGCCAGGCTGCAAAAGCAGCGAACGCCGTCCTGCTCCTGAAGGGGGCCGACACCGTTATCGCCGCCCCTGATGGCACGGCCATCGTCTGCGCGAACGCGCCCTCGACGCTGGCGACGGCTGGCGCCGGCGATGTGCTGGCCGGATTGATCACGGGACTCATGGCACAGGGCATGGAGCCGTTCATGGCGGCAGCGGCTGCCACGTGGCTGCACGGAGAAACTGCGCAAAATTTCGGCCTTGGCCTGACCGCGGAGGACATAATTCACTATCTTCCGCAGGCACTTAACCGCCTGTTCGGCACCCCGTAAATAATTGGTTAAAATTTTAAGTAATTCCCAACTAACTGAATTTTTGTTAGAATTTAAGGATAGAGTTTTTCAAGGTTCCGGTTTGCGTGTTCTATGGGGAGGGGCATGACTAATCCCTGTCAAAAATTTTCTGGGATTTTCTCCAGAACAGTTCGCTTTTGCATGGCCCTCGTCGCCGTGGCCTGCCTCTGGGGCGCGAAGCCCGCGGCAGCGCAAAGCGTCGATTACAACACGTTAATCCTCGCCCTGCAGGAAGATGCGACCGCTATCGGCGCGCTCAATACGGCGCTTGGAAGCCCGCCCGCTCCTTATGATGTGTATGCCTACCTGAACGGTGTGCGCGCCGCGCTCGGCGATCCGCCCCGCGGCCCGAATCCCTTCCCGCCGCCCGCGATCATTCCGGCCACAAACTCTGTTACCCTGCTGACGGGGGCGTCCGGCGGCAACGTCGGCAACCTGAATACCGTCCAGAATGCCTTGGGTGGCCCCTATTTCTATAACTACTTCTCCTATCTCGATCCCTACGGGATGCCGGTTTACCCGTTCCTGGTGCCGAACCCCTATGACGACCTGATCAACTTCACGATCGCCGGCAAAGGCCAGGTCGCGCTGCAGACGCTTGCGCAGGCGATGTCGGGCCAGCCGGGTGCTGTGAATACCCTCACAATCGTACTTTTCAATAACCCCTCGGGGGGCACGTGGTCGCTGTTCCAGACCCTGCTTTGCTCGCAATTCGGCTCCTGCGCGGCTGCCCAGACGCTCATCAACAACGCGGCTGCAGGCAACGTCACCGCCCAGAACCAGCTTTTCAACTATCTCGGCTCCCTCCTGCAGTCCAACAACACCTCGGGCAATTTCGATCCGATGGCGGTGACCTGGATCCAGGGCCTCGGCGCGAGCGGCGCCAGCGGCGGCTGCCTTCTTGACACCGACAGCGACGGCGTGCCGGATTGCACGGACCCCGATATCGACGGCGACGGGGTGCCGAACAACAACGACACGGATATCAACGGCGACGGCACGGCTGACAACACCGACACCGACGGCGATGGCATCCCCGACATCGTCGACCCGACCCCGAACGGCGCTCCGCCCACCAGCGGCGGCGACCCCTGCACCCGGGATACTGACGGCGACGGCACGATGGACTGCGCCGATACCGATATCGACGGCGACGGCATCGATAACGACGTCGACACCGACATCGACGGCGACGGCGTGAACGAAAACGCCGGCGGCGGCGGCGGTGGCGGCACGACTCCCCCGACCAATGATTGCGACAGCGGCGCGAGCGCTCCCCTCACCGGCAGCTTCGGCACCGATCCCTGCGTGCTCGCGGAAGACCGCCTGTCGATGGTCAATGACGACTATTGGGCAGTCGGCGGCGAGCAGTTCGTCGACCACCTGAACACCCTGTGGACGGAGCAGATGCTCCCGTCGCTGAAAAACATGACCGCCCAATGGCATGCGAGCGTTGTTGACCAATCCCGCCAGTTCGGCTCGACCGTTGACAGCCATAACCTCACCAAGCAGATCAAGCAGACCCAGCTGCGTGAAGTCGAAGCCAAGAAACGCGTGACGCCGAACGAGCGCGCCTGCGTCTCCGCGACCCCGGCCTCGCCCCTTGCCGTGACGCAGAGCATATCCAACGCGCTGACATCGGGCTTTACGCGTGACCTGACCTCGCGCTCCGGCGCTACCCCGGATGCGACGGTTCTTGCCGTCCAGATGGGCGCGACGCCAGCCAGCGCGACGAGCCCTGCAGCCAGCGCGGAAAGCGGCACATCGCAGGAGAAAAAGGGCCGTCTGGAAATTTATTGCAAACAGTTCAACGACCCCGAGGCCAATGCCGGCATCAACCCATGCCCCAATCCGACCACCGCGGGCCCCTGGCCGAACGGCGACATCGATATCGAGGGCTTCCTGTTCAAGGACACCGTCGATCTTTCGCAGCCCGAGCAATACGCGGCCGCGCACGAGATCATGACGAACCTGATCGAGCCGAACATCGCCGACAAGCTGACGGACGACCTGGTCGATACGCAGAGCGGCCGCGAATACATTCTCCGCCGCGAGCAGATCAAGGCCTGGCGCGGCGTGGCAGCGAACATCGTCGCCTCGATGATCTCCCGCCGCACCGGCATGCCGCTGCCGCAGGCCTCGGGCGGTGACGTGCCGCCTCCGCCGCCGCCGACTCCTCCTCCGCCCCCGCCCCCCACGCCGCCCGGCCCCATGGGCGCGAGCCGCGGCACCTTCGCGGACTTCCTGCGCACCCTTGGCGCGCGTGAAGCATCCGGACGGATCGGGGTCTGCAACAACATCGGCTATTGCGGCCTGTACCAGATGGGCCGGGTGGCGCTGATCGAGGCAGGTTGCATTTCGTCCAGCTCCGGCTCGCAAAGCCGTGCGCCCAATAACTATCGCCAGCCCAACTATAACTGGGTCGGCGGCGCCTCCTGCTCTTGCGGCTCCTCGATGACGGCATTCCTGGCCAACCAGGCCTGCCAGACCTCGGCAGTCACGCGCTATCACCAGAAAACCTGGGGCTATATCAACTCTTCCTGCCGCGCGATGGCCTGCACCACGCAAAAAGGGGTGATGCTGACGCCATCAGGCCTTCTGGCTGCCGCCCACCTTCTGGGCGCAGGCGGGGTGCATTGCTTCCTTGGCTGCGGGTCCTGCCCCGGTTCCGTGCGGCACTGCCGCGGCATTCCCTGCGACGGCTCGGGTACGCTTATCACCGAATACATGAACAAGATGGGCGGCTATGACCTGCCCTTCGGTGGCGCGCAATGCGGTAACGGCATGCCGAACTCGTCGAGCGCGACGGGCGTTCCGCCGCCGCCGCCGAAGCCGGTCGGCCAGACCATCCGCGAAATCCGCGAGCGCGCGGGCGTTGATCCTGCCGATATCTCGGATAAACCGAGCTATAACGAGATCATGCTCGCCATGACCAAGGAACGCTTCATGGATCCGGACTACTACGCCCGGATGCAGAACGAAGCCGGCGCGCTCCAGCAGGAACGTGCGGCGGTCAAGGCCTACGTGACGATGCAGCTGCAGGACATCTACGTGTTGCAGGAGCAGATCAACGTGCTCATCGCCGCGCGCGCCAGCATGAAGCTGAACGAAGGCGGCGCAGGCCAGCAGGACCGGTCCGAGCTGATGCCCGTTCGCTAAGCACGTCAACAGCCACGAGATTACGGCATTTCCCTTTCAATTTCAGGGAAGTGCCGTTATCTTTTGGAGGGGCAAAACCACTTGTCGCGTATACCAGGTCATGATATTATGGATATGATTAAATTTCTGGGGCGTCTCATCATGCAGGCAAAAAACGATCTCCTGAAAACTTTCAAGAAGGCAGCGACCCGGGCGGCTCTGGCCGTGGTGCTGACGGTCGGCATCGTGACGCCGCTGGTTGACAGCGTCGCCGATCAGCCGGTTCTGCCGCCGCAGGCATCGACACAAACCGCGCCGCCGATCGTCGAAGCCGCGCCGGACACGGTCCGCACCGAGCTTTCCTTCACGCGGGTCAACGACCTGGAGGCGCTCGCCAAGCAATACCCCGTCCTCGCCAGCCTGCCGCAGGAAGTAAAAGACGCAGACGAACAGCAAGGCGGCGACAACCCTGCCTTCGTCGAGATCTCCAAGCAGGTCGACAAGGCCAGCGGGCGTGAGCTGCTGTTTGTGCACCTGACTACGCCGGTGCTCTGCTCTTACGAAGGCTGTCCGCTCGCCGTGTACATGAAGGACGCCAACAACGAATTCCGCAAGGTCCTCCAGATCAACGCCTCCGATCCCATCGAGCTGGTCACGGCCAAGGGCGGGACGTCGCTGATCCTGCCGGGCGCCTATGGCGCAGGGCCCGGTCTTGAATTCCGTTTTGACAATACAGCCGGCGAGTTCCAGCTGGTGACGGCAAAACAGGAAGCCCCCGCGCAGCAGGCCGCGCCGAAACCGACGGACACGCTCCAGATCAAGCCCTGATTTTATCCGAGATATTCCTTGGGATCGACGGTGTTCTTGCCGCGCCGCACCTCGAAGTGCAGCTGCGCGTTGACGACCGTGCCGGTCGAGCCGACGGAGCCGATCACCTGCCCCTGCGCCACTTTCGACCCCGCCCGGACAGTGACATTGCTGAGATGCGCGTAGGTCGTGACCATGCCGTTGTTGTGGCGGATCAGCACAAGGTTGCCGTAGCTTTTCAGCTTGTCGCCGACATAGGCGACTGTTCCGTCGGAGGCCGCGCGCACGGGGGTGCCGCGCGGCGCCGCGATGTTGATGCCGTCATTGTATAGCCCGCCCGTCTTCGGACCGTAGCTTGAAATCACCTGGCCTTTCACGGGCCAGATGAATCCGGCGCGGCGCGAGCGCCCGACTGTTTCAGCGTTCTTCGTCTCCGGCACGGCGGTCGCGGCCGACACCAGCGAGATTTCCCGCACTGTTTCTTCCTCGGACGCCTCGCCGCGCGCAAGCTTGCCGAGGAGCGCGTCGAACGCCTTGGTCACAGGCGACGGACCGGGCTTTTTCAGCAGCTGCGGAGAATCCTCGTTCCGCCCTGCCGTCACCGGCCTTTCCGCCGGCGGGGAAATTGCGGCGCTGTTCATCGGCGCCGGGTTGCCAGACGGGATACGCAGCACCTGCCCCACCTTGACGCTATAGGGCGGCCCGATGCCGTTCGCGCCGGCGAGCGCATCGACCGTCGTCCCGTACATCCGCGACAGGCTGAACATCGTGTCGTTCGGCCTCACGCGGTGCGATTTCGGCGTCGGCAGGACGATGCGCTGCCCGCTCCACAAGCTTCCCGACAAGGGCAAATTGTTCGCGGCGGCAAGCTCCTGCGGCGAAACCTTATAAATTCTCGCGATCGACGTGATCGTATCGCCCTTGCGCGCGATGACCGCGCCGTTCGGGGAGAGCGGCTTGGCGCCGTAATTCTCCACGGGCGCAGGCCCCGCTGCCGCCGCGCCTGCCATGCCGATCCATCCGGCGAGAGCCGTAGCTATCAGCAGGAGATGTCGCGGTGCAGCCCTCATGGCTCCTCTCGGGTTCAGGCGGGGATCAGTTCCGGTGTCGCAAAAAAGCTGTCTTCGTCCTGCTCATCCGCGCGGATCACATCGTTGCGCGCGACATTCGGCAGCAGCGGCACGAAGCGCACGGGCATGAGCTGTTCGGACTCAAAGCCCGTCTCGGTCCGCGTGATGCGGTAAATGAACTGGCTCGACTTGTCGCGCCCCATCGGGATGATGAGGATGCCGCCGATCGACAGCTGCTCGAGCAGCGCGGGCGGCGCGCCTTCGCCGGCGGCCGCCGTCACGATGATGCGGTCGAACGGCGCCTGCTCGCGCCAGCCGAGCATGCCGTCAGCCGCCTTGCAGGTGATGTTGCGGATGCGCAGGTCGTTGAACATGCGCTCGGCGCCGGCCAGCAGCGGGCGGTGGCGCTCGATGCTGTAGACGCGGCGGCAGAGCTTGGAAAGGATCGCGGCCTGGTAGCCGGAGCCCGTGCCGATTTCCAGCACCTTGTGGCGGTCGTTGACCTTCAGCTCCTGCGTCATGGACGCGACGACGAGCGGCTGGCTGATGGTTTGCCCGCGATCGATCGGCAGCGCGATGTCCTCATACGCCTGGTCGTGGAACATCGGGGCGATAAAGGCTTCGCGCGGTACCCGCTCGATCGCGCCCAGCACGTTCGTGTCGGTGATGCCGCATTTCCGCAGCTTCATGATCAGGCGGATTTTCCGCGCAAGAAGGCTCATTTGAACACCTTTCCGAGTTCGACCAGGGTCGGGTAATGCGTGAAATTGAGCGAGAGCGGCGTAATCGTGACATGCCCGGCCGCCAGCGCGCCCATGTCGAGCGTGACATCGGTTTCGTCGCGCAGCGGCGGCGGCCCGATCCAGAAGTAAGGGCGGCCGCGCGGATCGATGCGGTTGTCCATATCCTGCTTTTCCATGCTGTAATGGCCCTGCGGCACGCAGCGGATTTCCGGCACGACGCCGGGCACCGGCGCCGGGAAGTTCACGCTCATCAGCAGGTTATGCTCCCAGCTTTTGCCCTCGAAGGCCTTCAGGATGCGCGGCACGTATTCCCGCGCGATTTGCCAGTCAGGCTTGCCGCCCGTTTCATCGAAATCCTGGCTCAGCGCGATCGCTGGGATCGCCATCAGCGTTGCCTCGATCGCGGCTGCGATGGTGCCGGAATAGGTCACGTCATCCGCTGTGTTCTGCCCGTGGTTGATGCCCGACAGCACCAGGTGCGGCCGGAATTCGTGCATCACCTTCTGGACGCCGACCAGCACGGAATC